>NZ_JBIASO010000005.1:0-319268 GCF_042890865.1 Streptomyces sp. NPDC002018
TTGACTTTTGGCACGCTGTTGAGTTCTCAAGGAACGGACGCTTCCTTTGTACTCACCCTCGCGGGCTTTCCTCCGGGCTTCCCTTCGGTCCTGCTATTTTACTTGTCTTGCTCTTTTTCCGTCTTGCTGTCTTGCGTCTCCGACTTTACCAGAGTTATCCGAGTCGGTTTTCCCTCCACCCGGAGGGCCCCGGACGCTTCTTTTGCCCGGCTTCCCCCTGAGGTGGAGCCGTAAACGTACTGGAGCGGAGGGCGTCGATGCAAATCGAGGCCCTCCGCTCCCGTAGGCGGCGTCAGATGTCGGCCACCGGACGGCAGTTGCCTGCGTCAGACCTCGACCACGACGGGGAGGATCATCGGGCGCCTGCGGTAGGTGTCGGAGACCCACTTGCCCACCGTGCGCCGCACGAGCTGCTGGAGCTGGTGCGGTTCCGCGACGCCGTCCTGGGCGGACCTGGCGATCGCCTCTTCGACCTTGGGGAGCACCGCGCTGAACGCCGCGTCCTCGATACCGGAGCCCCGCGCGTGGAAGTGCGGACCGCCGACGACCTTGCCGGTGGTGGAGTCGACCACCACGAAGACCGAGATGATGCCCTCGTCGCCGAGAATGCGGCGGTCCTTGAGCGAGGTCTCGGTGACATCGCCGACCGAGAGCCCGTCGACATAGACATAGCCGGCCTGGACCTTGCCCACGATCCTGGCCCTGCCGTCGACGAGGTCGACGACCACGCCGTCCTCGGCGATGACGATGTGGTCCTTGGGGACCCCCGTCAGCGCGCCCAGTTCGGCGTTGGCGCGCAGATGGCGCCACTCCCCGTGGACGGGCATCAGGTTCTTGGGCTTGCAGATGTTGTAGAAGTACAACAGCTCGCCGGCCGAGGCATGGCCGGAGACATGCACCTTGGCGTTGCCCTTGTGAACAACGTGGGCGCCCCACCTGGTCAGACCGTTGATCACGCGGTAGACCGCGTTCTCGTTGCCCGGGATGAGCGACGACGCCAGGATCACCGTGTCGCCCTGGACGATACGGATCTGGTGGTCGCGGTTGGCCATACGGGAGAGCGCGGCCATCGGTTCGCCCTGGGAGCCGGTGCAGACGAGCACGATCTCGTGCTCGGGCAGGTCGTCGAGCGTCTTGACGTCCACGACCAGGCCCGCCGGGACCCTGAGATAGCCGAGATCCCGTGCGATGCCCATGTTGCGGACCATCGAGCGGCCGACGAAGGCGACCCGGCGGCCGTGTTCGTGGGCGGCGTCCAGGATCTGCTGGATGCGATGGACGTGGCTGGCGAAGCTGGCCACGATGATGCGCTTCTGCGCGCTGCCGAACACCTGCCGCAGGACGTTCGAGATGTCCCGCTCGGGCGGGACGAAGCCCGGGACCTCGGCATTGGTGGAGTCGGCCAGCAGCAGGTCGATGCCCTCCTCGCCGAGCTTGGCGAAGGTGGGCAGATCGGTGAGCCTGCGGTCCAGCGGAAGCTGGTCCATCTTGAAGTCGCCGGTGTGGACGGCCATGCCCGCGGGGGTGCGGATGGCGACCGCCAGGGCGTCCGGGATGGAGTGGTTGACCGCGACGAACTCACAGTCGAAGGGACCGATGCGCTCGCGGTGACCCTCGGCGACCTCAAGGGTGTACGGGCGGATGCGGTGCTCCTGGAGCTTCGCCTCGATCAGCGCGAGGGTCAGCTTCGAGCCGATCAGCGGGATGTCCGCCTTCAGCCGGAGCAGATACGGGACGCCGCCGATGTGGTCCTCGTGGCCGTGCGTGAGCACGATGCCGTCGATGTCGTCGAGGCGGTCCCGGATGGTGGTGAAGTCCGGCAGGATCAGGTCGATGCCGGGCTGTTCCTCCTCCGGGAAGAGCACGCCGCAGTCGACGATGAGCAGACGGCCGTTGTACTCGAAGACCGTCATGTTGCGGCCGATCTCACCAAGGCCGCCGAGCGGGGTGACGCGCAGGCCGTTCTTGGGAAGCTTCGGCGGGGCACCGAGTTCAGGATGCGGATGACTCAAAAGACTCTCCTCACCACACACGCCACGTACCGCTGAGGCACGTGGCGCGCATGACATTCGTGCACTTGCTGTTGTCTGTGTTGACCGACTCGTCGGTTTGTCGATGGGTCTGTTGTCTTCGCGTATTCAGTTGTGAAGTCGATGATTAGAGCTGTACCCCGCCGGCCACGAGATCGATCTTGAGCTGCTCGGTTTCCTGGGGCGACAGCTCGACGAGCGGGAGGCGCAGCGGTCCCGCGGGCAGCTTCTGGAGCGTGAGCGCGGCCTTGGTCGTGATGACGCCCTGCGTCCTGAACATGCCGATGAAGACCGGAAGCAGCTTCTGGTGGATCTCGGTGGCCTTGTGGACATCGCCGGTGAGGTGGGCGTCGAGCAGCTCACGCAGCTCCGGGGTGACCACATGGCCGACGACGGAGACGAAGCCGACCGCGCCGACCGAGAGCAGCGGCAGGTTGAGCATGTCGTCGCCGGAGTACCAGGCCAGGCCGGACTGGGCGATGGCCCAGCTCGCGCGGCCGAGATCGCCCTTGGCGTCCTTGTTGGCGACGATGCGCGGGTGCTGGGCGAGACGGACGATCGTCTCGGTGTCGATGGGGACGCCGCTGCGGCCCGGGATGTCGTAGAGCATCACCGGGAGCCCCGTGGCGTCGGCGATCGCGGTGAAGTGCCGGAAGAGACCTTCCTGCGGCGGCTTGTTGTAGTACGGCGTCACGGCGAGCAGGCCGTGCGCTCCGGCGCGCTCGGCCGCGCGGGCCAGCTCCAGGCTGTGGCGGGTGTCGTTCGTGCCGACGCCCGCGACGACATGGGCCCGGTCTCCGACCGCTTCCAGGACGGCCCGTACGAGCTGGTCTTTCTCCGCGTCGCTGGTGGTCGGCGACTCACCGGTGGTGCCGTTCAGGATCAGGCCGTCGTTGCCCGCGTCCACGAGATGGACGGCGAGCCGCTGGGCACCGTCGAGGTCGAGTGCGCCGTCCGCCGTGAAGGGCGTGACCATGGCGGTGAGGACCCGCCCGAAGGGGGTCTGCGGAGTGGAGATCGGAGCCATGGGTAACACGCTACTCGCTGCTCAGCTCACCGTGTCCCCTTGGGGGACGGGACAAGAGGAGCCCGGCACTGCCTGCTCGGGGGTTCAAGCAGTGCCGGGTCCGTTTGATCAGCCTAGATGAACTTCTCGAAACGCCGCAATCCGGGCGCTTTGCTCGACCGGCCGTACATCTGTGCTCACCCGCCCCCGGCCCGGTCCGGGCAGGTCTTTCGTTTCGATCCGTCCGGAGCGGAGAGCGTCCGTCCGCAGCGGGGAGCGGGGCCCCGTGGTGGACGAAAGACCCTAGGGGGCGATACGGCCGTTGGCGTTGAAGGCCGCGTGGGTGAGGGGCATGAGCGTGGCCCAGTGCTCCTCCATCCGCTGTCCGACCATCTCGATCTCCCGCTGCGGGAAGGACGGGACCTTCGCCTGTTCGTGCTGGGTGCGCAGGCCGAGGAAGTGCATCAGCGAGCGCGCGTTGCAGGTCGCGTACATCGACGAGAACAGTCCGACCGGCAGGACCGCACGGGCGACCTCGCGGGCCACGCCCTCGGCCAGCATCCGCCGGTACGCCTCGTAGGCCTGGACGTAGGAGTCCCGCATCGCGCGCTCGGTGAGCTCCTGCTGGGCGGGGCTGCCCGGCACGAATTCGTACTTGCCGGGCCTGCCCTGCTGGACGAGCTTGCGGTCCTCGGCCGGGACGTAGAAGACCGGCTGGAGGTTGCGGTAGCGGCCCGACTCCTCGTTGTACGAGTTGTGCACGACGATGCCGTTGGCGAGGAAGTTGTGCCAGGGGCCCTCGACGGACAGGTCGTAGGTCATCTCCTCGCCGTCGTCGGCGATGGAGACGATCGTGTCGGGCCGGGCGACGGCCGTCCCGGCGGCGTCGGGGGCGGACGCACGCTCCTCGGCGCTCCCGCGTACGTGGCACTCCTCACACACCGGGGCCAGATTGCTCTCGTCCAGGGCCCGGGTGAGATCGCTCGTCACCGGGATCACATGGTCGAGGGCGAGTCCGGCGCGCGGGAACTCCCCGCCGCAGACATGGCAGGAGTCGGTCTCCTTGATCAGGTGCTCGCGCCGTGCCGCCGCCCACACGCCGATCCCGCGGTGCAGACCGGGCGGGATAGGTGCCGGGGAGGGGTCTGCCCCGGTGGCTTCGGCCAGCACCGCGTCGCCCACCGCCAGCTCGCCGGCCTTGCGCCAGCCGTCCGGGGTCAGCACGGCGTGGTCCACCGTGGCGCGCAGCTCCCGCCCGGTGGCGGTGACGATCCTGATCAGCGGCTTGACGCCGGACTCGAAGACATCGACGACGCGCGCCCGCCGTGCGGTCAGGGTGTCCTCGTCGTAGCAGCGGACCTGGGTACGGCGGACCGGTTCCAGCTTGGGGAGCCGGGTGCCGGGGTGCCGCTCGCGGAACTCCACGACCGCGGACTCGGCGGCTTCCCTGTTCTCGTACAGCCCGAGGTAGTGGTCCGTACCTGCGGCGTGGACCCGCGCCGCCCAGCGGCCCGCTCCGGCGTGCCAGGTGACTCCGCCGGCCGAGTGCGGCAGACGGTCCTCGGCGTCGAGGTGCCACAGACGGTGCAGCTCGGCGATGGTCCTGCGGCGCAGGGTCCCGGATTCGCTCTCCAGGGTGATCTCGGTGTCCCCCGCGACGCACCAGCCCACGCGGTGCCGCATGAACTCGCGGAAGACGAAGATCGGGGCGCTGATGAAGAAGGTCATCGAGTTGTGCTCGAAGGGGCTGCCGTGGCGGTCCCGCATCAGGAAGTTGATGAGCCCCTTGGAGCGCTCGGGATCCTTCGACACCTCTTCGAGGGACTGCTCTCCCGCCGTGGAGACACGCGCGGCCCACAGCACATCGGTGTCGCTGGCGGAGTGCTTCAGCAGCTCGACGGTGACATCGCCGCGGAAACTCGGCTCCGTCTCCGCGGGGGTGTCGGCGGGGGTGTCGCTCACCGGCAGGGGTCCTTCCATTCGCGTCGCTCAGGGCGGCGCCCACTCTACGGGGCGGCCCTGATCGCCAGGACGAGGGCCGCCAGGGGTGGCTTTCTTTGGTCAATTCGGGGAATCCGGGCACCGAATGACGTTCGCGAGCGTCCTACCCGGTAACAACCACCCCATGAGCAGCGTCCGTCACGAGCACCCGAGGAGCGTTCTTCCATGTTCCGCCGGCGAGAGGCCGTCCCCTTCGCGTTCGTCGCCGAGGCCGACCGTTTCCGCAGTAACGTCGCGCCCCCTCCCCGGCAGCGGGCCGGGGCGTCGCAGGTGGTGAGCCGTACGCTGATCGGGCTGACGCTCGTCGCCGGATTCGCTGGATCCCTGCTCTTCGGGCTGCCCGCGATGGAGCCGCCGCGGGCTCCGGCCCATACGCAGCACTCGGAGGCGTCCCAGGGGCGCTGACTCGTCCGGCCCCCCTGGGGTGGTCCGGTGCGGTGTGCGATCGATAGCCTCACCGGGCACAGCAATCGAGCGTGCTTGTGAGTGAGGATCAGTCGTGCCCCTGCCCTTCCTGACGGCCGACCGGGCTTTTGACGCGACCACCGAGGATGTCGCGCTGCCGTTCGACGATCATGATCATTGGCGGCGTCCGTACCGCCCCGGACCCTGGCGGGTGGTGGGGGCGGCGCTGCTTCTGCTGCTCGCCTCCTTCGTTCTGCTGGCGGGGATGGTCACCGCCTTCGCCGGCGCCCTGCCGGGTGCCGCGGTATGTCTGGGTGTCGCCGCGGTGATGATCGCCGTCGCGCTGCGGCTGCTGCGGGTGGGGGCGTGGGTGAGCCGGCACGGAGTGCGGCGGGTGGGCCTGCTGCTGACCACGACCGTGGCGTGGGACCAGATCACCGCCGTGCGGACGGTCCAGCAGCCGGTGCGCTGGCTCGGGCTGCCGCGCACCGTGCAGGGCCAGGCGCTCGTCGTCGTACGCCGCAAGGGTGAAGCCCTGCCGCTGCTGACCGACCACAACGGGGACTTCCTGGCGCGGACCGAGGCCTTCGACCGGGCGGCCGACACGGTCGAGGCCTGGGGGGACGAGTACCGCCGCCCCTGACAACGCCCCTGACACCACCAGGGTCCTGGGACGTCACCGTGTCCCCCGGGGGACGTCCCGAGGCCATGGACGGCTCATGGAGCCCGTAGGACGTGGAGTCCGTAGGACGGCCGAGCGGGGCCCTGCCGAAGAGGCAGGGCCCCGCTCTCCGTATCCGCGGGCCGTACGTATCTCCGGCACGACCGGAGGCGGTTCGGCTGCGGCCGGTTCAGGCCCGGACCGGCTTGCCGTCGTGGAGGGCGATGGCGCGCTGCATCGCCTTGCGGGCGCGCGGGGTGTCCCGGGCGTCGTGATAGGCGACGGCGAGCCGGAACCAGCAGCGCCAGTCGTCGGGCGAGTCCTCCGTCTCGGCCCGGCGCTCGGCGAAGACGGCGTCGGCGGACTCCCGGTCGATCCGGCCGCCGGCCGTACGGACCAGTTGGTCCACCGGCAGACCGCCCTCGGCGTCCAGCTCCGCCGCGAGCCGGTTGGCCCGGCTGATGAACTGGGTGTTCTTCCAGAGGAACCAGACACCGATGGCCGGCAGGACCAGCACGCAGACGCCGAGGGCCACGGTGAGCGCGGTGCCCTGCTCGATCAGCAGGACACCGCGGCTGCCGACCAGGACGAAGTACACGACGAGGACGGCGGCCGTGAGGCAGTAGGTGATCTTCGCTCGCACGGGGGTCAGCCCAGGTCGAGGAAGTGTTCCAGGCCGTGAGTGAGCCCGGGGGTGGAGACCACACGGCGCACACCGAGCAGGATGCCCGGCATGAAGCTGCTGTGGTGCAGGGAGTCGTGGCGGATGGTGAGGGTCTCCCCCTCGCCGCCGAGGATGACCTCCTGATGGGCCAGCAGACCGCGCAGCCGTACGGAGTGCACCGGCACCCCGTCGACGTCCGCGCCGCGCGCGCCGTCCAGCGCGGTGACCGTGGCGTCGGGCTGCGGGGCGAGACCCGCCTCCGTGCGTGCCTCGGCGATGAGCTGGGCGGTGCGCCGGGCGGTGCCGGAGGGCGCGTCGACCTTGTTCGGGTGGTGCAGCTCGATGACCTCGACCGACTCGAACCAGCGCGCCGCCGTCTCGGAGAACTTCATGGTGAGGACCGCGCCGATGGAGAAGTTGGGCGCGATCAGCACACCGGTCTCCGGGGCGGCGGCGAGCGAGGTGCCGAGCTGGGCGAGCCGCTCGTCGGTCCAGCCGGTGGTGCCGACGACCGCGTGGATGCCATGGCGTACGCAGAAGTCGAGGTTGCCCATGACCGAGGCGGGGGTGGTCAGTTCCACCACGACCTGGGCACCGGACTCCAGCAGGGTCTCCAGCTTGTCGTCCCGGTCGAGGGCCGCGACCAGTTCCAGATCGTCCGCGGCCTCGACGGCCCGTACGGCCTCGGAGCCGATACGGCCCCTGGCACCGAGAACGGCCACACGCAGCTTGCTCATTGCTCTGCTTCCTTACGGCTTCGGCTTCGGCTTACGGCTTCGGCCCGGGTACGGCTCCGGGTCGCCCGCCCGGTCAGGAGACGGCTTCGTCGAGACGGGCCGCCTGCTTGTCCTTCAGCGGGCCTATGACCGACAGCGAGGGACGGTGTCCCAGTACATCGCGGGCCACCGCGCTCACCTCGTCCGGGGTGACCGCGGATATCCGGGCCAGCATCTCGTCGACCGACATCTGCTCGCCCCAGCAGAGTTCGCTCTTGCCGATGCGGTTCATCAGCGCGCCGGTGTCCTCCAGACCGAGGACGGTGGAGCCGGAGAGCTGGCCGACGGCGCGCTGGATCTCCTCGTCGCTGAGCCCCTCGGCGGAGACCCGGTCGAGTTCGTCACGGCAGATCTTCAGCACGTCGTGGACCTGGCTGGGCCGGCAGCCCGCGTACACCCCGAAGAGCCCGCAGTCCGCGAACCCCGAGGTGTACGAGTACACGCTGTAGGCGAGGCCGCGCTTCTCCCGTACCTCCTGGAAGAGCCGGGAGCTCATCCCGCCGCCGAGGGCGGTGTTCAGTACGCCGAGGGCCCAGCGGCGCTCGTCGGTACGGGCCAGCCCCGGCATCCCGAGGACCACATGGGCCTGCTCGGTCTTGCGGTTGAGCAGATCGACCCGGCCCGCGGTGCGCACGGTGCGGCTGCCCTCACGGGGCGCGACAGGAGTGGCGTCCGTACGGGACAGCGCGCCGGCCCGGTCGAAGGCCTTGCGGACCTGGCGCACCACCGTGGCGTGGTCGACATTGCCCGCGGCGGCGACGACGAGATGCCTCGGGTCGTAGTGCTTCTTGTAGAAGCGGGCGATCCGGTCGCGGTCCAGGGCGTTGATGGTGTCGACGGTGCCGAGGACCGGCCGGCCGAGGGGGCTGTCCCCGAACATGGTGTGCGCGAAGAGATCGTGCACACAGTCGCCCGGGTCGTCCTCGGTCATGGCGATCTCTTCGAGGACGACACCGCGCTCGGCGTCGACGTCGGCGGCCTCGATGAGCGATCCGGTGAGCATGTCGCAGACGACATCGATGGCCAGCGGCAGATCGGTGTCGAGCACCCGCGCGTAGTAGCAGGTGTACTCCTTCGCCGTGAAGGCGTTCATCTCGCCGCCGACCGCGTCGATGGCGGAGGAGATGTCGAGGGCGCTGCGCCGGCTCGTGCCCTTGAAGAGGAGGTGTTCCAGATAGTGGGTGGCGCCGTTGAGGGCGGGCGTCTCGTCACGGGAGCCGACCTGCACCCAGATGCCGAAGGTCGCCGAGCGGACCGAGGGCAGGGTTTCGGTGACGATGCGCAGACCGCCGGGGAGCGTCGTACGGCGGACCGTGCCGATGCCGTTCTCCCCCGTGAGCAGGGTTTGGGTACGGGCGACGGCCCGCGCCTCCGAGGAGGTGCGGGCCGTCGCCTGGAAGCCGGCCGTCACTTGGTCGCGTCGTCCTTCGCCTCTTCGGAGTCCGCGGCCTCTTCGCCCTCGATCACGGGGATCAGGGAGAGCTTGCCGCGCTGGTCGATCTCGGCGATCTCGACCTGGACCTTCTGGCCGACACCGAGGACGTCCTCGACGTTCTCCACGCGCTTGCCGCCGGCGAGCTTGCGGATCTGCGAGATGTGCAGCAGTCCGTCCTTGCCCGGGAGCAGCGACACGAACGCGCCGAAGGTGGTCGTCTTGACGACCGTGCCCAGGTAGCGCTCGCCGACCTCCGGCATGGTCGGGTTGGCGATGCCGTTGATCGTGGCGCGGGCGGCCTCGGCGGCCGGTCCGTCGGCGGCACCGATGTAGATGGTGCCGTCGTCCTCGATCGTGATGTCGGCGCCGGTGTCCTCCTGGATCTGGTTGATCATCTTGCCCTTGGGGCCGATGACCTCACCGATCTTGTCCACCGGGATCTTGACGGTGATGATCCGCGGGGCGTTCGGGGACATCTCGTCCGGGACGTCGATGGCCTCGTTCATCACATCGAGGATGTGGAGGCGGGCGTCACGGGCCTGCTTCAGCGCGGCGGCCAGGACCGAGGCGGGGATGCCGTCGAGCTTGGTGTCGAGCTGGAGCGCGGTCACGAAGGTCTTCGTACCGGCGACCTTGAAGTCCATGTCGCCGAAGGCGTCCTCCGCACCGAGGATGTCGGTGAGGGTGACGTAGTGGGTCTCGCCGTCGATCTCCTGGGAGATCAGACCCATGGCGATACCGGCGACGGGGGCCTTGAGGGGCACACCGGCGTTCAGCAGCGACATGGTGGAGGCGCAGACCGAGCCCATGGACGTCGAGCCGTTGGAGCTCAGCGCCTCGGAGACCTGGCGGATGGCGTACGGGAACTCCTCGCGCGTCGGCAGCACCGGCACGAGCGCGCGCTCGGCCAGGGCGCCGTGGCCGATCTCGCGGCGCTTCGGCGAACCGACCCGGCCGGTCTCACCGGTGGAGTACGGCGGGAAGTTGTAGTTGTGCATGTAGCGCTTGCGCGTGACCGGGGAGAGCGTGTCGAGCTGCTGCTCCATCCGGAGCATGTTCAGCGTGGTGACGCCCAGGATCTGGGTCTCGCCCCGCTCGAACAGCGCGGAACCGTGCACGCGCGGGATGGCCTCGACCTCGGCGGCGAGCGTACGGATGTCCGTGACGCCACGGCCGTCGATACGGACCTTGTCCTTGATGACGCGCTCACGGACCAGGGTCTTGGTCAGCGAGCGGTAGGCGGCGGAGATCTCCTTCTCGCGGCCCTCGAACTGCGGGAGCAGCTTCTCGCCGGCGAGGACCTTGACGCGGTCCAGCTCGGCCTCGCGCTCCTGCTTGCCCGCGATGGTGAGCGCCTGGGCCAGCTCGGACCTGACGGCCGAGCTGAGCGCCTCCAGGATGTCGTCCTCGTAGTCGAGGAAGATCGGGAACTCGCCGGTGGGCTTGGCGGCCTTGGCGGCGAGGTCCGACTGCGCCTTGCAGAGGACCTTGATGAAGGGCTTCGCGGCTTCGAGACCGGCGGCGACGATCTCCTCGGTGGGAGCCTCGGCGCCGTCCTTGACGAGCTGGATGGTCTTCTCGGTGGCCTCGGCCTCGACCATCATGATCGCGACATCGCCATCGTCCAGCACACGGCCCGCGACGACCATGTCGAAGACGGCGTCCTCCAGCTCGGTGTGCGTCGGGAACGCGACCCACTGGCCCTTGATCAGGGCGACCCGGGTGCCGCCGATGGGGCCGGAGAAGGGCAGGCCCGCGAGCTGCGTGGAGCAGGAGGCGGCGTTGATCGCGACCACGTCGTAGAGGTGGTCGGGGTTGAGCGCCATGATCGTCTCGACGACCTGGATCTCGTTGCGCAGGCCCTTCTTGAAGGACGGGCGCAGCGGGCGGTCGATCAGCCGGCAGGTGAGGATCGCGTCCTCGGAGGGACGGCCCTCGCGGCGGAAGAAGGAGCCGGGGATCTTGCCGGCCGCGTACATCCGCTCCTCGACGTCCACCGTGAGGGGGAAGAAGTCGAGCTGGTCCTTGGGCTTCTTGGAGGCGGTGGTGGCCGACAGCACCATGGTGTCGTCGTCCAGGTAGGCCACGGCGGAGCCGGCGGCCTGACGGGCCAGCCGGCCCGTCTCGAAGCGGATGGTGCGGGTGCCGAAGGTTCCGTTGTCGATGACGGCCTCGGCGTAGTGGGTCTCGTTCTCCACTAGTGATTTCTCCTCGTCTTCGTCCGGTGCCCGTGTGGCAGGGGACGTGGCGGAGAAGCGCTCCTCGGTGCGGGCCGGTCTTCGATCGAAGCACCCGGGGCCGCGGCATGGGCCGCGCGTCTGTCCGGGCGCCACTACCGAGGACCGGCGGCGGCGGAGATCGCTTCTCCTCTTCAGTTGTGCGTGTGCGTCCAGATTACTGAGCTTCGCCGCGGGACGACATTCCGGTCGTCCCGGGCCGGGGGCCGCACCGCCCCGTACATACGGCAAAGGGAGCGGTCCCCGGGTGGTGGGAACCGCTCCCTTCACGGTGTCTTACTTGGCACCGCCGGCCGCACCACGACGGATGCCGAGGCGGTCGACCAGCGTACGGAAACGCTGGATGTCCTTCTTGGCCAGGTACTGCAGCAGCCGGCGGCGCTGGCCGACCAGGATCAGCAGGCCACGACGGGAGTGGTGGTCGTGCTTGTGGGTCTTGAGGTGCTCGGTCAGGTCCGAGATCCGGCGCGACAGCATGGCGACCTGGACCTCGGGGGAGCCGGTGTCACCTTCCTTGGTGCCGAACTCGGTCATGATCTGCTTCTTCGTAGCGGCGTCGAGCGACACGCGTACTCCTCGTGGGTCTTCGTGGCCACCGAGTGCCCCAGGTCGAATACTCTGGGGAGCTTCCGTTACTCGGGAGGCGGAATCCGCTGGACGTGGACCGTGGAGCCGATGCTCCGGGGTCACGTACACAGACGGTCGTCACACAGGGTACCAGTCCCTGAGCGCCCGCTCGCCCGGCCCCCGGACACCGCCCCGGACCCGGGGCCGGGGCCGGGGCCCGGGTGCGTTCCTGCCCCGTCCCCGTCCCCGTCGGCGGCTAGCTCGTGAGGGCGCGGGCCGCGGTGAAGACGTCGAGGACGGCGAGGCAGAGCGGCACCAGCGAGAGCAGTACCGCGCCCTCGGCGAGATCGAGGAGCCGGCCCCAGAAGGGCGAGAGGCCCTTGTGCGGGATGATCAGGCCGATCGCGGTGATCAGGGCGGCGCCCGCGGCGACGCTCGCGGTGAGCCAGATCGTACGGATGTCGAGGGCGCCCCGGTCCCCGTACACCAGGAGTTCCCTGACCAGGTCGGCCGGCGGGTTCAGGGAGAGACCGAGGACCAGCAGCGCGACCGCCGAGATGCCCGCGGCCAGCACACAGGTGACCTGCGAGGTGTAGCGGAAGAGCCGGGCGCGCAGCAGCATCGCGAGGCCGGCCGCGAGCGCGAGGAACTGGCCCCAGACGGTGTCCGAGAAGCCGAGCACCGCCGCCGCGCCGACGACGACCGCGGCGCAGCCGCCGACCAGGCCGAGCAGCATCTCGTGGCCGCGGCGGGCCTGCGCGGCGATGCGCTCGGCGTCGACGGGTGCGGCGTCGGGGACGGCGTTCGGGTCGGCGAGGGCGTCGTCGCCGTACTCGCCGCCCGCCGCGCCGCGGGGTGAGGCGTAGCCGATGGGCAGCCGGGCGAAGCGGGCGGAGAGGCCGGGCAGGAAGGCGACGATCCCGATGGCGACCGGGGCGCAGACGGCGGCGGTCCCGGTGGCCGACGCCTCGGTGAGGATCATCACGAAGGTCCCGAGGGTGCCGACGGTGGCCAGGAAGGTCGCGGCGACGAAGGGGGCGTCACCGCTCGGGGTGAGTGCGACGAGGGCGACGGACGCGATCAGTACGGTCACACAGCCGAGCAGGAACTGGAGCCGTCCCGGGCCCTGTCCCGCGTCGGGGCCGATGATCCCGGAGCCGCCGATCAGCAGCAGGGGCAGGGCGCCGAGTCCGAGCGCGACGGCGGTGGCGCGGTCCGCGTAGACCCGGGCCCGTACCCCGGCGAAGGCGGTCAGCAGCAGACCGGCCGCGCCCGCGATGACACCGGGGATGCTGTGCATGTCGTGGCGGACGGGATCGGCGAACCAGAGAACGAAGCCCATGAGGACGAGCAGCAGGACCCCGCCGACGAGACCGGCGGAGCGCAGCAGGTCGTCGCTCCAGAGATGACGGTCGCGCCGCACGGCGGAGGCGACGGCGTCCGAGACGTCGTCGAAGACCGCGGGCGGCAGGGACTCCGCGAAGGGACGCAGGCTGAGGACCTCACCGTCGAGCACCCGCTGCGCGACCAGGGTGCGGGCGCCCTCGAGGACGGTGCCGTCGCGGCGGACCAGGTGGTATCCGGTGGGGGTGCCCGCCGTCTGGGTCTGGCCGGTCAGCCTCAGGATCTCCGGATGGATGTCGGCGACGGGGATGTCCTCCGGGAGCGCGACATCGATCCTGCTGTCCGGCGCCACGACGGTGACGCGGCAGAAGCCGGTCGCTGCGGTCGTAGTCACGTGTCTGTCCCCCTGATTCGCGGTTGCGCACGATGCGCGCGCCACCCTACCGGGACCGTCCGCGGAGGGCTGCAAGTAGGATCGCCGTCGCGCGGAGGGAGACCGTCGCCACGGGGGCGCCGGTACGGAACTGCCCGTCCGTCTTGAGGGATTGATGCGCCGGTGAGCCAGATCGTCGTCAAACGCCCACCACGGTCCCTTCCGCCGGAAGTGCCCACGGATGCGCTGGCCCTGGAGGCCCCGCCCGAACTGCCTCGCGGGCAGCAGGAGGGCATGCTGATGCAGGTCCTGCCGGTGCTCGGCATGGGCTCGTCGGTGGTCTTCTTCTTCTCGCCGCAGGCGCCTCCGTTCATGCGGATCATGGGCGTTCTGATGCTGTTCTCGACGCTGGCGATGGTCGTCGCGCAGATCGTCAGATTCCGCCGGGGTACGCAGGGGCAAATTGCCGATGTCCGGCGCGACTACCTCAAGTACCTGGCGCAGACACGGCGTACGGTCCGCAGGACGGCGCGGTCGCAGCGCGACGCGCAGCTCTATCTGCACCCTTCGCCCGAACAGCTCTGGTCGGTGGTGGCCGAGGGCTCACGGATATGGGAACGGCGGGTCGGCGACGGGGACTTCGGGCAGCTCAGGATCGGGCTCGGGGCGCAGCAGCTCTCCACTCCGCTGATCGCGCCCGACACGGCTCCGGTCGATGAGCTGGAGCCGCTGTGCGCGGGGGCGATGCAGCGGTTCCTCGCGGTGCACGGCTCGCTGGACGGGCTGCCGATGGCCGTGTCGATGCGCGCTTTCTACCATGTGACGGTCTCCGGTGAACCGGAGTCGGCGCACGCGGCGGCGCGTGCGCTGGTCGCCCAGCTGGTGACGCTGCACTCGCCCGAGGACGTGATGGTCGCGGTGGTGGCGGCGCCCGGGGCGGTCGCGCGCTGGGACTGGACGAAGTGGCTGCCGCACACGCAGGTGCCGGGACAGATCGACGGGGCCGGTACGAAGCGGCTGTTCGGCGATGATCTCGGGGAGCTGGAGCGGCTTCTGCGCAGCAGGCTGGACGGGCGTCCCCGGTTCGGCCGGGACAGCCAGCCGGTGCTGGACCAGCCGCATGTGGTGGTGGTGCTCGACGGCGGGATCGTGCCGCCGGACTCGCTGTTCGCGGCGGCCGAGGGGCTTCAGGGCGTGACGATCGTGGAGGTCGTGTCCGGGGAGCTGGACGAGCCGCGCGGCGGTCTGTCCGTGGTGGTGCGGCCGGGGCGGCTGCGGCTGGAGTCGGGCGGCGGTCTGGCGTACGAGGGGGTGCCGGACGGGATCTCGCTGGCGGCCGCCGAGGCGCTGGCGCGGCAGCTCGCCCCGCTGCGGACGGGCGGCGGCGACGAGGACGAACCGCTGCTCGCCAATCTGGACTTCACGGATCTGCTCAATCTGGGTGACGCGGCGGCGGTCGATGTGGCCCGTACCTGGCGGCCCCGGTCGACGGCGGAGCGGCTGCGGGTGCCGATCGGTGTCGGCGAGGACGGCCAGCCGGTGATGCTGGACCTCAAGGAGGCCGCGCAGGAGGGCATGGGGCCGCACGGGCTCTGTGTCGGCGCGACCGGTTCCGGCAAGTCGGAGCTGCTGCGCACCCTGGTGCTCGGGCTCGCCGTCACCCATTCCTCGGAGACGCTGAACTTCGTCCTGGCGGACTTCAAGGGCGGGGCGACCTTCGCCGGGATGTCGCAGATGCCGCACGTGGCTGCGGTCATCACCAACCTGGCGGACGATCTGACCCTGGTGGACCGCATGGGTGACGCGATCCGCGGGGAACTCCAGCGCCGGCAGGAGCTGCTGCGCTCGGCGGGCAACTACGCCAACATCCATGACTACGAGAAGGCGCGGGCGGCGGGCGCCGCGCTGGAGCCGCTGGCCTCGCTCGTGCTGGTGATCGACGAGTTCTCCGAACTGCTCACCGCCAAGCCGGACTTCATCGACATGTTCATCCAGATCGGCCGGATCGGCCGTTCCCTGGGTGTGCATCTGCTGCTCGCCTCGCAGCGGCTGGAGGAGGGCAAGCTGCGCGGGCTCGACACCTATCTCTCGTACCGGATCGGTCTGCGGACGTTCTCGGCGGCCGAGTCGCGCACGGCGCTGGGGGTGCCGGACGCGTACCACCTGCCCTCGGTGCCCGGCTCCGGCTATCTCAAGTTCGGTACGGACGAGATGACCCGCTTCAAGGCGGCGTACGTCTCGGGTACGTACCGCACCGGGGGCCCCGATCTCTCGGTGGGGCAGCTCCATGTCGAGCGGCGGCCCGCGCTCTTCACGGCCACGCCGGTGCCGGTGGTGTACGCGGCGCCGGACCCGGCGGCGGCGCTCGCGCCGACGACCTCGGAGGACGACGCGCTGGCGGACACGGTGCTCGATGTGATCGTGCGCAGGCTGGACGGGCAGGGGGTGCCGGCGCACCAGGTGTGGCTGCCGCCGCTGGACGAGGCGCCGACGCTGGACCAGTTGCTGCCCGGCATCGCGGTCACCGCGGACCGTGGGCTGAACGCGACGGAGTACACCCGTCCCGGCGGTCTCACCGTGCCGCTCGGTCTGATCGACAAGCCCTTCGAGCAGCGCCGTGAGGTGCTCTACCGGGACTTCTCCGGCGCGGCCGGTCACATGCTCGTCGTGGGGGGTCCGCAGTCCGGCAAGTCGACGCTGATGCGGACGCTGATCGCGGCGTTCGCCCTCACCCACACCCCGCACGAAGTGCAGTTCTACGGACTGGACTTCGGTGGTGGCGGGCTGGCCTCGCTGGCCGGTCTGCCGCATGTCGGCGGGGTCGCGTCCCGGCTGGATCCCGAGCGGGTCCGGCGTACGGTCGCGGAGGTGCTGGGGGTGCTCAACCGGCGCGAGGAGTTCTTCCGTTCGCACGGTGTGGACTCCATCGCGACCTACCGGCGCAGGCGCGCGGCGGGTGAACTGCCCGGCGAGGCCTGGGGCGATGTCTTCCTGGTCATCGACGGCTGGGGCGGTTTCAAGAACGACTACGACATGCTGGAGCCGGTCATCTCCGACATCGCGGCGCGCGGTCTCGGCTACGGCGTCCATGTCGTGGTCACCGCGGCGCGCTACATGGAGGTGCGCGCGGCGCTCAAGGACCAGATGCTCGGCCGGCTGGAGCTGCGGCTCGGCGATGTCATGGACTCGGAGTTCGACCGCAAGGTCGCGGCGAACGTCCCGACGGGGGTGCCCGGCCGGGGCCAGGTGCCCGAGAAGCTGCACTTCATGACGGCGCTGCCGCGGACCGACGGGGTGAGCGGCGCCGGGGATCTCTCCGAGGGCCAGAGCGCGTTCGTGCGCGCGGTGAAGGAGGGCTGGACGGGGCCCGCGGCACCGACCGTACGGCTCCTGCCGCGCAAGCTGCCCGTCGAACAGCTTCCCAAGGGCTTCGAGTTCCCGCAGCACGGCATCGCGATCGGTATCGACGAGACCAATCTGGAGCCGGTGTTCATCGACTTCGAGACCGACCCGTTCTTCATGATCTTCGGTGAGAGCGAGTCCGGGAAGACGGCGCTGCTGCGGCTGATCGCCCAGCGGATCTCCGAGCGGTACACCCCGGAGCAGGCGCGGATCGTGGTCGGTGACTACCGCCGTTCGATGCTGGAGGCCGTGCCGTCCTCGCATCTGCTGGAGTACGCGCCGATGGCGTCCGCCATGCAGATGCACATGAACGCCATCGGCACGGTGATGGAGAAGCGGGCGCCGAAGCCGGACATCACCCCGCAGCAGCTCCGCGACCGTAGCTGGTGGAACGGTCCGCAGCTCTTCGTGTTCATCGACGACTACGAACTGGTCGCGACCAACTCCGGCAATCCGCTGGCCGGTCTGGTGGAGCATCTTCCGTTCGCGCGTGACGTCGGTATCCGGTTCATCGTCGCGCGCAACGCGGCGGGGGCCTCGCGGGCGATGTACGAGCCGTTCATGCAGCGGATGAAGGAGCTGGGCGCCCAGGGCCTGATCCTCTCGGGTGATCCGGGCGAGGGCGACATCCTCGGCAATGTCAGGGCCCGGCCGATGCCTCCGGGCCGGGGCACCTTCGTCTCCCGCAAGCGGGGCGCGCCCCTGGTGCAGGTGGGATGGCTGCCGGAACGCTGAGCCGCGCCGGCCGGACGGGCAGGCGGAACGGACCGGACGAGCGGCGGGAGACGGGAGACGGGAGACGGGACCGCGGGAAAGCGGGAGACGGACTGCGGGGAGGCGGGAGACGGGCGGCGGGGAGGCGGGGCGGCCGGAGGCGGGCGTGGTGAACTGCCCCGTCCGCACCCCTTCGCGACACTAGGCTGAGTCCGTAGCTCGCTCGCAATACCCCGGGAGGGATCGCACGATGGCCGACGCGACGGACAAGGAACGTCAGAAGGAAGAGCTGTACGCCCTGGACATCTCCGGCGTGGAGTGGCTCGGCGCACCCGGGACGACCCCGGACGAGGAGCGGGTGGAGATCGCCTATCTGCCGGAAGGTGCGGTCGCGATGCGGTCGTCGCAGGATCCGGAGACGGTGCTGCGGTACACGAAGGCGGAGTGGGACGCGTTCGTCCTGGGCGCGCGCGACGGGGAGTTCGACCTCAAGTAGCGCGTACGGCGAAGGGTCTCGTGCGGCGGGTGCGCACGGAACGGCGAAGGGGGTGTCCGCGCGGCGGACACCCCCTTCGGTTCGGGTGCGGGATCAGCCCATCTGCATACGGAAGCGGGCCGCGTTGCCGCGGTCGGTGTCCTGGTAGCCGATGACCGACTCGTCGAGCAACTGGGCGAGACGGGCGAGGTCCTGGTTCATACCGGACATGTCACGGGTGAGGCGGTCCTGGCTCTCGCGGTAGGCGATCTTGGCCTCACCGTCCCAGTTCTCGGCGACGGCCCTGACCTTGGCCATCAGGTCTTCGAGTTCCTGGTTGAGCTGAGTGGCGGTCAGCCGGACGTCCCCGGCCGCCTGGGTCACGGTGTCGTAATTGACGGCAGTGGTCATGTCATGCTCCTCAAGACGGAATGCGGCGGGAGGTGGCGGACGGCGGGTCAGGCCATCCCGAGAATGGAGCTCTGGCCCTGGGAGGTGTCGTCCATCCGCCGGAAGGACGCGATGCGCTCCTCTTCCTGCTGGGTGAAACCGTCGGCGCTCATCCGCATGATCTCTTCGAGCTTGACCAGTTCGACGCGCATGTTCCGCAGGCGCTGGTTCAGATCGTTCTGCACACGGTCGTACTCCTTGCTGGCCGCGCCCTGCCAGCCCGCCTGGATGCGGTCCACCACGCCGTTGAGGGAGGTGATACGCGCTTGCAGCTCGTCGTGGAAGCCCTGGATCTTGTTGGCGAGATCAATTTGATCTCCACTGGTCACATTCAGGTCTTTCGACATCCTGCCCCTTCTTCCTGTCTTCCTGCGATGCGTCACAAAGATGTGCGCGATGGACGGGAAGCACCTCGATGCCGCCC
Source organism: Streptomyces sp. NPDC002018 (assembly GCF_042890865.1). Classification (NCBI taxonomy): domain Bacteria; kingdom Bacillati; phylum Actinomycetota; class Actinomycetes; order Kitasatosporales; family Streptomycetaceae; genus Streptomyces; species Streptomyces sp. NPDC002018. Next base: position 18,965 of record NZ_JBIASO010000005.1, read on the forward strand.
CCGTGTGGAACCGGCGGTCACCCGCACAATCCCGCCGATCACTTTAGCCATTCGGTACGGCAGTTCCAACTGCAAAGTCAGTTATGGGTAGTTGAGGCACGGGCGGCCAGGCGGGCCGCCTTGGCCCGGCTGTCACGGACGACCGTGGCCGTACCCGCGACGACCGCGACCAGCACCGCCGCGATCCCGAGGGCGTAGGTCGCGTGGCGCTCGGTGCGCTCCTGGGCGGTCTCCGACATGGCCAGATGCGCGGGCTCGGGAGCGGGCGGGCGGGGCGGTCCCGGGTCGGGGCGGGGGGACTCGGGCACGCGGTCGTCCTCGTTCAGCGCGCGGACCGGGTCGACCACACCCCATCCGACGAACGCGTCATGGCCGTTGATGCTGCGCTCGGCGGTCTGCTCGATCTGGGCGATGATCTGGTGCGCCTTCCAGTCGGGGTGCTTGGCGCGCAGCAGGGCGGCGACCCCGGCGACATAGGGGGCCGAGAAGCTGGTGCCGTTGTCGACGCACTGGCCGTTGCCGGGGACGGTCGAGACCATGTCGACGCCCGGGGCGGCCACTCCCACGAACTCCCCGGACTGGGAGAAGGCGGCGCGCTCGTTGTTGCGGTCGGAGGAGGCGACGGCGAGGACCCCGTCGAAGGCCGCCGGATAGGTGTTCTTCTGCCGCCCGTCGAGGCCGTCGTTGCCCGCGGAGGCGACGACGACGATCTCCTCGGCGACGGCCGCCGCCACGGCCCGGCCGAGGGCGGAGCCGGGGCCGAGGGGCTTGGTGGTGTCCTGGGAGATGTTGATGACATCGGCCTTCTCGGCGATGGCGTGCTCGATCGCGTCCGCCATGGTCGACTGGTCGCCGCTGTTGCGCTCGTCGTTCTGGCGGATCGGGATGATCGTGGCCTCGGGGGCGAGCCCCACGAAGCCGGTGCCCGCGCGGGGGCGCGCGGCGATGATCCCCGCGACCTTGGTGCCGTGGCCGACCCGGTCGTCCGTGCCGTCGGCCGGTGAGCCCTTCTTCATCTCCTTGGCCAGCAGCTCCGTGCCCGCGCCGGTGTCGACGGCCTCCTTGAGCTGGGGGTTGGCGTTGTCGACGCCGGTGTCGATGACGGCCACCCGCACCCCCTTGCCCCTGGTGTCCGCCCACAGCTCGTCGAGGATCACCCGCTGGAGGGCCCAGGGGGTGCCCGCGATCTGCTTCTTCATCGGGAAGGCGCACTCGCCGCTGCCGTCGGTACGGAGGTTCCCGGGCCGTTCGGCGGCGTGGCCGGCCGGGGGCACGGCCGCCAGGCCGGTGAGGGCCATGGCGGCGGTCAGCAGGGCCGTCTTCCGGCGCGCGTACGGCATCGGTCGTGTTCCCCTCATGAGCCCTGGGGCTGACGGGCGCTGTTGGTGTCGAGCCGCGGGCCCTTGGACAGGAACTCCGACCAGGCGATGGGGACCGGGCTCGGGGTGACCTTCTCGTAGCCGAGCCGGATCTGTGCCTGGCTGGGCTCGGGCCTGCCGTCCTGCTCCTCGCTCCGCCCGCCGGTGCCGATGTCGGAGCGGGCCGCGTCGCTGTCGCCGTTCGCCTGGACCGCGTAGCGCAGTCCGGTGTCGGTCACCAGGAAGAGCGAGCCGTCGGGGCGGGTCTGCCGCCCCTGGACCTGGGTGTAGAGCAGGCCGCTGCCGGGAGTGACATAGGTGCTGGTGCCGCCGGCGGTGATGTCGGCGGGGTACGAGGGGCCGGCCCAGGTGGACAGGGCGGTGGCGCCCCGGTCGTCGACCTTGCGCAGCACACTGCACACCGTGTCGCGGGCGCCCTCGCCGCCGACGGCGTTGACCTGGGAGGCCTTCTGCTCGGGCCAGCGGTACCGGGCGCCGAAGAACTCGGACTCGGGGGTGAACGACGCGGCGTCCACGGTCACGGCCCGCCCGGCCATGTCGAGGTCGTCGGTCTGCGGGGAGTTGATCAGCAGCCAGGCGGTGAAGGCCGTGACCGGCTGGATCCTTCCCGGCAGGACGACATAGTGCTGCGCCCCCGCGCCGGTCTGGGCGAGCAGGACCATACCGACGCGGTCCTGCGCGGCGGTCAGGCCTCCGCCGACCCCCGCGTCGGCGGAGACCGGGTCGGTGATCTCGGGGAACTCGACGGGGCTGCCGGTGTGCAGGGTGGCGAGCCAGTCGTCGGTGACGGGCTGCGGGGCGCGGCTGCCGACGAGCGCGCGGGTGAGATGGTCACTGGCCGTCTCACGGATCTGGTACTTGGTGCCGCCCGCGTCCACCAGGAAGCGCGCCGTGTCCTTCTGGCCCTGGACGTAGAGCACCTGACCGCCGGTCAGCCGTCGCTTGCCCTCGGTCCTGGAGAAGTCGCGTTCCGCGAGGATGAACGCGGCCTTCTGGACGCTGCCGCCGTCGCCGCCGCCCGGCTGCTCGCAGACGGCCCAGCGCTTGGCCTTCGCGGCCTCCGTGTCGGAGGGCAGCCGGTCGGGGGCGTAGGGGATGCCGAGGACCGGGCCGCGCGGCGGCCGGCCCGCGTCCAGGATCTTGTCCGGCACCTGGATGACCTTGCCCTGCTGCGGGGTGAGGAGCAGCCGGGCCGAGGCCAGATTGAGCACGGGGTGGAGCAGGGTCTCGTTCTTCTCGCTCTTGCCGGGGGTGTTCAGCACGACATAGCGGGTGGTGGAGTCCTTGCCGACGATCACATGGGTGTTCGGCCTGGCCCAGTCCTTGGGAGCGGACGGCTTGAACATGCCCCAGGCGCCGAACCCGGCCAGGATGAGCGCCCCGACGATCAGGCCCGGAACCACGGCGCGCAGCGGTCTGGGGGCTCCCTCCTCCGTACCGGTGGGCGAAGGTTGGAGAAATGCGGCCACCGTACGCTTCTTCGCGAAGGTGTACGCGTTCAGCTCGTCCCGCCGTGATGCCATGAGTCCCCATCGGTGAAAAAGGCGCGGTCTTCGCCCAGGGGCGGAGCGAGTCGGCGTGTCCCCCGGGCCCTGCCTGACTGTCGGACCGGCCCCCTACTATGCCTGTAGGCCGGGCGTGAATGTGGGGCGGGTAGGCTCGTTCAACCGTCAACACCCTGGCCGGCCAGGGTGATCGGGACAATCTGGGGGGTTTCTCCATCATGGCTTCCGCGACGCAGACGCGGCCCGCCGCGACCGCTCCGGCCGCTGCCGACTCCCGGGCTCCGGCGGCCCCCGGACCGAGGGCGCGCGGGCATGTCGGTCCGTTCCGAATGCAACAACTCGTCCTGATCGAGGTGGCCGCGGCGCTGCTGCTGGTGGCCTCGGTGATCGACGCGCTGATGCTGGTGCCGGCCGGGGTGATCGCCGCGCTGCTGGTGCTGCTGGCGGTGGTGCGCAGACACCGGCGCTCGCTGCCCGAGTGGCTGTCGACCGTCGTCGCGCTGCGGGCGCGCAGGCGCAGGGCCGCCTCGCTGGTGCTCCCCGCCGGTACGGAACCGGGCCTGGCGCCCGCCGTCGAGTGCGATCCGGCGCTGCGCACCTACACGTACAGCGACCGTGACCGGCGCCCGGTCGGGATGATCGGCGACGGTACGTTCCTGACGGCGGTGCTCCAGATCGAGTCGGAGGCCACGGCGCTGCGCCCCGACCGGTCGGCCCGGCCGCTGCCCGTCTCGCTCGTACGGGACGTGCTCGACGTCGACGGCATCCGGCTGGAGTCGGCGCAGATCGTCCAGCACACCCAGCCCGCCCCGGCCCCGCATCTGCCGGAGCAGTCGGTGGCCGCGCGCAACTACGCGCCGCTCCAGGCACAGACCGGATCGCCCGCGATCCGGATCACCTGGATCGCGCTCAAGCTCGACCCCGAGCTGTGCCCGGAAGCGGTGACCGCGCGGGGCGGGGGTCTGACGGGGGCGCAGAAGTGTGTGGTGCGGGCGGCCGACCAGCTTGCGAGCCGGCTGACCGGCGCCGGGTTCCGCGCGACGGTGCTGACGGAGCAGGAGCTGACCGCGGCCGTCGCCATCTCCTCCTGCGCCAATCCGCTGGCCATCGCCCAGGCGGGCCGTACCGACACACCGGGCCGGCGCACCCAGGAGACCTCGCGCACCTGGCGCTGTGACGACCGCAGGCACACGACGTACTGGGTGGGCCGCTGGCCGCAGTTGGGCGGCGGCGGTGCCTCGATGCCGCAGCTCGTCGCGCTGCTGACCTCGATCCCGGCCCTGGCCACCACGTTCAGCCTCACCCTGGGGCGCGGTGAGCGGCAGGGGGTGACGGTCGGCGGGCACATACGGATCACCGGGCGCAGCGACGAGGAGCTGGTGACCGCCCGTCATGAACTGGAGCGCGCGGCCCGCGGGGTGAAGACCGGGCTGGTGCGTCTGGACCGTGAGCAGCTTCCCGCGATGCTCGCCACTCTGCCGCTCGGGGGTACCCGCTGATGTCCGTGCCGTCACACGCCGCCCCGTCGGCCCCGCCCGCCGCGCGGCGGGCGGCCGGGAGCGGCGGCAGGCCCCGGGTCGGTTTCGGTCTGCTCGGGCCCCGGCGTGAGCGCCATGCCCTCTCGGCGGAGCAGTTGGAGGCGTTCGCCCTGCCGGTCGGCGACGACGGCATGGTGGTCGGCGTCGACCCGGCGAACAGACCCGCGGTGCTCGGGATCAACCGGCCCACGCCGTACGACATCACGTTGATCGGCGGTCTGTGGACGGCGCAGGTGCTGGTGCTCCGCGCGGCGGCGACGGGCGCGCGGATCGCCGTCGAGACGGGCCGGGCGCAGGCCTGGACGGCGCTCGCGCAGGCGGCGGGCGGCGGTCAGCCGTGTGTGACGCTGCACGATGTCGGACGGGTGCCGCCGCAGGGGGCCTCGGCCGGCAGTCCGGTGGTCGTGGTGCGGGACTGCGGGATGCGTCCGCCGCGCGGCCGGGTGGTGTCGGCCCCCTGGCAGTCGGTGATGACCCTGCTGCCCTATCTCAGTCCGGTCGCGCCGCGGCTGATGGAGAAGTCTGGGCTCGTCGGTATCCAGCGGGTGTCGCCGGACGAGGCCGCGCAGATCGGCCGCATCATGAGTCTGCCGCGGGCCGAGACGGAGGCGCTGTCCACCCTGGCCGACGGGGTCACGCTGTGGTGCACGCCACGGGACCGACAGTTCGTGATGGTTCAGGCGACGGACGCCGAGACCGGATTGTTGGGTAGCGCCCGCCGGATGGACTGAGAGGGGCCGAACCGGCCCCGTACGCCCGCCCGGTGGGGATTCTGCCAGGATCTCGTAGGGAGATATGCGGATTTGGCCGTACTCCGCTCCCCCGCACCGCCCCGGCCTGTTCACTTGGGGCCGGGGCATGACGGACACGGCGGCCGCCGACGGGCGGAACCGGCCTGACGTACCCGTGCCGTTGGCGATTAGGGTGGGAGTGGGCGCGGGAGTAGAGAACCTGCGGGCGGGCTGGCCCCCTGAGGAAGAGCCGGGCGGACCGGACGGACAGATGCGGACGCCCCGCCCACCACGGCACAAGGGTGCTCGACCACACCAGGAGGCAAAGTGAACGGCGATCGGGACGAGATCCGCGGAGGCTGGAACCGGCCTCCCGTGGACGATCAGTCCGACGCGGAGCCCGAGATGACGGGTGAGTTCACCATCGACTACACCCCTCCCGCCTGGTACACGCAGAACGCGCCGGGGGACACGTCCGGTGGTGGCGCCCCGGGCGCGTCCGCGTTCACGAACCCGCCCCCGCCGCCCGACGGTGCGCCCGTCGCCGTGCCGGGGCTGCCGGCGGGCAGTGGCTTCGAGCCGAACTGGGCGCCCGCGCCTCCTCCCGCGCCGCCGGCTCCGGTGCCCGATCCCGCCCCGCCGGTCACGGCCGCGCCCGACTCCGCGCCGGGTGCGTCGGAGCCGTTCGGCGGCGGCGATGTGGAGAGCGGGGCGACCATGCGGTTCTCCCCCGCCGCGCTCAAGCGGGAGATCGCCGAGCGGGACGCCGCGAAGAGTGACGGCGACCAGCGGACGGCAGCGGACGGCGAGACCGGGGCCGAAGCCGGAGCCGGGGAAGCCGTAGGCGAAGCCGACGACAGCACCGGGGCCGACGCGGGGAGCCGGATTCCTCCGGCGGTACCGGCGGTGGCCGACGCGGCCGACGGCGACAGCTCCGCCGGGCCCGCCGGGCCCGAGGCGGCGGCCGACCGTGACGGTACGGCCCCGGCCCCGGATCCGGCAGCGGCGGCAGCAGCGGCACGGGACGACGAGGACCGGGGCGGGGACACACCGGCCGGTCCGCCGGAGGCCGAGGCCGCGCCGACCGCGGAGCCCGCCGCTCCGGACCAGGTGGACGGCACGCACTCCGTGGACGGCACGCACTCCGTGGACGGCGCGGACCGTACGGACGGCACGGACGAGGACTCCGATCCGGCCGGCGAAGCTGCCGGCCGGGCCGAGGACACAGACGCGGACACGGACGCAGGCGCAGACGCAGACGCGGACGTGAACGCGGACTCGGGAGAGGGCACCGACGGACCGTCCGACTCCGTGCCCGCGGACGCCGTCGGGGACACCGCGCCCCAGGACGCCGTACCGGCTCAGGACGCCGAGGACGCCGTACCGTCCGACGAACCCCAGGACGCTCCCCCGGCGTCCGGGTCGGCCCAGTCCTGGTCCCTTCAGCCGCCCGCGCCCCAGGACTCCGCGCTGCCGCCGCTGCCGCCCGCCTTCCAGCCGGCCGCGCCTGCGTCGGCGCCGCAGTGGCCCGTGGCGGCACGGGCCGCCGACCGGACCGCCCCGCAGCAGCAGCCCCAGTCACACCAGCAGCCGTACCAGCCCCAGCAGCAGCCCCAGAACCCTCAGCAGCCCCAGAGCCCGAATCCGTGGGCGCCGCAGCCCGCCCAGGGCGGTTACGGCTTCCCCCAGCAGGGCCACCCCCAGCAGCACGGGCCGGTCGCACCGACACCTCCCGCCGCGCTGCCGCCCGCCGTTCCGGCTCCCGACGCCCCTGTCCCGCCCGCCGGTTACGGCTTCCCGCACCAGCAGGGACAGCCGGGGCAGCCGGGGCCGTACGGCGCAGGGCCCTCGGCGCAGCAGAGTGGTTACGGCTTCCCCCAGCAGGGGCACCAGGAGCAGTCCGGGCCCGCGGGCCCACAGGCGTACCCCGCCCAGCAGGGCGGTCCGGGCGCGCAGACTCCCGTACCCCCGCCCGCTCCGACGCCCCATCCGCCGGTGCCCGCGTCGCCGAATCTCCCGGCCCAGCAGGCTCCGCAGCAGCAGGCCTCCCCGCCCCAGCCGCCGTACCAGGCGCAGCCCGCGCAGCACCCGCAGCAGCCGCAGTACCCCCAGCAGCAGCCCGGTCATCACGCACCCGTCGCGGATCCCCGCGCCGGTGCCGCCTGGCCCTCACCCGTCGCGCACGACCACCGCGAGCGCTCGGTCCCCGGCGCGCCGCTCGGCTACACGGCCGCCGTCGAGCTGTCCTCCGACCGTCTGCTGCGCAACAACAAGCAGAAGCCGAAGAGCAGCCGCAATCCGTCCGCCGGTTCGCGCTTCAGGATCGGCGGGAAGGCCGCGGAGAACGAGTACCGCCGCAAGCTGGAGCTGATCCGTACGCCGGTGCTCTCCTGCTACCGGATCGCGGTGATCAGTCTCAAGGGCGGTGTCGGCAAGACCACGACGACCACCGCGCTGGGAGCGACCCTGGCCACCGAGCGGCAGGACAAGATCCTGGCGATCGACGCCAACCCGGACGCCGGTACGCTCGGCCGCCGTGTGCGGCGCGAGACCGGGGCGACCATCCGTGATCTGGTCCAGGCGATCCCGTATCTCCACAGCTATATGGACATCCGCCGGTTCACCTCGCAGGCACCCTCCGGTCTGGAGATCATCGCCAACGATGTGGACCCGGCCGTCTCCACCTCGTTCAACGACGAGGACTACCGGCGCGCGATCGAGGTCCTCGGCAAGCAGTACCCGATCATCCTCACCGACTCGGGCACGGGGCTGCTCTACAGCGCGATGCGCGGAGTGCTCGATCTCGCCGATCAGTTGATCATCATCTCGACCCCGTCCGTGGACGGGGCGAGCAGTGCCTCGACGACGCTCGACTGGCTGTCCGCGCACGGGTACGCGGATCTGGTGCAGCGCTCCCTCACGGTCATCTCCGGGGTGCGGGAGACCGGAAAGATGATCAAGGTCGATGACATCGTGCAGCACTTCCAGACCCGCTGCCGCGGAGTGATCGTGGTGCCGTTCGACGAGCATCTCGCGGCCGGTGCCGAGGTGGACCTCGACATGATGCGTCCCAAGACGCGTGAGGCCTACTTCCATCTGTCGGCGATGGTCGCGGAGGACTTCGCGCGGGCTCAGCAGGCCCAGGGGCTGTGGACCGCGGACGGCAATCCGCCGCCGCATCTCGTGCCGCCGATGCCGGGTCCCGGGCAGCCGGTGCAGGGCGGACCGGTCCAGGGCGGGCCGGTGCAGGGCGGACCGGTCCAGGGACAGCCCCCGTACGGACAGCCGCCCGTGCAGGGACAGCCTGTGCACGGGCAGCCCATGCAGGGACAGCCCGTGCAGGGACAGCCGCCGCAGGGACAGCCGTACCAGCCGTACCCGCCCCAGCAGTATCCGCAGCAGTACCCCCAGCAGGGACATGCCCCGCAGCCCCCGCAGTACGGCTATCCGCAGCAGCAGCCGGGAGCGGGGCCCTACGCCGGTGTGCAGCAGGGCTGGCAGCAGTCGCCGCCGTCCCAGGCGCAGTCCCCCGCGAGCCCGGCCGGTCCTCCGCCCGGCCAGCTCCCGCCACAGCTCCCGCCCGGCCAGACCACCCCGCCGGGACAGCCCGGACAGCCGGTTCAGCCGGGGCAGCCCGGTCATCCCGGACAGCCGGCCCTGCCCGGACCGTATGGCGGGCATCAGCCACAGCCGCCGCAGGACCAGCCCGATCTCCAGGGTCCCGTCCCGCCCGGCGGATGGCCGGGGCAGCAGCCCCCGCAGTCACCGCCAGCGCCTCAGCAGTAAGGCATCAGAGGTCGATACCAATGAGGGTCCGCGCCGTCTTCACGGAGCGGGCCCTCGGCGCATTCCCGCAGCCCACACGGGGTTTGGGGAGCCGTTGACGCGACCGACGCACGCTGATAAACCTCCCTTCACCGATTGGCGAACCCCGATTCAACCCGGCTTCTCCGCGCGAGTGATGACACGAGGTCACCGTCCCATGGTCCATAGCGTTCCGCCGCGGACACCGCGGCAGCCCGTCCGGCCACGCCCCCGTCCCCGCCTCCGCCTGCTGGCCGCCTCCGCCGCCGTGTCCGCCGCACTCGTGGCCGGAAGCGTGGTCCCCGTTCAGCCGCTGCTCCCGGCACCTCAGACGGCGCGGGCGGCCGACGACGGCAAGAAGGTCCTCACCGTCGCGGTCAGCCAGAGCGTCGACTCACTCAGCCCGTTCCTGGCCCAGCGGCTCGTCAGCACGAGCATCCACCGGCTGACCTACGAATATCTGACCAACTACGACGTCAAGGACGCCCGTACGGTCCCCGGCTTCGCCACCGCGTGGAAGGCCTCCGCGGACAAGCTGACCTGGACCTACACCATCCGCGACAACTCGAAGTGGTCGGACGGCCGGCCGGCGACGGCCGAGGACGCCGCCTGGACCTTCACCACGATGATGACGGACGAGAACGCCGCCACGGCCAACGGCAGCTTCACCGCGAACTTCGCACGGGTCACGGCGCCGGACCCGAGGACCCTCGTCATCGAACTGAAGAAGCCCCAGGCCACCATGACGGCCCTCGATGTGCCGATCGTGCCCAAGCACATCTGGGAGAAGGTCGGGGACTTCTCGAAGTTCAACAACGACAAGCGGTTCCCGATCGTCGGCAACGGCCCGTTCATCGTCACGGACTACAAGGTCGACCAGTTCGTCCGGCTGAAGCCCAACAAGGACTTCTGGCGCGGTGCGCCCAAGTTCGACGAACTGCTCCTCAAGTACTACAAGGACGGGGACGCGGCCGTCGCCGCGCTCCGGAAGGGCGAGGTGTCCTTCGTCTCCAACCTCACCCCGGCCCAGGCGGCGGCGCTGGGGAACACCGACAACATCAAGGTCAATGACGCGCCGGGCCGCCGCTTCTACGCGCTCGCCACCAACCCCGGCGCCCGGTCGAAGGACGGCAAGAGGTTCGGCAACGGCCATCCCGCACTGCTGGACCCGGCGGTGCGCAGGGCCCTCTTCCAGGCCGTCGACCGCGAGAGCATCATCGACCGGGTCTTCCAGGGCCACGCGGTCGAGGGCCAGGGCTATATCCCGCCCCGCTTCGGCACCTACTTCTGGCAGCCCTCCGAGAAGCAGAGGATCGCGTACGACCCGGCCGCGGCGGCCGGCACCCTGGACCGGGCCGGCTACCGGATGAACGCGAGCGGCAAGCGTGTGGGCAAGGACGGCAGGCCGCTGGACTTCCGCATCCTCTGCCATGCCACCGACCCGAACGACAAGGCCATCGGCAAGTATCTCCAGGAGTGGTGGGGCCGGCTCGGCATCGGGCTGAAGGTCGAGTGCCTCGACAATGTCTCCGACCCCTGGCTCGCGGGCGACTACGATCTGGCCTTCGACGGCTGGTCCGTCAACCCCGATCCCGACTTCGTCCTCTCCATCCACACGTGCGGCGCCCTCCCCGCCACCCCCGAGGACAGCGGCGCCACCGACAACTTCATCTGCGACAAGGAGTACGACGCGCTCTACGCCCAGCAGGCGGCGGAGTACGACCCCGCCAAGCGCGCGGCCCTGGTCAAGCGGATGGAGTCGAGGCTCTACGACACCGGGTACATGAACGTCATGGCGTACCCGAACGCGGTCGAGGCGTACCGTACGGACCAGATCAAGTCGATCACGACGATGCCGGAGGCCGCCGGCAACCTCTGGGGCCAGGACGGTTACTGGAGCTGGTGGTCCGCGGTGCCGGCCGGTGACGGCGGCGGGTCCGGTGGATCCGGTGGATCCTCCTCGACCGCCGTGGTGATCGGGATCGGGGCCGCCGCGGTGGTCGCCGCCGCCCTCGGGCTCTTCGTCGCGATGCGGCGCCGTTCCACCGCGGAAGACCGTGAATAACCCATGAGCGCCGCAAGCACCCCCGGGGTAATGCGGGACCCCGTCGACGGCCCGGTGCGGACCGGGCCGCCCGACCCGGCGGACCGCGCACGCACCGGCACCGGCACCAGGACCGCGTATCCGCTCTATGTGGCGGGCAAGCTGGGCGGCGCGGTCGTCTCGCTGCTCGCCGTCCTGGTCACCAGCTTCTTCCTGTTCCGGATCATCCCCGGTGACCCGGTCAAGGCCATGACCCATGGGGCGCCGACATCCGCCGCCCAACTGGAGACGCTGCGACGGCAGTTCGGACTGGATCTGCCGCTGTGGCAGCAGTTCACCGACTACTGCGCCAGGGCGCTGACCGGTGATCTCGGCACCTCGTACCAGTTCCACGCGCCGGTCGGTGAGCTGATCGCGGCGAAGCTGCCCGCGACGCTGCTGCTCACGGGGGTCGCCGTGGTGGTCTACTCGGCGCTCGGCCTCTGGCTCGGCACCCGTTCCGCCTGGCACCACGGCGGTCCCGGCGACCGGCTGAACACGGGCGTGGCCCTGACCCTCTGGTCCGTACCGTCGTTCTGGCTCGGTCTGCTGCTGATCATCGTGTTCTCGGTGGGCATCGGTCCGGTCCCCGGGCTGTTCCCCACCGGCGGGATGGAGTCGGGCGGCACCACCGGCTTCGCGCTGGTCCTCGATGTGGCGCACCATATGGTGCTGCCGGTGATCACGCTGGTCGCGGTGGGGTACGCGCAGACGCTGCTGGTGATGCGCTCCTCGCTGCTGGACGAGATGGGCAGCGACTATCTGACGACCGCGCGGGCGAAGGGGCTGCGGGACGACCTCGTACGACGCCGGCACGCGGTGCCCAATGCCCTGCTCCCCACCGTCACGATGGTCTTCATCAATCTGGGCCATGTGGCGGGGGGTTCGATCCTGGTGGAGACGGTGTTCTCCTGGCCGGGTCTGGGCGGGCTCTTCTACCAGGGGCTGAGCGTGCCCGATCTGCCGCTGGTCCAGGGGCTGTTCCTGGTCTTCGCGGGCGCGATGATCGTGATGAACCTGCTCGCCGATCTGCTCTATCCGCTGCTCGATCCCCGGGTGGGCCGATGACCTCCGCGAACCCGTCGGCTCCCCCGCCCGTGCCGGAGGAGCCGTCCCCGTCACCGTCACCCTCCACGCCACCGTCACCCTCCACGCCACCGTCCGCCGCCGCCTCCGGCCCCGCCTCCGGCCCCGCTTCCGCCGCTGCTTCCGGGTCCGCCTCCGGGTCAGCTCCCGGTTCCGCGTCGTCGTTCGCGTGGGCCCGCAGACGGGCTTCGGTGATCCGCTTCTGGCAGCACTACCGTACGCATCGCGCCGGGCTCCTCGGGCTCGCCGGGCTCGCGCTCGTCGCGCTGATCGCCCTGGCGGCGCCGCTGCTCGTCGGCGGCGATGTGCAGAGCGTGACCCGGGCGCCGGGCAAGGCGCTGGAGGCGCCGAGCGGCCGGTTCCCGCTCGGTACGGACCAGTTCGGACGGCCGCTGCTGGGGCTGCTGATCTGGGGCGCCCGGATCTCGCTGACCGTCGGGCTGCTGGCCGCCGCGCTGTCGGTGGCCATCGGTACGCTCGTCGGCGTCCTCGCGGGCCACTACGGCGGCTGGGCGGCGACGGTGACCATGCGCGTCACCGACTGGTTCCTGGTGATGCCCACGCTGGTCCTGGCGATCGTGCTGGCCACGGTCATGTCCCGGTCCATCTGGACGGTGGTCGTGGCGATCGGTGTCACGAGCTGGCCGACGACGGCACGGCTGGTACGCGCCCAGACCATCGCCGTCGAGTCGCGTCCGTACATCGAGCGCGCGCGGGCACTGGGCGGCGGACACGGCCACATCATGACGCGCCATGTGCTGCCCAATGTGATGCCGCTGGTGCTCGCGCAGACCACGCTCGGTATCTCCAGCGCGATCCTCACCGAGGCGACACTCGCCTTCCTCGGTCTCGGCGACCCGACCATCGTCTCCTGGGGCGGCATGCTCCAGGACGCGCGGGAGGCGGGCGCGGTCTCCTCCGGGCACTGGTGGTATCTGGCGCCGCCCGGAGTCGCGATCGCGTTCGTCGCGCTCGCGTTCACGCTCTGCGGCCGTGCGGTCGAGTCCGTACTCAACCCGAAGCTGGGGGTGGCCCGTTGACGGACTCGTCCGGCACATCTGACACGACTGACACGTCTGACACGTCCGGTACATCCGGCACGAAGGACGCCACGAAAGACGCCACGAAGGACGCGCACGGCGCGGCGAACCTGCTGGAGATCAGGAATCTGTCCGTGACCTACGGTTCGGGGGCCTCGGCCGTGCCCGCCGTACGGGGCGTCGACCTGACCCTCGCGCCGGGACAGAAGCTCGGTGTCGCCGGGGAGTCGGGCTGCGGCAAGTCCACCCTGGCACTGGCCCTGCTCCGGCTGCTGCCGTCGTCGGCGCGGCTGACCGGAGAGATCCTGCTCGACGGCGAGGACATCCGCACCATGAGGTGGGGCCGGCTGCGCGCCGTACGGTGGGCGGGAGCGTCGATCGTCTTCCAGGGCGCGATGCACTCGCTCAACGCGGTGCACCGGATCGGGGACCAGATCGCCGAGCCCGTGCTGCTGCACCGGCGCGCCACCCCGGCGGCCGGCCGTGCGCGCGCCGCCGAGCTGCTGGAACAGGTCGGGCTGCCCGCCGCGCGCGCGGACGCCTATCCCCACGAGCTGTCCGGCGGACAGCGCCAGCGGGTGATGATCGCGATGGCGCTCGCCTGCGATCCACGGCTGATCGTCGCGGACGAGCCGACCACCGCGCTCGATGTGATGATCCAGGCGCAGATCCTGCGGCTGATCGAACGGCTCGTCGCGGAGCAGGACATCGGTCTGCTGATGATCAGCCATGATCTGGCGGTGCTCTCGGACACCTGTGACCGGCTCGCCGTGATGTACGCGGGCCGGATCGTCGAGGAGGGTCCGGCGCGGGAGGTCTACGACGCGGCCCGACACCCCTACGGCCGGGCGCTGTCCGCCGCCTTCCCGCGCGTCGGGGATCCCGCGTCCCGGCGTGCCCCGCGCGGGCTGCCCGGTGATCCCCCGGACCCCTCGGCGCTGCCCTCCGGCTGTACGTTCCATCCGCGCTGCCCGGTCGCGCTGGACATCTGCGTACGGGAGGACCAGCCGCTGCGGGCCGCCGGTCCCGGCCGGAGCGCGGCGTGTGTACGGGTGGATCCGGAGGTCGCCGTGGCGGAGCGACCGCGGTGAAGCCCGTCCACGGTGAGCCCGCTCGCCGCCGGCCCTCGCCGCGGGCCCTCCCCCTCAGGCGCTCCCCCCTCAGGCGCTCCCCCCTCAGGCCCTCTCGCCGCGCGCCTGTCCCCGTACGGCCGTGGCCCGGCCGTCTCTCAGCCACCCATGACGACGGAGCCACTCATGACGAGCACTCCCGTGACCGCCGCCCCTTCGGCGTCCCCGGACCCGGCCCCGGGCCCTCTGCTGTCGGCCGCCGCACTGCGTGTCACCTTCCCCGGGCGGCGTGGCGCGCCGCCCGCCCGTGCCGTCGACGGGGTCGATCTCGACATCGGCGCGGGGGAGATCGTCGCGCTGGTCGGTGAGTCCGGCTGCGGCAAGACCACCCTGGCGCGGACCCTGCTCGGTCTGGTGCCGCCCACGCGAGGGCGGGTCACCTTCGCCGGGGAGCCCCTGGAGTACGGTTCCCGCGCCCTCAAGGCGTACCGCAAGCGCGTCCAGCTCGTGCTCCAGGACCCGAGCGGCTCGCTCAATCCCCGCCATACGGTGTACGACGCGGTGGCCGAGGGGCTCCGGATCCACCGGTACCGGGGCGATGAGCGCGAAGCCGTGGCCGAGGCGCTGTCCCGGGCCGGGCTCCGGCCGCCCGAGCGGTTCTTCGCGCGCTATCCGCACGAGCTGTCCGGGGGCCAGCGGCAGCGGGTCGTCATCGCGGGCGCGCTCGTCCTCGAACCCGAACTCATCGTCGCCGACGAGCCGGTGGCCTCCCTGGACGCGTCCGTACGGGGCGAGATCCTCGCGCTCCTGCTGTCGCTCCGCGCCGAACTCGGGCTGTCCGCGCTGGTGGTGACCCACGATCTGGGGCTGGCGTGGAACATCGCGGACCGGGTGGCGGTGATGTATCTGGGCCGGATCGTGGAGACGGGTCCCGTGGAGGACGTACTGACGGCGCCTCAGCATCCTTATACGCGGGCGCTGTTGTCCGTACTGCCGGAGTCGGGACAGCCACCGGTCGTCCTCGCGGGCGAGCCGCCGGACCCGTCCCGTGTCCCGGGCGGCTGCCGCTTCCACGCCCGGTGCCAGGTGCTCGCCTCGGGCGAGGCCGCGCGGGCCGGGGTCGACGAGCGGTGCCGCACGGAGTCACCGCCGGTGCTGACGGGCGGAGCGTCCGCGCAGGTCGCGTGCCACTGGGCGACGGCGATGTGAGCGGACGGATCTCCACCGGACCCCTGGGGCGTCTCCGGCCCGGCGGGAGGCCGTGTCCGACCCGATGGGAGACCGTGTCCGGCCGGGACCCGCGCGCGGGACCCGCGCGACAACGCCCTACACGCCCTGACGGGCGTCGTACTCCTCCGTGAGCGCCCGTGAGCGCTTGACGTCGTCGGCGATCGCTTCGAGCAGCGCCTCGACCGACTCGAACTTCCGCTGCCCCCGGACGTACGAGAGGAAGTCGACGGTCACATGGAGCCCGTAGAGATCCAGCCCCACCCGGTCGATCGCATAGGCCTCGACCGTGCGCTCCGTCCCCTCGAACTGCGGGTTCGTACCGACCGAGATCGCCGCCGGCATCCGCTCACCGTCCGCCGTGAGCCAGCCCGCGTACACCCCGTCGGCCGGGATCGCGGTGTGCGG
Organism: Streptomyces sp. NPDC002018; assembly: GCF_042890865.1. NCBI lineage: Bacteria > Bacillati > Actinomycetota > Actinomycetes > Kitasatosporales > Streptomycetaceae > Streptomyces > Streptomyces sp. NPDC002018. The sequence goes on from NZ_JBIASO010000005.1 coordinate 34,836, forward strand.
CAGGGTCTCCACATTGGCCGTGGGGTAACCGAGTTCGCGTCCGCGCTGCGCGCCGCGCACCACCACGCCCTCGACCCGGTGCGGCCTGCCGAGGATCTCCCCGGCGCCCGCGACATCACCCTCGGCGACCAGACGGCGGGTGAGGGTGGACGAGAACGGCTCGCCGCCGCCCGCCTCGCCGGTCACCCGCAGATCGATGACCTCGACCTCGTAGTCGTAGGTCGGCCCCAGATCGGCCAGTACGCCGACGTTCCCGGCCGCCTTGTGGCCGAAGCGGAAGTTCGGGCCCTCGATCACCGCGCGGGCGTGCAACTTGTCGACCAGGACCTTCACGATGAAGTCGCCCGGCGACAGCTTGGAGAACTCGACGGTGAACGGCAGGATCAGCAGCGCGTCCACCCCCAGCTCCGCCATCAGCTCGGCGCGGCGGTGGTGCGGGGCGAGCAGGGGCGGATGGCTGCCGGGCCGTACGACCTCGCTGGGGTGCGGGTCGAAGGTGACGACGACCGACGGCACGCCCAGCTCCCGCGCCCGCTCCACGGCCCGGCCGATGATGAGCTGGTGTCCGCGGTGCACCCCGTCGTAGGAGCCGATGGTGACGACGCTGCGCCCCCAGTCCTGGGGAATGTCCTCCAAGCCACGCCAGCGCTGCACTGAGACCGCTCCTCGCCCGAACCCATGTACGTCATTTCCAGTCACGCAATGCTAAGACTGCCATGCCCGCCCCCCGTGGCACGCATCGGCCACCGGGGTCCGGGAGGGGTTCCGGTACGAACGCGCCCCCCAGTGCTCCCGCTCTCCCCCCGAGCGCCCGCCCGCAGGGGTGAGTGAGGGGCCCGGGATGGACAGATCCCTCTCGGAGGGGGGCCGTGGAGCCGGGCAGGCGTGCCTGCCCGGCTCCACGGTGGGACCGGTCGCGGCCGGCGCGGTCGCGGTGCTGCGGTCTCAGCCGAAGACGGCGAGGCTCTTGGCCTTGCCGTGCTGTTCCTCGACCAGCGCCAGGAAGCGCCCCTCGGGACCGAACGCGGCGACCGGCGCGGAGGTGAACGCCGGCATCTCCAGCCGTACGCCGTTGAGCAGCAGCCCGGCCCGTCTGCCGTCCACGTCCCAGCGGGGGAACGCGGCGGCGGCGGCCTCGGCGACCGGCATGACGGTCAGCTCCCGCTGGAGCTCGTCCAGCGTTCTCGCCGAGTCCAACGCGTACGGGCCCACCCGGGTCCTGCGCAGGGCGGTGAGATGGCCGCCGACCCCGAGCCCGGCACCGAGATCACGGGCCAGGGCACGGATATACGTACCGGACGAGCAGACGACGGAGACGACCAGGTCCAGGACCGGGGTGCCGTCGTCCGCGACGGCCTCGCGGACGTCGTAGAGCCGGAACGAGGAGACGGTCACGGGACGGGCCGGGATCTCGAACTCCTCCCCGCCGCGCACCCGGGCGTAGGACCGCTTGCCGTCGATCTTGATGGCGCTGACCTTGGAGGGCACCTGCATGATCGCGCCGGTCAGGGCCGCGATCCCGCTGTCGATGGCGTCACGCGCGACCAGGGACGCGTCGGCGGACGAGATGATCTCGCCCTCCGCGTCGTCGGTCACGGTGTTCTGCCCCAGCCGGATCGTGCCGAGGTACTCCTTCTCGGTCAGCGCGAGATGCCCGAGCAGTTTCGTGGCCCGCTCCACACCGAGGACGAGAACGCCCGTCGCCATGGGGTCGAGGGTGCCGGCGTGGCCGACCCGCCGGGTGCCGGCGATCCCGCGCATCTTGGCGACGACGTCGTGCGAAGTGAAGCCCGACGGCTTGTCCACGATGACCAGGCCGTCGGGCGTCTTGTTCTGCTGAGTCATTCCGCGGCGGCGCCGTCCGTGCTGTCCCCGGCCGCGCCGTCCGTGCCGTCCCCGGCTGCCCCGTCGGCGTCGTCGGCCTTGCGGTACGGGTCTGCCCCGGCCGCGTAGGTCTTGCCGGTGGACACCTCCCGCACCTCGGCGTCCTTGGCGCGGGCCCGGTCGAGGAGGTCCTCGATGGTGCGCGCGTTGTCCGGCAGGGCGTCGGGGACGAATGCCAGCGTCGGTGTGAAGCGGACGCCGGTCTGGCGGCCCACCTCGGAACGCAGGACGCCCTTGGCGCTCTCCAGGGCCGCCGCGGAGGCCGCGCGCTCCTCGTCGTCGCCGTAGACCGTGTAGAAGACCGTGGCCTCCCGCAGGTCGCCGGTGACGCGGGCGTCCGTGATGGTCACGAAGCCCAGTCGCGGGTCCTTGATACGCCGGTCCAGGGTCTCCGCGACCACGACCTGGATGCGATCGGCCAGCTTGCGGGCCCGCGCGTTGTCGGTCACCGGTCCGTCACTCTTCCTTCTGGGTTTTCTTGTCTACTGGTCAGTCTTCGTCTGTCAGTCTTCGTCGCCGTACAGCCGCCGTCTCGCCGACAGCAGTTCCACCTCGGGATGCCCGGCGACCAGGCGTTCGCACCGGTCGAGCACGTCCGTGAGATGGCCCCAGTCACCGGACACCACCGCCAGACCGATCTCGGCCCTGCGATGGAGGTCCTGAGCGCCGGTCTCGGCCGCGCTCACCGCGAATTTCCGCTGGAGCTCGGCGACGATCGGCCGGACGACGGAGCGTTTCTCCTTCAACGACCGTACGTCGCCGAGGAGCAGATCGAAGGACAGCGTCCCCACATGCATGCCTGTCCGGATGTCCCGCCGGTACGGGTTCGGTGCCCTGCCAGCGCTTGGCAGGGGCACAAGAACCGTACACGCAACGGCCGGGGCCGATCGACGGAAATTCGTCCCGTCGACCGGCCCCGACCTCGGCGGTCCAAGGCAGTGCCCTGGACCGCACCACGCGTCAGCCGCGCGGCTTCTCGCGCATCTCGTAGGTGGCGATGACATCGTCGATCTTGATGTCGTTGAAGTTTCCGAGGTTGATACCGCCCTCGAAGCCCTCGCGGATCTCGGTGACATCGTCCTTGAAGCGGCGCAGACCCTGGATGTTGAGGTCCTCCGCGACCACCTTGCCGTCGCGGATGAGCCGGGCCTTGGTGTTGCGCCTGACCTCGCCGGAGCGGATGAGAACACCCGCGATGTTGCCCAGCTTGGACGAGCGGAAGACCTCGCGGATCTCCGCCGTGCCCAGCTCGACCTCTTCGTACTCCGGCTTGAGCATGCCCTTGAGGGCGGACTCGATCTCCTCGATCGCCTGGTAGATGACCGAGTAGTACCGGACGTCCACACCCTCGCGCTCGGCCATCTGCGCGGCACGCCCGGCGGCGCGCACGTTGAAGCCGATCACGATGGCGTCGGAGCCCATGGCCAGGTCGATGTCCGACTCGGTGACCGCACCCACACCGCGGTGCAGGACCCGGATGTCCACCTCTTCGCCGACGTCGAGCTGGAGCAGCGAGGACTCGAGGGCCTCCACCGAACCGGACGCGTCGCCCTTGATGATGAGGTTGAGTTCCTGCACGAGACCGGCCTTGAGGGCCTCGTCCAGGTTCTCCAGGGAGAACCGGACGCCCCTGCGGGCGAAGGCCGCGTTCCGCTCACGGGCGGCACGCTTCTCGGCGATCTGGCGGGCCGTACGGTCCTCGTCGACCACCAGGAAGTTGTCACCGGCACCCGGGACATTGGTGAGACCCAGGACCAGGACGGGCGTCGAGGGAGTCGCCTCGTCGACGTTGTTGCCGTTGTCGTCGAGCATGGCCCGGACCCGGCCGTACGCGTCACCGGCGACCATCGTGTCACCGACGCGCAGCGTGCCGCGCTGGACGAGCACGGTGGCGACGGCGCCGCGGCCGCGGTCGAGGTGGGCCTCGATCGCGATGCCCTGCGCGTCCTGCTCCGGGTTGGCCCGCAGGTCGAGCGAGGCGTCCGCGGTCAGGACCACGGCCTCCAGCAGGCTGTCGATGTTCAGACCCTGCTTGGCGGAGATGTCGACGAACATGGTGTCGCCGCCGTACTCCTCGGCCACCAGACCGAACTCGGTGAGCTGACCGCGCACCTTGGTCGGGTCGGCACCCTCGACATCGATCTTGTTGACCGCGACCACGATCGGCACGTCGGCCGCCTTGGCGTGGTTCAGCGCCTCGATCGTCTGCGGCATCACACCGTCGTTGGCCGCGACCACCAGGATCGCGATGTCGGTGGACTTCGCACCACGGGCACGCATGGCGGTGAACGCCTCGTGGCCCGGGGTGTCGATGAAGGTGATCCTGCGCTCTTCACCGTTGACGTCGGTGGCCACCTGGTAGGCACCGATGTGCTGGGTGATGCCGCCGGCCTCGCCCGCGACGACGTTCGTCTTGCGGATCGCGTCCAGCAGCCTGGTCTTACCGTGGTCGACGTGACCCATGACGGTCACGACCGGCGGACGGGACACGAGGAGTTCCTCGCCGCCCTCGTCCTCGCCGAACTCGATGTCGAAGGACTCGAGCAGCTCGCGGTCCTCCTCCTCCGGGCTGACGATCTCGACGATGTAGTTCATCTCGTCGGCGAGGAGCTGGAGCGTCTCGTCGGAGACCGACTGCGTGGCCGTGACCATCTCGCCGAGGTTCATCATCACGGCGACGAGCGACGCCGGGTTGGCGTTGATCTTCTCCGCGAAGTCGGTGAGCGAGGCACCGCGCGACAGGCGGACGATCTGTCCGTTGCCGCGAGGCAGCATCACACCGCCGACCGACGGGGCCTGCATGGCCTCGTACTCCTGGCGCCTCTGCCGCTTCGACTTGCGGCCACGACGGGCGGGCCCGCCGGGACGGCCGAACGCGCCCTGTGTGCCACCACGGCCACCGGGACCACCCGGACGTCCGCCGAAGCCGGGACGGCCACCGCCGCCACCGAAGCCACCGCCACCGGGACGGCCCGGAGCGCCGCCACCGCCGCCACCGCCGGGACGGCCGGCGAAGCCACCGCCGCCGCCACCGCCGCCGGGACGACCGGCGAAGCCGCCGCCGCCACCGGGACGACCGCCGCCGCCGGCGCCGCCGCCGGGACGACCCGCACCGCCGGGACCACGGCCACCGCCGGGGCCACCGCCGGGACGCGGACCGGCCGCAGGACGCTGGGGCATCATGCCCGGGTTGGGACGGTTGCCGCCGGGGCCACCGCCGGGACCGCCCGCGGAACGGGGGGCCTGCGGACGGGGCATACCACCGGGGCTGGGACGTCCGGTCTGTCCGCCGGGTCCGCCCTGCGGACGGGGACCGCCCTGGCCGGAGCCCTGCGGACGCGGGCCACCGGGGGCACCGGGGCCGCCGGGACGCGGGGCGCCGCCGGGACGGGGCGCCTGCGGGCGCGCCATGCCGGTGGAACCGCCGGAGGTGAAGGGGTTGTTGCCGGGACGCGGTCCGGCCGGACGGGCACCGGGACGCGGGGCCTGGCCGGGGCGCGCGCCGCCGGAGCGACCGCCCTGCCGCTGGTCGCCCTGACGCTGGTCACGGTCGCCGCCCTGGCGCTGGTCACGCTGGTCGCGCTGGTCGCTGCCAGGACGGGAGGACGGACGCGGTCCGGGAGTGGCACCGGGCCGGGGACCGGCGGCCGGGGCCGACGGGGGCGCGGTGAACTCGGGGACGGCCGGAGCCGCGGGCGCCGGCTTCGGCGCGGCCGGGGCGGGCCGGGGGGCCGGCGCCGGACGCGGTCCGGGGCTCGGCGCGGTGGGAGTGCTCCTGGGTGCCTCGGCGACGGCCGGCTTGGGAGCCGGGACACCGGGCTTGGGTGCTGCGGGACGCGCCGTCTGGGCGGAAGACCCAGCCGATGACGCGGCCGGTGCGGCGGGGGCGGCCGGCGCGGCCGGCCTGGCGGGGGTCGCCTTGCGCGGCGCCCCGGGCTTCGCAGTGGTCCTGCCGGCGTTGCCGCCGGGCCCCTGCAAAGCGTCGGTCAGCTTGCGTACAACCGGCGCCTCGATCGTCGACGACGCCGAACGGACGAATTCACCGAGTTCTTGGAGCTTGGCCATGACGACCTTGCTCTCCACGCCGAACTCCTTGGCGAGTTCGTATACCCGGACCTTAGCCACTTCGCTCCTTTTAGGTCCGGGTTACCGCCGGACCGTCGCTACTTCATGGGCGTACTCATCGCGTACTCATCGAGTGCTCATCGCAATCTCGACCTACTTCCAACTCGCGAGGTACCTGAACCGCACGGGGTTCCGTGCCGTACTTCTTCCTACAGTGGTGCCGCCTGCACCGTGACCGGCTCGACGGCCCGGCGTACTTCCGCGCTGTCGAGCGGACCCTGGAACCGGAAGGCCCTGGGGAACGCCCGGCGGCGGACCGCCAGATCGAGACAGTGCAAGGCGGGGTGCACATACGCACCCCGGCCGGGCAGCGTACCGCGTCGATCGGGGACACACTGTGTCCCGACCACCACGATGCGCAGCAGATCGTTCTTGGCCGCTCGCTCCCGGCACCCCACGCAGGTTCGCTCAGGGCAGGCGCGGGCGCTCGTCCGGCCAGACATGCTCAAGTCTACCTCCCCGCGCCGGCCTCACCCCTTCGGGGCAGGACTCGAACGCGTGACAGCTCCGAAGATCGTGCCGGCTCCCGGCGGGAGCCCGTCGCACGGCGCGACGGGACCCCTCCGTAGATCATTCCCGACGGACGCGGGCCCGGCACGGCGAGGGGTCAGCGCCGCTCGCGCTCGCGGTCGCCGCCGCGGTCACGGTCTCCACCGCGCCCGCGGTCGTCACCGCGGTCACCCTCGCCGCCGCGGTCACGGTCCTCGCCCTCCGGCTGCTCCGTGTCCGGGCGGATGTCGATCCGCCAGCCGGTGAGCCGGGCGGCGAGCCGGGCGTTCTGGCCCTCTTTGCCGATCGCCAGCGAGAGCTGGTAGTCGGGCACGGTCACCCGCGCGGAACGGGCGCCGAGATCCACGACCTCGACCTTGCTGACCCGGGCCGGGGAGAGCGCGTTGGCCACCATCTCGGCCGGATCGTCCGACCAGTCGACGATGTCGATCTTCTCGCCGAGCAGTTCGGCCATGACATTGCGGACCCGTCCGCCCATCGGGCCGATGCAGGCGCCCTTGGCGTTGAGGCCGGAGCGGGTCGACCGTACGGCGATCTTGGTGCGGTGGCCCGCCTCGCGGGCGATCGCGGCGATCTCGACCGAGCCGTCCGCGATCTCCGGGACCTCCAGCGCGAAGAGCTTCTTCACCAGATTGGGGTGCGTACGGGAGAGCGTCACCGAGGGCCCGCGCACGCCCTTCGCCACCCGCACCACATAGGTGCGCAGCCGCAGTCCGTGCGTGTACTCCTCGCCCGGCACCTGTTCCTGCACCGGAAGGATGGCCTCCAGCTTGTCGTCCAGCTTGACGAGGACGTTCTTGGGGTCCTTGCCCTGCTGCACCAGACCGGCGACGACATCGCCCTCCCGGCGCGCGTACTCGCCGAAGGTGACGTCGTTCTCGGCGTCGCGCAGCCGCTGCTGGATGACCTGGCGCGCGGTGGTCGCGGCGATCCGGCCGAAGTCCGACGGGGTGTCGTCGAACTCCTTGGGCTCCTGCCCGTCCTCCAGCTCGGCGGGGTCCTCCTTGGCCCAGACCGTGACATGCCCGTTGTCCCGGCTCAGGACGGCCCGCGCGTGGCGGCGGCTGCCCTCGGTGCGGTGGTAGGCGATGAGGAGGGCGGATTCGATCGCCTCGACCAGCAGATCGAAGGGGATCTCCTTCTCTTGTGCCAAGCCCTTCAGGAGCTTCACATCGATGTCCACGGCTACGCCTCCTCTTCCTTCTTGTCCTTGCGGCTGAACTCGATCTCCACGCGCGCCCTGGCGATCGACGCGAACTCGACACGGCGGGCGGTGGGCTTGCGCCCCTTCACGCCCGGCACCTCGACGCCGAGACCCTCGTCGTCCACGGTGAGGATGCGCGCCACCAGTTCGCCGTCCTCGTGCAGATGGAATCTGGCCAGCCGGCCGACGGCGCGCAGATAGTGACGGTGTTCGGTCAGGGGGCGCTCGGCGCCGGGGGACGTGACTTCGAGCTGGTACTCGTCCTCGCCCATCGCGTCGGTCTCGTCGAGCCTGTCGGAGATGGAGCGGCTCAGCTCGGCACACTCGTCGAGGTCCACGCCCTCGTCCGAATCGACCACGACTCTCAGCACACGACGCCTGCCTGCCCGGGACACCTCGATCTCCTCCAGATCCAGGTCCTTCGCGCTGACGAGCGGTTCCAGCAGTCCGCGCAGCCTTTCGCTCTGGGTGGTGCTCATCCGGGTGACTCCTCGGCCGCGTGTGCTGTTGTGGGATCGTCGTGTGTCAGATCAAAGGGTATCCGGTCCGAAGGGGTGTTGCCGTCCACCCGCGGATGACCCGCGGGTACGCTCGCCTGCGGTGATCATCGCGAGGTCCGAGGAGAGACGCGTGGGGCGCACGGGGACGACACGGAGGCATGCGCTCATGGTCGCGGGAGCCACGGCGGCCGGTCTGCTGACCGGCTGCACCTCCGATTCCGCCGACGACCGGACGTCCGGGGGCCGGACGTCCGCCGCGCGGGCCGAGAGCGCGCTGCGCCGGCGCTCCGCCGCCACCAGCCGTGAGCTGCTCGGCCGCTACGACGCCGTGCTGGCGCGCCACCCGGACGAGGACGAGCTGCTGACTCCGCTGCGGACGGCGGTCGCCCGGCAGGTGGAGGCGCTGGCGCCGACTCCACGTGGGCCGGTGAGCCCCGCGCCCTCCGCCCCGGCCTCCCCCTCCCCCTCTTCCGACGCCTCCTCCAGCGCCTCCCCCGGGCCGAGGCCGCCGGTCCTGCCCGCCGTCGCCGACGATCCGGCGCAGGCGCTCAGGGCGCTGGCCACGGCCGAGCGCCGTACCGCCGACGCGCACACCGCCGCCCTGATGGAGGCGCCCCCGGAGCTGGCCAGGCTGCTGGCCTCGCTCGCGGCGGCGAGCGCCGCCCACGCGTATCTGCTGACGGAAGGATCACGCTCGTGAGCACCGGTGCGCTGGAGGCCGCGCAGGCCGCACTCGCGGCGGAGCACGCCGCCGTCTACGGGTACGGAGTCGTCGGCGGCCGGGTCGAGGGCGGCCGCCGGGGCGAGGCAGACGCCGCGTACACCGCGCACCGGGCCCGTCGTGACGCGCTCGCGCGGACCGTGCGCGACCTCGGCGGGAAGCCGGCCGTGGCGGAGCCCGCGTACGCCCTGCCGTTCGCGGTGCCGGACGCGGCCGCCGCCGTACGGCTCGCCGCCGAGCTGGAGGACCGGATCGCGGGTGTCTACTCCGATCTCGTGCGGGCCGCCGAGGGCCCGTTACGGCGGGAGGCGGCGGGCGCGCTGCGGGAGGCCGCGGTACGCGCGGTGCGCTGGCGCGGCTCGGGCGTAGCCTTTCCTGGGCTCGCCGAGCGGGTGTGAGCCCCGTGAGCCTCGAAGGGGAACGACGCACGTATGGGTTTCGAACCGCCGCAGCGTCTGGTGCGCGCCCTCGGTGAGCAGTACGGCGGTCCGGCCGCCGCCGAGTGGCTGAACCGGCTGCCCGCCCTCGCCGGGGAGGCGGTCGCCGCACGCGCGCTGGAGGTCGAGCGGGTGGTGGCACCGGGCGGCCGGAGCGGACTGGTGGTGCTCGTACGGCGGCCCGACGGCTCCCCCGCGACGCTCAAGATCGCCCCGCCCCCCGCGGCTCCCTCGCTGGAGCGGGCCGCGCTGACGCACTGGAAGGGCTGGGGCGCGGTCGAACCGCTCGACGCGGCGGGCACCGCCGACAGCGCGCTGCTGCTGGAGCGTCTTCAGCCGGAGATCTCGCTGCGCTCCCTGCCCGAGGCGAAGGCGCTGCTGGAAGCGGCGGGCACGGTACGGCGGCTCTGGGTCGAACCGCCCGTGGGCCATGGCTTCGAGACGGTGGCCGAGCGGACCGCGCGGGAGGCGGGAGCGCTGCGCGCGAGTGACGACGAGGGCCTCGCCCCGCTCGTCTCGGCCGCGCTGGCGGCCCGTGACGGACTCTGCGCCTCCTCGGCGGAGACCCTGCTGCTGCACGGCGCCTTCGGCCAGGGCAAGGTGCTCGCGGGTGAGCGGGCCCCCTGGCTGGCGGTCGGTCCCGAGCCCCTGGTCGGGGAGCGCGCCTACGATCTGGCGCGGCTGGTCCGGGACCGGGTGGAGGATCTGGTGGCGGCCTCCTCCGGCGCGTCGTCGGCCCGCCGTCGGGTGCACAGGCTGGCCGACTCGCTGGAGGTGGACCGTGACCGGCTGCGGGGCTGGACCCTGTTCCGCGCGGTGGAGTCGGGGGTCAGAACGCTGAGGGCGGGCCGCCGCCGGAGCGCGGAACTCCTGCTGGAGTTCGCGGGCTGGCTGTGACGCGGACGGGCTCGGAAGGGCCGTGACGCGGGACGGGTCCGCAAGAGCGGTGACGCCGTACGGGCGCGGAGGAACGGAGTCCGTCCCGCGAGGGAGGACCGGTGTCCGGGGCGGAACCCCGGGGCCGGAGCCCCGGGGCGGCCCGCGCGTCAGGCGGTGAGGCGGGCGACGGCCTCCTCGGCCGTCAGCTCCTCGCGCTCGCCGGTACGGCGGTCCTTCAGCTCCAGGACGCCCTCGGCGGAACGGCGGCCCGCCACCAGGATGTGCGGTACGCCGATCAGCTCGGCGTCGGTGAACTTGACGCCCGGGGAGACACCGGGCCGCTCGTCCACCAGCACGCGCAGCCCGGCCTCGGAGAGCTTCTCCGAGACCTCCAGGGCCAGCTCGGTCTGGAGCGCCTTGCCGGCCGCCACGACATGGACGTCCGCCGGGGCGATCTCCCGGGGCCAGCACAGGCCCTGCTCGTCGGCCGTCTGCTCGGCCAGCGCGGCCACGGCGCGCGAGACGCCGATGCCGTACGAGCCCATGGTCACGCGCACCGGCTTGCCCTGCTGGCCCAGCACATCGAGCTGGAAGGTGTCGGCGTACTTGCGGCCGAGCTGGAAGATATGACCGATCTCGATCGCGCGGTCGAGCTTGAGGCCCGTACCGCACACGGGGCAGGGGTCGCCCTCCTCGACGACGACCACGTCCAGGTAGTCGTCGACCTCGAAGTCCCGTCCGCAGACGACCTCGCGCGCGTGGGTGCCGGGCTTGTTGGCGCCGGTGATCCAGGCGGTGCCGGGCGCGACGCGCGGGTCCGCGATATAGCGGATCTTGAGGCCCTGGGGACCGACATAGCCGCGTACGAGATCGGGCCGCTCCTCGAAGTCCTCGGCCGTCACCAGCTCCACCACGGCCGGCGCGAGATGCTCGCCCAGCTTGCCGAGGTCCACCTCGCGGTCGCCGGGGACACCGACGGCGGTGATCTCGCCGTCGACCTTGACGAGCAGGTTCTTCAGGGTCGCGGAGGCCGGCACCCCGAGGAACGCGGCGAGCGTCTCGATGGTCGGGGTGTCGGGGGTGTCCAGCTCCTCGACCGGGCCGTGCTCGCCCGTCACGGGCGCGGGGGCGGCGAAGGTGACCGCTTCGGTGTTGGCCGCGTAGTCGCAGGCCGGGCAGTCGACGAACGTGTCCTCACCCGCGGCGGCGGGGGCCAGGAACTCCTCGGAGGCGGAGCCGCCCATCGCGCCGGAGACCGCCGAGACGATCCGGAAGTCGAGGCCGAGCCTGTCGAAGATCTTCTGGTACGCGGCGCGGTGCAGCGCGTACGACTCGGCCAGTCCCTCGTCCGTGGTGTCGAAGGAGTACGAGTCCTTCATCTGGAACTCACGGCCGCGCAGCACACCGGAGCGGGGCCGTGCCTCGTCGCGGTACTTCGTCTGGATCTGGTAGAGCATCACGGGCAGGTCCTTGTAGGACGTGCACTGGTCCTTGACGACCTGGGTGAAGATCTCCTCGTGCGTGGGGCCCAGCAGATAGTCGGCGCCCTTGCGGTCCTTGAGACGGAACAGCAGATCGCCGTACTCCTCCCACCTGCCGCTCGCCTCGTACGGCTCCCTGGGCAGCAGCGCGGGCAGCAGCACCTCCTGCGCGCCGATCGCGTCCATCTCCTCGCGGACGACGCGGGAGATGTTGTCGAGGACCTTCTTGCCCAGCGGCAGCCAGCTCCAGATGCCGGCGGACGTACGGCGGACGTACCCCGCGCGGACGAGCAGCTTGTGGCTGAGGGTCTCGGCGTCCGCCGGGTCGTCGCGCAGTGTCTTGACCATCAAACGGGACATGCGCTGGACCTGGGACATGGGGAACACTCCTGGCGTTCTGCGTTCTGCGTTCTCTCGGGTGATGCCTGGAGGTTAGCCGGGGCGCACCGGCAGGCGGAAATCAGTTGTCGCCGCCGGCCGGTCTCAGCAGCGGCAGCGGGGCGCCCATCACGGCGTACGGCTTGGGCGCGCTGGGGAAGTGGACCTGACGGGCGAGGTCCTCGTACCCGAGCGAGCGGTAGAGGCGGCGGGCCGGACTCTCGATGTCGATGGCCGACAGGATCGACTTGGGCTGGGTGGCGGCGTCCGTGATGGTGGTGATCAGCGCGCGGCCGATGCCCCGGGCCTGGAACTCGGGATGGACATGCAGTTCGGTGATCACGAAGGAGTCGTCGAGCCAGCCCTCGGAGGCGGTGGCGCGCAGATACGGCTCGACGACGGTGGACCACCAGTGGCCCCGCTCGTTCGGCAGGCCGTACACGAATCCGACGAGCCGGCCGGAGCCGGTGGTCGCGCCGTAGGCACGGCACCCGGGGTACATGAGATGCCGGAGCACGATATGGCGGCGTACCCCGATCTCGTCCTCGCTGAGCCCGAAGGCGAGAGCCTGCACGGCGAGGGCCTCGTCGACGCGTGAGGCGAGATCGACCGGCGCTACCTGTACGTCGGGAATCCGGGGAGTTCCCCCGGGGATGCTCAGCATGGGCGAACCCTACTTTCAGAAGAGCACGCTCATGAAGGCGCCCACCTCACGGAAGCCCACGCGCCGATAGGCGGCGCGGGCAGGGGCGTTGTAGTCGTTCACGTACAGGCTGACGACGGGGGCGACATCGGCCAGCGCGTACCGTACGACCGCCGCCATGCCCGATTCGGACAGGCCCCGGCCCCGGTAGTCGGGATCGACCCAGACGCCCTGGATCTGGCAGGCCTGATTGGTCGCGGCGCCGATCTCGGCCTTGAAGATGACCCTGCCGTCGTCGATACGGGCGAACGACCGTCCCGCGCCCACCAGTTCGGCCACCCGTGCCTGGTAGAGCAGTCCGCCGTCGCCCGCGAGGGGGGAGACCCCGACCTCCTCGGTGAACATGGCAACACAGGCGGGCATGATCACTTCCAGCTCGTCCTTGCGGATCCGGCGTACGAAGGGATCGGGTGCGACCACGGCGGGGATCTCCTCCGTCACCATCAGTGGCTGATGGGCACGGACCTCGCGGGCGGGTCCCCAACTGGGCTCCAGCAGCCGCCAGAGCTGGGCGGTGGCCTCGGCGGGGCCGACGATCGAGGAGCAGCGGCGGCCGGTTCTGCGGGCGCGGTCGGCGAAGGCGCGTACGGCCTCGGGGCCGGCGCAGATCGGGACGAGATTGGCGCCGGAGTAGCAGAGCGAGCGCAGCCGCCCGTCCGCGTACCAGCCCCACATCTCACCGCCGAGGCGCCAGGGGTCGAGCCCCGCGGCCTGTACCCGTGAGGTCACGAAGGCGTTGGCGACGGGTTCGCTCTCCAGAATGGCGAGCGCGGCGCCGAGTTCGCCGGGTTCGAGGACCCGAGTGGTGGTCTGCGTCAACACGAGGGTGCCTCACCATACGGTCTGCTGATCTCCGCACTGTACCTGGCGGGTCCGTGGCATGCCGCACGCAGCGGAAGGTCCCGCGGCCGATGCCCTGGGGGCGGTGGCCGCGGGACCCCGGTAGGTCAGGGGACGGGCGGGAAGGAAGCCGCAGGAAGAACCGGAGAAGGAGAAGGAAGAAGAAACGAGGAGCGAGGGGCGTCCCTGCCGGGGGGCGGCCGGTGAAGAGCGGGACCGGCCGGCCCGGAGTGTCCGGCGGGAGCCGTCGGGGGTCCGCCCTTCCGCGCCGGGATCCGCGTCAGCTCACCGAGACCTGGGGCTCGCCCGAGGCGATGCCGTCCTTCTCCATCTGCTCGGCGATCTTCATCGCCTCGTCGATCAGGGTCTCCACGATCTTGGACTCCGGCACGGTCTTGACGACCTGCCCCTTCACAAAGATCTGCCCCTTGCCATTGCCCGACGCCACACCCAGATCCGCCTCGCGCGCCTCACCCGGACCATTGACCACACAGCCCATCACCGCGACGCGCAGCGGAACCTCCATGCCCTCCAGCCCCGCGGTCACCTCGTCCGCCAGCCGGTACACATCCACCTGCGCACGACCGCACGACGGACACGACACGATCTCCAGCCGACGCTGCTTCAGATTCAGCGCCTCCAGGATCTGAAGACCAACCTTGACCTCCTCCACGGGCGGAGCCGACAGCGACACCCGGATCGTGTCCCCGATGCCCTCGCTCAGCAACGCCCCGAACGCCACAGCCGACTTGATCGTCCCCTGGAACGCCGGACCCGCCTCCGTCACACCCAAGTGCAGCGGATAGTCACACTGAGCCGCCAACTGCCGGTAGGCATTGACCATCACCACCGGATCGTTGTGCTTCACCGAGATCTTGATGTCCCGGAAACCATGCTCCTCGAACAACGACGCCTCCCACAGCGCCGACTCCACCAGCGCCTCCGGCGTCGCCTTGCCGTACTTGCGCAGCAGACGCGCGTCCAACGACCCCGCGTTCACCCCGATACGGATCGGCGTCCCCGCGTCCCCCGCCGCCCGCGCGATCTCCCGCACCTTGTCGTCGAACTGCTTGATGTTCCCCGGATTCACCCGCACCGCCGCACACCCCGCGTCAATCGCCGCGAACACGTACTTCGGCTGAAAATGAATATCCGCGATCACCGGAATCTGCGACTTCCGCGCGATCACCGCCAACGCGTCCGCGTCATCCTGCGTCGGACACGCCACCCGCACGATCTGACACCCCGACGCCGTCAGCTCCGCGATCTGCTGCAACGTCGCGCCCACATCCGACGTACGCGTCGTCGTCATCGACTGCACCGACACCGGCGCGTCCCCACCGACCGGGACCGATCCGACCTGGATCTGACGGCTGACTCTCCGGTCGGCGAGCTTCGTCGGAACGGACGGCATTCCGAGAGAAATTGCAGTCATCTGCTGTGCAACCCCAAGGTGTGGATCAAGGTCCCGAGATGGGCGGGCTCCGGCCCCCGAGATTACGCCACCGCACGGCGCCTGGGCACATCGCCGCGAAAACTCCACCCAAAGGTAAGCGGCCGGACACAGAAGGTGTCCGGCCGCTGGAAACGGGCGCAATCGGGGGATCCGGGTTCAGGGCACCGGCGGATCAGGACATCGGCGGATCAGGAGATCTTGACGGGATTGAAGACGTCGGCGACCAGGACGAGCAGCGTGAAGCAGATGAAGATCCCCGCCACGACATAGGCGAACGGCATCAGCTTCGCGACATCGAACGGACCCGGATCGGGCCGCTTGAACAGGCGCGCGAGCCTGCGCCGCAGGGACTCCCAGAGCGCGCCCGCGATATGCCCGCCGTCGAGGGGCAGCAGCGGCAGCATGTTGAAGAGGAACAGGGAGAGGTTGAAGCCCGCGAGCAGGAACAGCATCATCGCGATCTGGTTCTGCGCGGGGATGTCCAGCGTCATCACCTCGCCGCCGATCCGGGCCGCGCCGACCACACCGACCGGTGAGTCGTCCTTGCGCGGGCCGTCCCCGAAGGCCGCGCTCCACAGGTCGGGGATCTTGGACGGCAGGGCGACGATCGATTCGACGCCGTCCCCGATCATGGTGCCCATCCGGTCCACGGACTGGGGGAAGGACAGCGGGACGATCTCGGTGGACGCGGCGAAACCGAGATAGCCGGCGGGGATGTACTCGCCCGGGATGATCTCGCCGTCGGAGTCCTTCGCGGCCACCAGGTTCCTGGCGAGCGTGGCCCGCAGCTCGCGCTCGGCGCCGTCACGCTCGACGGTGATGGTGGCCGGGCCGATGGTCTCGCGGATGAGACCGGAGAGCGTGGCCCAGTCCTCGACGCGCTCCCCGTTGAGGGCGACGATCCTGTCGCCCTCCTTGAGTCCGGCCGCGCGGGCGGGCGAGACCGCGTCGCCCTTCTCGCAGGTGTCCCGCTTCTCGCTCTGCGGGATCACGCACTGCTGGACGCCCGCGACCTGCGTGGTCTGGGTCTGGAAGCCGAAGCTCATCGCCACACCGATGAAGATCACGGCGGCGAGGACGAGATTCATGAACGGGCCCGCGAACATCACGATCACGCGCTTCCACGGCTTGCGCGTGTAGAACAGCCGCTTCTCGTCGCCCGGTCCCAGTTCCTCGAAGGCCGCCGACCGCGCGTCCTCTATCATCCCGCGCCACGGCGAGGTGGAGCGCGCCTCGATCCGGCCGTCGGGGCCGGGCGGGAACATCCCGATCATGCGGATGTAGCCGCCGAGCGGGATGGCCTTGATCCCGTACTCCGTGTCGCCCTTCTTCCGCGACCAGAGCGTCGGCCCGAAGCCGACCATGTACTGGGGCACGCGGATGCCGAAGAACTTGGCCGTGGAGAGATGGCCGAGTTCATGCCAGGCGATGGAGAAGAGCAGACCGGCGGCGAAGACCAGAATGCCGAGGACCGTCAACAGAATCGTCATGCGCGAGCCTCCGCCGGCTGTTCTTCGCCGAATGTGTCTGCCAGTTTGTCTGCCAATGCCGCCGCCTTCTCACGGGCCCTGGCGCGTGCCCAGGTCTCCGCCTCCAGGACGTCCGCCACCGTGAGCGAGGTTCCCGTACGGGAGTGACCGCGCTCCGCGCCGTACACCGTGTCATGTTCCCCGACGACCTCGGTGACCGTGTCCATGATGCCGTTGAACGGGAGCCGGCCGGCGAGGAACGCGTCGACACACTCCTCGTTCGCGGCATTGAACACCGCCGGAGCCGTGCCGCCCAGGGTCCCCACGTGTCTGGCCAGTCCCACGGAGGGGAAGGCCTCCGTGTCGAGCGGGAAGAACTCCCAGGCCGAGGCCTTGGTCCAGTCGAAGGCGGGCGCGGCGTCGGGCACCCGTGCGGGCCAGCCGAGACCGATGGCGATGGGCCCGCGCATATCGGGCGGGGTCGCCTGGGCCAGGGTCGAGCCGTCGCTGAATTCCACCATCGAGTGGACATACGACTGAGGGTGGACGACCACCTCAATGCGTTCGAAGGGAATGTCGTACAGCAGATGTGCCTCGATCACTTCGAGCCCCTTGTTGACGAGGGTCGCCGAGTTGATCGTGATCACCGGGCCCATGGCCCAGGTCGGATGCGCGAGGGCGTCCTCAGGGGTGACACCGGCCAGTTCGGCGCGCGTACGGCCGCGGAAGGGCCCGCCGGAGGCCGTCACGACCAGCTTGCGCACATCGGCGCGCGTGCCCGAGGCCAGCGCCTGGAAGAGCGCGGCGTGCTCGGAGTCGACGGGGATGATCTGGCCGGGCTTCGCCACGGCCTTGACCAGGGGGCCGCCGACGATCAGCGACTCCTTGTTGGCGAGTGCGAGTGTCCGGCCCGCGGTGAGGGCGGCGAGGGTGGGGGCGAGCCCGATGGAGCCGGTGATGCCGTTGAGGACGGTGTGGCAGTCGGAGGCCGCGAGCTCGGTGGCGGCGTCGGGTCCCGCGAGGATCTCCGGGAGCGGTTCGCCCGTGCCGTACCGCGCCCCGAGCGCCTCCCGCAGCGCGGGCACGGCGTCCTCGCGCGCGACCGCCACGGTGCGGACCCGCAACCGCCGCGCCTGCTCGGCGAGGAGTGCCGGGCGCCCGCCGGCGGCGGAGAGCGCGGTGACCCGGAAGCGGTCGGGATTGCGCAGGACCAGGTCGATGGCCTGGGTGCCGATGGATCCGGTGGAGCCGAGGACGACGATGTCCCGGCGGCCTTCGGTCGGGTCGAAGGCGATGTGCGGATCGGCGAGAGGGGCTGGGCTGTCGCTCATGCCCCCCATTCTTGCCTCATCCGTGCGCCGGTTGGACAGCGCGCCCCTACGGGTGTCCCCATGCGCCGGTCTTTGCGGACTTCGCGCTCCCGCTCCGGGGTCGTCTGCCGTCTTCCAGGGGCCTCTTCCTGAGTCGTCGCACACGGGGCCGCCGGTGCGGGGGCACCGGTGCGGGGGCACCGGTGCGGGGGCACCGGTGCGGGGGCACCGGTGCGGGGGCACCGGTGCGGGGGCACCGGTGCGGCAGGGGTACGTGCGGCGGGCGCGCGGGCGAGGCGCGCGCCGGCCCTCACCCGGTCTTTCCCGCGGACCGGAACGTCTGCCACTGGGCCCGGACGATCTCGTCGGGCACTCCCCCGACATCCTCGGTCCCGGTGATCTCGGCGCGGAAGGAGAGCGTGGTGGAACCCGACCGTACGACGGTCAGATATTCGTACAGCTTTAGCTCTCCCTTCACATCGAGGATCGTGAAGCGGTACGCCGTGGCCTCGTCCCCCACGTCCGGCGCCCCGGCCGGTTCCACCGCCAGATACTTCGCCCGCGCCAGGGCCCGGTCCTCGGTGAAGCCGTCCGCGCACTCCCGCCCGGCCGCGCGCAGGGCCTTCATGACGCCGGTCGCGCCCTGGGCGGCGTACGAGCGGAGCTGTACGGAGACGGTCAGCCCGAGCATCTCGTCCGGGATGTCGACCTTGCGGTGCACCTCGGCCGCGGGATCGAACGCGGTGGCGCCCGCGGCGAGGCTGACCAGCGGCTGGCAGACGGCGGGTTCGGCGGTGTAATCCTCACCGAGCGGAGCGCCGAGCGCGTAGTCGGAGACGGTGTACGCGCCGATCCGCTCGCCGTCGGTGAGGGAGGCCGCGGTGAGCTGTTCCCCGGTCAGAGGCGCGGGGCCGGTGGCAGCGCCGCCCCCGGCCGGTGCCGAGGGGCGGCCGGTAGTACGCGCGCCCTTGCCGTCGTCGTCACCGCCGCCGTCACCGCCGTCACCGCCGCACGCGGTCGCCCCGGCCAGTACGAGCGCGGCGGCCAGGGCCACCGCCCCGTGCCGCGACCGCCGCGGCCGCCGGGCCCACCGTCCTCCGGCTCCGACCATGACGTCCCCCTCGTGAGTCGCTCTCCGAGTCGATCTCCCTGTCGATCGTCCCGACGCCCGATTGTGCTGCATGGGGCGGCCGAGGTCACGGGTTCCGGGCCCGGCACCGACCGCTGTCCTTAACTGACGCCTCATCAAATCTGGTCACCGGTGGCGGCTTTGGCGGGGCGCGCGCTCCGGGGCGAGTCGGTCGCCCTCATTGACACGCCTTATCCGCGGCCCGATTCTGAGAGCGCTCTCAGCCCCACCCCCACAACGCAGGAGGCAGAGCGTGATGGGCCCAAGAAAGCTGCTCGCGTCACTGGCCGCCGCGGTGATCCTCGCCACGGGATTCACGGCGGCGGCACCCGGATCACCGGCCGAGGCCGCGGCACCCGCCGAGGCCGCGGTCCCCGCGACCATCCCCCTGACGATCACCAACAACTCCGGCCGCACGGACCCCGTTCACATCTACAACCTCGGCACGCTCCTCACGACGGGCCAGCAGGGCTGGGCCGACGCGAACGGCACGTTCCACGCCTGGCCCGCCGGGGGCAATCCGCCGACCCCCGCGCCCGACGCGTCGATCGCCGGACCCGCCAACGGGCAGTCGCTCACGATCCGGATGCCCAAGTTCTCCGGCCGGGTCTACTTCTCGTACGGTCAGAAGCTCGACTTCCGGCTGACCACGGGCGGTCTGGTGCAGCCCGCCGTGCAGAACCCGGCGGACCCCAACCGGAACATCCTCTTCAACTGGACCGAGTACACGCTCAACGACGCCGGGCTGTGGATCAACAGCACCCAGGTCGACATGTTCTCGGCTCCGTACGCCGTCGGCGTCAAGCGTCCCGACGGCACCACCAGGTCCACCGGCCATCTCAAGCCGGGCGGCTACAACGGCTTCTACACCGCCCTCAGGGGACAGCCGGGCGGCTGGGCCAATCTGATCCAGACGCGGTCCGACGGCACCGTCCTGCGCGCGCTCTCGCCCGGCCACGGGGTCGGGGCCGGACTCCTGCCCGCCTCGGTGATGGACGACTACATCAACCGCGTGTGGAGCAGGTACGCGAGCTCGACACTGACGGTGACCCCCTTCACGGACCAGCCGAACACCAAGTACTTCGGCCGGGTCTCGGGCAATGTCATGAACTTCACCAACAGCGCGGGAGCGGTCGTCACCACGTTCCAGAAGCCCGACGCGGACAGCGTCTTCGGCTGCTACAAGCGGCTGGACGCCCCCAACGACCTCGTGCGCGGCCCGATCTCGCGCACGCTCTGCGCGGGCTTCAACCGCTCCACCCTGCTGGTCAACCCCAACCAGCCCGACACGAGCGCGGCGAACTTCTACCAGGACGCGGTGACCAACCACTACGCCCGGAAGATCCACGCGCAGATGGCCGACGGCAAGGCGTACGCGTTCGCCTTCGACGACGTCGGCGCCCACGAGTCCCTGGTGCACGACGGCAACCCCCAGCAGGCGTACATCACGCTGGATCCGTTCAACTGAGGCCTGACCGTTTCCCTGTCCCGGACGGACCGGACCCGGACGGACCGGACCCGGACGGACCGGACCCGGACGGACCGGACCCGGGCCGCGCCCTCGGAGGGCGCGGCCCGGGTCGGGTCGGGCGGACCGGCGAACAGGCGCGCGGGCCGGCCGGACAGGTGGCTCAGCGGATGCGGCGGTGGACGTCGGGACGGCTGGACGGGCCCGGGGTGGCGTCGGCGATCCAGGGACCCTCACCGCTCGGGTCGACGATCCCCTCCTCCAGCCAGGTGTACCGGCCTGCGAGAACACCGTTCACGACCCTGCGGTCGAGTTCGTCGGTGTTGGACCAGAGCCGGGTGAAGAGTTCCTCGACCCGGACACGGGCCTGCCGGCAGAAGGCGTCGGCCAGTTGGTAGGCCTCGCGCCCGTGGTCCCCGTTCGTACGCAGCAGTTCGGCCCGTACACAGGCCGCGCTCATCGCGAACAGCTCCGCGCCGATGTCGACGATCCGGCCCAGGAAGCCCTGCTTGGTCTCCATCCGGCCCTGCCAGCGCGACATGGCGTAGAACGTGGAGCGGGCGAGCCTGCGCGCGGCCCGCTCGGCGTAGCGCAGATGCGGCGACAGGTCCGGGTGGCCCGGGTGGCGGAACTCTCCGTACGAGCCCGGCAACTGGCCCGGTCCCGCGACCAGCTTCGGCAGCCAGCGGGCATAGAACTTCCCTGCCTGCGCGCCCGCCTTCGCCTTGTCGGAGAGCGACGTGTCCGGATCGATGAGGTCGCCGGCCACCGAGAGATGGGCGTCGACGGCCTCGCGGGCGATCAGCAGATGCATGATCTCCGTGGAGCCCTCGAAGATCCGGTTGATCCGCAGATCGCGGAGCATCTGCTCGGCGGGTACGGCGCGTTCGCCGCGGGCCGCCAGGGACTCCGCCGTCTCGAACCCCCGTCCGCCGCGGATCTGGACCAGCTCGTCGGCCATCAGACAGCCCATCTCCGAGCCGTACAGCTTGGCCAGGGCCGCCTCGATACGGATGTCGTTGCGGTCCTCGTCGGCCATCTGGGACGCCAGGTCGACCATGGCCTCCAGCGCGAACGTGGTCGCGGCGATGAAGGAGATCTTCCCGCCCACCGCCTCGTGACGGGCGACCGGCCTGCCCCACTGCTCACGGGCCGCCGACCACTCCCGGGCGATCTTCAGACACCACTTGCCGGCGCCCACGCACATCGCGGGCAGTGAGAGCCGGCCGGTGTTGAGCGTCGTGAGGGCGATCTTGAGACCGGCGCCCTCGGGGCCGATACGGTTCGCCGCGGGGACCCGGACCTGGTGGAAGCGGGTCACACCGTTCTCCAGACCGCGCAGGCCCATGAAGGCGTTGCGGTTCTCGACCGTGATGCCCGGGGAGTCCGCCTCGACGACGAACGCGGTGATACCGCCCCGGTGGCCCTCGGAGGCGGGCACCCGGGCCATCACCACCAGCAGATCGGCGACGACGCCGTTGGTCGTCCAGAGCTTCACGCCGTCGAGGACGTACGCGTCGCCGTCCGGCACGGCCGTCGTCGCGAGCCGGGCGGGGTCGGAGCCCACGTCCGGCTCGGTGAGCAGGAAGGCCGAGATGTCCGTACGTGCCAGACGCGGCAGGAACGTGTCCTTCTGCTCCTGCGTACCGAAGATTTTGAGCGGCTGCGGTACGCCGATCGACTGATGGGCGGAGAGCAGCGCGCCGATCGCGGGACTCGCGGAGCCGACCAGGGCGAGCGCCTTGTTGTAGTACACCTGGGTGAGGCCGAGACCGCCGTACCTGACGTCGATCTTCATTCCGAGCGCGCCCAGTTCCCTGAGCCTGTTGATCACCTGGTCGGGGATACGGGCCTCGCGCTCGATGAGCGCGCCGTCGATCTCCGTCTCGCAGAACGCGCGGAGCCTCGCCAGGAACTCCTCGCCGCGCCTGACGTCGTCCGGGGCGGGCACGGGATGCGGATGGATGAGATCGAGCCGGAAGCGGCCGAGGAACATCTCCTTGGCGAAGCTCGGCTTGCGCCAGCCCTGCTCACGGGCGGCCTCGGCGACCTGGCGCGCCTCCCGCTCGGTGACCTTGGGCTTGCCCTGCGGTTCCCGCGGGGCTGATGCTGCTGAGGGTGCGAATGGGGCCGACATGAGGAACTCACCTCGCCGCGGAGTCGGGTCCAATGGGGGGTTGTACGGCTGGTGCTACTCGTCCGTATCTACCCGATTAATGCCGCCCCCACCAGTCGTGGGCCGAGGAGCGAGGGATACGAGGGGTACGGGAAAGGCCGGAGCCCGTACAGCGGACTCCGGCCGTCGCGTGGGACTCCGGCCTTCGCGTGAGACTCCGGCCGTCGCGTGCCACGGTCGTGCCGAGCATCCCGTGATCGGCGCCTCTAGAGGGCGAGGCCTGTGAAGACCATGACGCGCTCGTAGGTGTAGTCGTCCATCGCGAAGCGCACGCCCTCGCGGCCGACGCCGGACTGCTTGACACCGCCGTACGGCATCTGGTCGGCGCGGTACGAGGGGACGTCACCGATGATCACTCCGCCCACCTCAAGGGCGCGGTGGGCGCGGAACGCGGCCTGGAGGTCATGAGTGAACACCCCGGCCTGGAGGCCGTACTTGGAGTCGTTGACCGTGTGGAACGCCTCGGTCTCGCCCTCGACCCGACGGAGGGTCAGAACGGGGCCGAAGACCTCCTCGGAGGAGATCGTGGCGTCCGCGGGGACCTCGGAGAGAACGGTGGGCGCATAGCTCGCGCCGTCCCGCTTGCCGCCCGCGAGCACCTGGGCGCCGCCCCGGACCGCCTCGTCGACCCAGGACTCGACGCGCTTGGCGGCGTCCTCGCTGACGAGCGGTCCCACATCGGTGGTGTCGTCGGCGGGGTCGCCGGTGACCTGGGCCTCGACGGCCGCGACGATCCTGGGCACGAGCCGCTCGTACACCGAGGCGTCCGCGATGACGCGCTGGACGGAGATGCAGGACTGGCCGCCCTGGTAGTTGGCGAAGGTGGCGATCCTGGTCGCCGCCCAGTCCAGGTCCTGGTCGCTCGCGTAGTCGGCGAGGACGACGGCCGCGCCGTTGCCGCCGAGTTCGAGCGTGCAGTGCTTGCGCGGGACGGAGTCCATGATCGCGAAGCCGACCTTGTCGGAGCCGGTGAACGAGATCACCGGGAGCCGCTCGTCCTGGACGAGTGCGGGCATCCGGTCGTTCGGCACGGGCAGGACGGACCAGGCCCCGGCCGGCAGATCGGTCTCGGCGAGCAGCTCACCGAGGAGAAGCCCGGAGAGGGGCGTCGCCGGGGCGGGCTTGAGGATGATCGGCGCGCCGACGGCGATGGCGGGGGCGATCTTGTGCGCACAGAGATTCAGCGGGAAGTTGAACGGCGCGATACCGAGGACCACGCCGCGCGGGAAGCGGCGGGTCAGCGCGAGCCGGCCGGCGCCGCCCGCGTCGGTGTCGAGGCGCTGGGCCTCGCCGCCGTTGAACCTGCGTGCCTCCTCGGCGGCGAACCGGAAGACGGAGACGGCGCGGCCGACCTCGCCGCGGGCCCACTTGAGGGGCTTGCCGTTCTCGGCGGAGATCAGCCGGGCGATCTCCTCGGTGCGCTCGACGAGCCTGCGGGAGACATGGTCGAGGGCGGCGGCGCGGACATGCGCGGGGGTCGCGGCGAAGTCGTCCAGGACCGCGTGCGCGGCGGCGACGGCCTCCTCAACCTGGGCCTCGGTCGGCACGGCGACCGTGCCGACGAGCCGGCCGTCCCAGGGAGAGGTGACGTCGAGGGTCTCCTCGCCGGTGGCCTGGCGGCCGGCGAGCCAGAAGGCGTGGGTGGAAGTCATTGCGAGTCCGGGCCCTTCCGAGTGGTGGTCCGCGTGGGTGGCGGTGCGGGGGTGCGGGGTGCGTGCGAGGGGTGCGGTGCGGCGTCCGTACGGGGATCGCCTGTCTCCACGGTAGGGGTGCGGGGGCGGGTGGTGACTTGTCCGGGGTGGAGTGAAGGGGTGGGTACGTACGCCGCTTTGTCGGGTGCGACGGCCGGCCGACCGGGACGACGGGGCGACGCGCCAGGGAACTACGGGCCGGCCCGGGACGGGACGACGGGGCCGACCCCGGGGCGAGGGGGCAACGGGCGACACGCGAAGGGGCGGCGAGGCGAAGGGGCAGCGGGGCGAGGGGGCGACGGGGCTCGGCGCCGACGCCCGCTACTCCGGTGGCCGGGCCGCCTCCGGCGGGGTCGTCGTCTTCAGCGCCAGCCACAGCTCCATCCGGACGTCCGGGTCGTCCAGCGAGCGCCCCAGGATCTCCTCGACCCTGCGCATGCGGTAGCGCAGCGTATGGCGGTGGACGCCGAGATCGGCCGCCGCCGCGTCCCACTGGCCGTGCCGGGACAGCCAGGCGCGCAGTGAGGCGACCAGATCGCCCCGGCCCTTGGTGTCGTGTTCGTACAGCGCCCGGAGCATGCCGTCCGCGAAGGCCCGGACCGCGTCGTCCGCCAGCAGGGGAAGGATCGAGCCCGCCGCCAGTTCCTCGTGCTCGACCAGCGCGCGGCCCCGGCGCCGGGCGACCGACAGCGCCTGTTCGGCCTGTTTGTACGCGCCCGCGGCGGCGATCGGGCCCGACGGCGCTGACAGGCCTATGAAGACGCCCTCGTCCTCCGCCTCCCGGGCGGCGTACTCCTCGGCCGCCGTGACCACCGCCCCGCCGTCCACCGCGAGCACCACCAGCCGCGGCCCCTCACCGTCGGGGACCGCCAGGACCGCCTCCCTCGCCCGTGCGGCGGCCGACTCCAGCGTCTCGGCGACCGAGGGCAGCGGGTCGTCGCCGCCCGCGCTCTCCGGGGACTCCGCGATCAGCAGCCGGAACGGCGCGTCGAGCAGACCGCCGTACAGATCGCCCGCCACCGCCCGCGCGTGGTCGGGCTGGCCGGACAGCAGCATGCGCAGGACCGCGGAGCCGAGCCGCTGTTCCGCCGCCCGCAGACCGCTCGAACGCTCCGTCGTCAGCGTCAGCAGGGCGATCGCCGAGTGCACCGCGTACCGCTCCGCCGTGCCCAGCGCCGCCTCCGTACCGACGGCGAGCGCGCCCCGTACGCGCCGTCCCGTGCCCAGGGACTGGAGCTCCACCCGGTCGTCGGCGTTCGCGCCCGCCGGGTCGCCGAGGACCGTGCTCGCGGGCGCGGCCCGCTCCCGCAGCCGTTCCACATCGGCGGACAGCCGGGCGGCGCGCCGCGTGGCCCACTCGGGCGCGGCGGCGACCACCGCCCCCGACGCGTCGTACAGCGCGGTCCAGCCGTCCACGTACACCGCGAGCCGGGCCAGCAGTCCCGCGGGCCCTTCGGTGAGGGCGGCGCGGGTCAGTTCGCGCTGTGCCTCGAATCCCTCCGTCACCGCGCGGTACTGGTCGGCCGCGATCGCCGCCGACACGGCCTTGCTGATGGCGAGGAACGGCGTTCTGCGCGGCACTCCCAGCAGGGGCAGCCCCGCCTCACGGGCGGCGGCGACCAGGGCGTCGGGGACGTCCTCGTAGTTGACACCGACGGCGAACCCGAGACCGACGACCCCGGCGTCCACCAGCCGCCGTACGTACCGGCGCATCGCCTCGGGGTCCTCGGCGTCCAGCGTCGTCGCGGTGATGAGCAGGAGCTCGCCGCCCTCCATGTACGGGACGGGGTCGGCCAGCTCGCTGGCGTGGACCCAGCGCACGGGCGTCTGGAGCCGGTCCTCCCCCGCGCGCACGGTGAGGTTGAGCGCCGAATGCTGGACGAGCGAGGCGAGGGTGGGCGGCATGGTGGAACCGTAGGGCCTTCGGCTGCGGACGGGCAGTGCGCCGGGCATATGACCGGCCACCCTGGACGACTGCTCCGTCCTGTGCGGACGACTACTCCGTCCCGTATGAACGGTGTGACTCGATTCTGCCAGGTTGTACCGGGGCGCGACGGCCGGTCCGCACATATGACCGGCCCGGATGACGCTGACCGGCCCGGATGATTCGTTCCCGCCGGGCGGCGGACGATCCCCCCGGCGGAGGTCTCAGTTCCGCAGATCCACCAGCAGCGGGGGCGCGTGCTCGCCCCCCACCGTCCGCAGCGACAGCACCGCGTGCCCCGCCGGCACCGAGTGGGCCAGCTCCGACGCCGACCACCGCTCCCGCTCGACCTTGCGCACGGTCACCGCGTCCGTGGTCACGGCCTTGCCGGTGACCAGCTTCCGGAAGGCGTGAATGGCCCGGGTCAGCGGCTGGTCGGCGAAGACCGTCCGCTGGGTGACGTCCCGGGTCTCCACCCACTCCGTGCCCCACGCCTCGGCGAAGCGCTTGCCGTCCCAGGTGGTGATCCCGGAGAAGGCCATCCGGCAGCCGACGGCCCCGAGCAGCGCGGTGTGCAGCGCCTCGGGCACATCGTCGAGCGTCCGCAGGGTGAGCACCGCGCCCGCGTTCGCCGACCGCAGCCGCTGGACGCCCCGCAGGGTCTCGGCGGTGAGGGTGCGGGTGGCGTCGTCCAGGACCAGGCAGGCGAAGAGGGAACGGTCCTGCCGGGTCGCCGCGTTGGCCGTGAACTGGGCCAGTATCAGCCGGGCCAGCATCCGCGAGGCCTCGGCGTGCCCGCGCTCGGGCAGCTCGATACGGACCCGCAGCGGATGCTCCAGGGTGCGCAGCGAGAACGGCCTGGTCCTGCCGGTGGTGTCGAAGAAGCCCGCGAAGGCGGGCCGGTCGAGCAGCGCGACCCGGTCGGCGAGGGCACGCCCCGGGTCGCCGTGCGCGCCCGACTGCCGCTCGCGCGCGTCCAGCTCACGCCGCATCGCGTGGTGGCCCTCGGCGTCGAGCGCCTCCCGCAGGGCGGCCACGGCGGTGGGTGAGCCGTCGAGCAGCTCACGCAGCTCCGGTACGGCGGGCAGCCGGCCGTGCGCGGCCCGGAAGGGACCGAGAAGCTGGGCGAGCGCGGTGGTGGCCCGTCGGCTGTCGGTGTCGGTCAGATCGCCGACGAGGCCCTCGGCGAGTACGACGGCGGCCTCGTCCGGGTCCGTGGTGCCCCCGTACAGATCGAGGTCGTACACCGATCCCGGATCGCCGAGCCGGACCACGACGTCATAGGCGCTGTCGGGGCCGAGCTGGGTGCCGGCGGCACAGACGACGATCACGGCGGCCTGGCCCGCGAGCGCCTGGAGCGCCAGGGACTCGGTGACGGGCCGGACGAGGGCGTGCGTCTTGCCCGCCCCGGGCGGCCCCACGGCGAGCAGCGAGGTCCCCAGCAGCACGGGGTCGAGCGCGAGACCGGTCCCCCGCCGGGGGTAGGGGTTCCGCTCCCCGTCGTGGACTGTACCGATCCTGACCTGCCGTACGAGCAGATCGTGCCGGGCCGCGCGCACGGGCAGGTCGCGCTTGCCCGAGGGGTGGACGCAGGCGCCCGCGCCCTTTGCGCGCACGGCCTCGGCGAACGCCGTGAGCCGCGAGGGATCGGCCCGTACGGAGTGCCAGGCGCGGCGGATACGGGTGTAGTCGACGTCGTTCATGCGCCCGTCGCGTACCTCGGCCGCGAGGCGCGCGGCGATCTCCCCCAGGCCCGCCGCCCTCAGCTCGGGCCACTCGGCGAGGTCGTCCTCGGGTTCGGGGTGTGCGGGGACGGCCGCGGCGGGCTCGGCCCCGGGACCGCGGCCCACGACGCGCCGGGCCAGCTCGGGCCAGCGGCCGAGCCGGCCGAAGACGAAGAGGAGGCCGCCGATGACCAGGGCGTTGTAGATGTTCTGGGCGGTGGCCCCCTCGGGCGTGCCGATCCACCAGGAATCGGGGGTGAGGAGATACATGGGCCAGAGCCAGAACCCGCCGAGGTAGCCGTTCCACAGCAGCGACCACAGCAGCAGCCCCGCGAGCAGGGAGATCAGCGCTCCGCTGACGAGCTGCCGCAGCGGGGTGCGCTCCGGCTCCTCCGGGGGGCGCGGCCGGTGTCCATAGGTCCAGGTGCCCGGCGCGTCCGCCGTGCGCGGTACGTGCAGCCACTCCCGCAGCGTCGGCCCCGCGTCGGGCGCGTGGCCGGGCGCGGGCGGCGGAGTCGTCTCGAACGGCGCCGACGACGGCGGAGGCGGCAGGGGAGGCGGCGAAGGCGGCCCCGCCGGGCGTGGCACGGGGTTGGCGCGTGTGCTCCGCGAGTCGTGCGTGCCGTCGGTGTCCATCGGTACCCCTGCCCCCTGTGCAGTCCGCCGTCCGCCCTGCTGTACCCGCTCAATGTATTGCCACGGCCGCGCGTTCCGTGGCTGGCCCACCGTCCCACGTCCGGGCGGGCGTTGGGGCCCTTCACCCGACCGGACCGGCGTGCCGCCTCTCCGTCCGACGTCTGTCCGCCCGCCCGTCTCCCCCCGTCTGTCCGCCCGCCCCGCCATCCCTCTCTCCGCGCGCTCATCTGTCCGTCTGTTTATCTGTCCGTCTCGGACAACGACACGCCTCCACCACTACCGAACGGCGCATGCCCCGACCCCTCCGCCACCCCTAGCCTGCGAAGAAAGACCCCCCGGAACACCCCCCCAGGAGCCCCTCATGACCGCCATCCCGCAGGAGCGCCGCCTCGTCACCGCCATCCCCGGGCCGAAGTCGCAGGAGTTGCAGGCCCGCCGTACCGCCGCCGTCGCCGGCGGTGTGGGGTCCGTGCTGCCCGTCTTCGCCGCCCGTGCCGGCGGCGGGATCGTCGAGGACGTGGACGGCAACCGGCTGATCGACTTCGGTTCCGGTATCGCCGTGACCTCCGTCGGCGCCAGCGCCGAGGCGGTCGTACGCCGCGCCTCCGCCCAGCTCGCCGAGTTCACCCACACCTGTTTCATGGTCACGCCGTACGAGGGGTACGTCGAGGTCTGTGAACGGCTCGCCGAGGTGACCCCGGGTGACCACGCCAAGAAGTCCGCGCTGTTCAACTCGGGTGCGGAGGCCGTCGAGAACGCCGTCAAGATCGCCCGTTCCCACACCGGGCGCCAGGCGGTCGTGGTCTTCGACCACGGCTACCACGGCCGTACGAACCTCACCATGGCGCTCACGGCGAAGAACATGCCGTACAAGAACGGCTTCGGACCGTTCGCGCCGGAGATCTACCGGGTGCCCGTCGCGTACGGCTACCGCTGGCCGACCGGCCCCGAGAACTGCGGCCCGGAGGCGTCCGCCCAGGCCATCGACCAGATCAGCAAGCAGATCGGGGCCGAGAACGTCGCCGCGATCGTCATCGAGCCGCTGCTCGGCGAAGGCGGTTTCATCGAGCCCGCCAAGGGCTTCCTCCCGGCACTGGCGAAGTTCGCCCAGGACAACGGGATCGTGTTCGTGGCGGACGAGATCCAGTCCGGCTTCTGCCGCACCGGCCAATGGTTCGCGTGCGAGGACGAGGGCGTCGTCCCCGATCTGATCACCACCGCCAAGGGCATCGCGGGCGGTCTGCCGCTCGCCGCGGTGACCGGCCGCGCCGAGATCATGGACGCCGCGCACTCGGGCGGTCTCGGCGGTACGTACGGCGGCAACCCGGTGGCCTGCGCCGCCGCGCTCGGCGCCATCGAGACGATGAAGGAGCAGGACCTCGTGTCCAAGGCGCGGCACATCGAGACCGTCATGAAGGGCCGTCTCTCCGCGCTGAGCGAGAAGTACGACATCATCGGCGACATCCGGGGCCGGGGCGCCATGATCGCGATCGAACTGGTGAAGGACCGGGGCACCAAGGAGCCGAACCCCGAGGCGACCGCCGCGCTCGCCAAGGCCTGCCACCTGGCGGGGCTGCTGGTCCTGACCTGTGGCACCTACGGCAATGTGCTGCGCTTCCTGCCGCCCCTGGTGATCGGTGAGGACCTGTTGCGGGAGGGCCTGGACATCATCGAGCAGGCGTTCTCCGCCGTCTGAGGAAACGGCGCGGAGCCCACGCGGAGCCCACGCGGAACCGATGCGAAGCCGGTGAGGAGCCGTTTCGACCCATCGGTGAGGGCCTGTGAAGAAGGTGTGCGAGGGCGATGGCGGGAGCCGTTTCCGGCTGTCGGTCCTCGCCGCCCTGCCGTACGGTTTCCGCAGATGAGAGAAACACCCCGCTCGCAGGGGACTGCGGGCGACACCGGAGCGGAGCATCCCCAGCCCCGCTTTGGTCGTGCCTTCGCGCACACCACTGGAGATTCAGGCTCTGGAACTCCTCGCCGATCGGACGGCCGCCCGCCCCAAACCCCCCGGGGCGTGCGGTACACCGAATCGGACGGCCGCCCCGGAACTACCCCCCCTGTTCCGGGGCGGCCGGCTTTTCTCTCCCGCGCCGTCCACGCCGTCCGCGCTGTCCGGATCACCCGTTTGCTCCGATTCTTCGGCGCCCTCCGGTTTCTCCGTTCCTTCTGGCTCCTCGCGCTGTGCGCGGCCCTCTTCACGCTTCTCACCTGGCAGATCACCTCGGACGGGCCGCTGCGCGCCGCCGATGAGCGGGTCGGCAGGGCACTCGCCCGCCAAGGGCCCACACCTCTGACGGAATTCCTCGCGGACCTCGGCGCCATGCCGGTGGCGCTGCCGGTCCTGGCAGTGGCGATCGGCCACGCCCTACGGCGCGGGCAGCGCGCGCGGGCCCTGGCGGCCGGGATCGCCATGGCCGCCGTCCCCGCGCTGGTCGTACCGCTCAAGATCTGGACCGACCGGCAGGGACCGCTCACCGGGGCGACCGGCTACTACCCCTCCGGGCACACGGCGACGGCGATGGTGGCGTACGGCGGCGCGGCCCTGCTCCTCGCCCCGTACACCCGGCGGAACTGGCCGATGCCCGTCGCCGTCCTGCTCACCCTGGCGACGGGCATCGGTCTCGTCCTGCGGGGCTACCACTGGCCGCTGGACGTCCTCGGCAGCCTGGCCCTGTGCGGGATGCTGCTGCTGGCTCTGGAGCGGGCACTGCGCGCGGCCGGACCGGCACGTCTCGGCCCGGGACCGTCCGACGCCGTCCCGCCCGGCCGCGGTCGGGGATGATCCGCCCACGGCCGGGAATCGTCCGGTCGCGGCCGGGGATCGTCCGGTCCCAGGAGGGCGTCCGGTCTCAGCCGAAGTACGCGTCGTAGTTCCGGGAGAACTCCCACTGGTTGAAGCGGTCCCAGTTGATCGACCAGGTCATCAGTCCGCGCAGCGCGGGCCAGGTGCCATGGGTCTGGTAGGAACCGCAGTCGGTCTTCCTGGTCAGGCAGTTCAGCGCCTTGTTGACCTCGGCGGGCGAGGTGTGGCCGTTGCCCGCCTGCGTCGAGGCCGGGAGACCGATGGCCACCTGGTCGGGGCGCAGCGCCGGGAAGACCTTCGAGGTGTCACCGGCCACCGGGAAGCCGGTGAGCAGCATGTCGGTCATGGCGATATGGAAGTCGGCGCCGCCCATCGAGTGGTACTGGTTGTCCAGCCCCATGATCGGGCCCGAGTTGTAGTCCTGGACATGGAGCAGGGTGAGATCGTCCCGGAGGGCGTGGATCACCGGGAGGTACGCCCCGGCGCGCGGGTCCTGGCCGCCCCAGGGGCCGGATCCGTAGTACTGGTACCCGAGCTGTACGAAGAAGGTCTCGGGCGCCATCGTCAGAATGAAGTCCGGGCCGTACCTGGCCTTGAGGGTCTTGATCGCTGAGATCAGATTGACGATGACCGGCGTCGTGGGGTTGCGGAAGTCGGTGTCCCCGGTGTTCAGCGAGAGCGAGTGGCCCTCGAAGTCGATGTCGAGACCGTTCAGACCGTACTCGTCGATGATCCTGGACACCGAGGAGACAAAGGTGTCACGGGCGGCCGTACTGGCGAGCTGCACCTGCCCGTTGGCGCCGCCGATGGAGATCAGGACCTTCTTGCCGGCGGCCTGCTTGGCCTTGACGGCGGCCTTGAACTCGGCGGCCGACTCGACGTTCGGGCATTCGGCGGCCGGACAGAGGCTGAACCGTATGTCGCCGGAGGTGACCGAGGTGGGCTCGCCGAAGGCGAGGTTGATGACGTCCCAGGAGTCGGGTACGTCGGCCATCCGCGTGTAGCCGGAGCCGTTGGCGAAGCTGGAGTGCAGATAGCCGACGAGGGCGTGGGCGGGCAGGCTTCCGCCGCCGCCTCCGCCCCCGCCGCCGGAGGCGGACGTGGTGGCACTGACGGCCGGTGAGAGGGCCGACGTGCCGGCCGTGTTGGTCGCGGCGACCTGGAAGCTGTACGCCGTGGACGGGCTGAGCCCGGTGACGGTCGCGGAGGTGCCGCTGACGTCGAGGACCCTGGTGCCGCCCCGGTGGACGGTGTAGCCGGTGGCCCCCTGGACGGGGGACCAGGAGAGGGCAACGGAGGAGGAGGTGACCGTTCCCGCCCTCAGTCCGGTGGGGACGGCCGGGGGCTGGGCGGGGGTGCCGCCGGGACCCACCAGGGTGAGATCGTCGGCGTAGTAGGCCGGGGTGCCGTACCAGCCATGGGTGTAGACGGTCACCGAACTGGTGCCCGGTCCGGTGCGGAAGCTGGTGGTGAGCCGCTGCCAGCCGGGCGCGGACTGCGTCCAGGTCGAGACATCGGTGGTACCGGTCCCGGACGCGCCCAGATAGACATAGCTGCCCTGGACCCAGGCGCTCAGGGTGTAGGCGGAGTTCGGCTGGACCGCGACCGACTGGGAGCACTTGGCGTTGTCGCTGCCCGCCGGGGTGCCCTTGAGCGCACCGCCGCCGCCATGTACGGGTGTGCCGACGACGGCGCCACTGCCCGCCGTGCAACTCCAGCCGCTGAGGCCGGACTCGAAGTTTCCGTTACGGGCGAGGTCCGCGTCGGCGGCCCGCGCCGTCTGCGCGGCGGCGACAAGACCGCCCGCGGTGAGGAGGGCGGCCGCGAGGGCGGCCACCAGTCTGGGGTACAGGGCCGGACGTCTGGTGCGTTCCACAATGCCTCCGGGCATGGGGGGAGTTGACGTGGCGGAGCGCGCACAGCATGGTCCAGACCAATTGTCGGGTCAAGACCTCTGACAGCTCCGCCCCCGCCCGGTCACTCCCCGCCGTCCCCCCTGCCCCTGCCGTCCCCCGTGCCTGCGCTGCCCCCCGTCCCCCGGCCGTCCCCCGTCCCCCGGCCGTCCCCTATTCCCCGGCCGTCCCCCGGGCCGCTGTCGTCGGCCCAGCTCTCGCCCGCGCCCCCGCTCCCGCTCCCGCTGTCCCCCCAGTCCGCGGCGTCCCCCCACGTCCCCTCGGCCTCCTCGTCCCACAGCGGTGCGTGACCGGGCCTGCCCGCCATTCCGGCCGCCGCCTCGTGCATCGCGAGTTCGAGCAGCGACGGGTCGGTGAGGGTGCCCTCGCCGTCCGGCGGTATCAGCCAGCGCATCCCGCCGGTCGCCCGCCCCGGGTACGGGACGACGATCCAGGTGCCGTGGCCGGCGCCCCGTACACCCGTACCGAGCCAGCGCGCGGCCGTCCCCGGCGGTACGAAGAAGCCCATCCGGGAGTCGCCGAAGTCGGCGAGGACCGGTCCCGGACGGTCGACGAGCCTGGTCAGCACGTCGAGCGTCGGATAGCCGAGATCGGCGGGCAGGATCAGTACGTCCCAGCGCCGGCCGGCGGGCAGGAGAGCGACCCCGAGCGGACTGCGCTCCCACTCCCACCGGCAGGCCTCAGGATCCGGTGCCACCGATGCCAGCCACTCCACCGCGGCCTGTGCCCCCGAACCAGTCATACGCCCGGCCTCCCCTCCGTAGTGCTGGACTGTGTGTCCTCAGGAGGCGAGACACCGGGGGTGCCGGTGGATGACGCGGGTTCGGGTGACTACTTGACAGTGATCTGACTCACACCGCCCGAGACGCACCACCGGACGCGGAGTGTGTCCCCGCGTCCGGCCCCCGCACCGGTCCCCGTCCGCCCGGAGTCAGAGCCGAGGCCGGGGCCGGAGCCAGAGCCGGAGCCGGGGCCGGAGCCGGGGCCGGAGCCAGAGCCGGAGCCAGAGCCGGGCCGGGCCATCAGCTGTCGAAGCCGAGCCCCAGCCGGTCCATCGTGCGCAGCCAGGCATTGCGCCGGCCGCCCCGGGCGTCCGCGCGCGCCAGCGACCACTTGGTGAGGCCGATCCCGGCCCAGGCGGCCGGCTCGGGCGGGAACGGCAGGGGCTTGCTCCGTACCATCTCCAGCTCCGTGCGCTCGGTGCGCTCCCCCGCCAGCAGATCGAGCATCACCTCGCCCCCGAAGCGGGTGGCGCCGACACCGAGGCCGGTGTATCCGGCGGCATACGCGACCTGGCCGTCGTACGCCGTGCCGAAGAAGGCCGAGAAGCGCGAGCAGGTGTCGATCGCACCGCCCCAGGCATGGCTGAAGCGCACGCCCGCCAACTGCGGGAAGCAGGCGAAGAAGTGGGTGGCCAGCTTGAGATAGGTCTCGGGCCGGTGGTCGAGATCCGCGCTGAGCCGCCCGCCGTACGGGTAGATCGCGTCGTAGCCGCCCCACAGGATCCGGTGGTCGGGGGTGATCCGGAAGTAGTGGAACTGGTTGGCGCTGTCGCCCAGCCCCTGACGGTTCTTCCAGCCGACGGCGCCGAGCTGCTCGTCCGTCAGCGGCTCGGTCATCAGGGCGTAGTCGTAGACCGGGACGGTATACGGACGGATCCGCTTGACCAGCGACGGGAAGACATTGGTGCCGAGGGCGACGCGCCGTGCGAAGACCCTGCCGTACGGGGTGCGGACGGCCATGCCGCCGCGTGAGCGGACCCGGGCCAGTTCCAGGCCCCGGGTGTTCTCGTAGAGCCGCACCCCCAGTTCCTGGCAGGCCCGCTTGAGTCCCCAGGCCAGTCGCGCGGGGTGCAGCATGGCGACCCCGCGCCGGTCCCACAGCCCGCCGAGGAAGGTCGGCGAGTCCACCTCGGCCCGCACGGCGTCCCGGTCGAGCAGTTCGAGTCCCGTGAAGCCGAGCGCGGTCGCCTCCTCGTACAGCGCGCGCAGTTCGTCGAGCTGGTACGGCTCGGTGGCGACATCGATCTCGCCGGTGCGCTCGAAGGCGCAGTCGATGCCGTAGCGGGCGACCGTCGCCTCGATCCCGTCGAGATTGCGCTCGCCCAGCTCCTCCAGCGTGCGCAGTTCGTCCGGCCAGCGGGCGAGTCCGTTGGCGAAGCCGTGGGTGAGGGAGGCGGCGCAGAAGCCGCCGTTGCGGCCCGAGGCGGCCCAGCCCGCCTCGTGGCCCTCGATCAGTACGACATCACGGCCGGGGTCGCGCTCCTTGGCGAGCAGCGCAGTCCACAGTCCGCTGTAGCCGCCGCCGACGACCAGCAGATCGCAGTGTTCGTCGCCGGTGAGGGCGGGCAGTGCCCCGGGCCTGCCGGGGTCGTCCAGCCAGTACGGAACCGGCCGCGCGTCGGCGAGTGAGGTCAGGGCAGTACGCATGGCGCCTGGGGCCATGTCTTCCAACTCCTTCGGAACCTGGTCGTGGCACCCGGAACGGGCGTGCCCCGGGCGGTCACACGGTGGCGGTCTTCCTGCGCCGGCTGCTGACGAGCTGGCCGGCGACCACCATCAGTACGGCGACGACGAACATCGCCGTGCCGATGACATTGATCTGCACCGGCGTACCGCGCTGGGCCGAGCCCCAGACGAACATGGGGAAGGTCACGGTCGAGCCGGCGTTGAAGTTGGTGATGATGAAGTCGTCGAAAGAGAGCGCGAAGGCGAGCAGGGCGCCCGCCGCGATGCCGGGGGCGGCGATCGGCAGGGTGACCCGTACGAAGGTCTGCACGGGCCCCGCGTAGAGATCGCGTGCCGCCTCCTCCAGCCTCGGGTCCATGGACATGACCCGTGCCTTGACGGCCGTCACCACGAAGCTGAGGCAGAACATGATGTGGGCGATGAGCACGGTCCAGAAGCCGAGCCGCGCGCCCAGGTTGAGGAAGAGCGTCAGCAGCGAGGCGGCCATCACCACCTCGGGCATCGCCATCGGCAGGAAGATCAGTGAGTTGACCGCGCCGCGCGCCCGGAACCGGTAGCGCACCAGCGCGAAGGCGATCATCGTGCCGAGCACGGTGGCGCCGAGCGTCGCCCAGGCGGCGATCTGGAGCGAGAGGGTCAGCGAGCCGCAGAGGTCGGCGACCCCGCAGGGGTCCTTCCAGGCGTCCAGCGAGAAGCGCTGCCAGGAGTAGTTGAAGCGGCCCTTGGGCTTGTTGAAGGAGAAGACCATCACCACGAGATTGGGGACGATCATGTAGCCCAGCGTCAGCAGCCCGGCGATGATCACCAGATTGCGCCGGATCCAGCGCGTCACATCCGTCAGAACGCCCATCAGACCAGGTCCTCCGTCCCTGCTCGGCGGATATAGACGGTGACCATCAGCAGGACGACCGCCATGAGGATGAAGGAGAGCGCGGCGGCCGTCGGATAGTCGAGGACCCGCAGGAACTGGGTCTGGATGACGCTGCCGACCATCTTGGTGTCGGTGGAGCCGAGCAGTTCGGCGTTGACGTAGTCGCCGCTCGCCGGGATGAAGGTGAGGAGCGTGCCGGAGACGACACCCGGCATGGACAGCGGGAACGTCACCTTGCGGAAGGTGGTCAGCGGCCGGGCGTAGAGATCGCCCGCCGCCTCGTGGAGCCGGCCGTCGATGCGCTCCAGCGAGGTGTAGAGCGGCAGGATCATGAACGGCAGGAAGTTGTACGTCAGACCGCAGACGACCGCCATGGGCGTGGCCAGCACACGGTTGCCCTCGGTCCAGCCGAGCCAGCTCGTCACATCGAGTACGTGCAGGGTGTCCAGCAGGCCGACGACCGTGCCGCCGTCGGCGAGGATCGTCTTCCAGGCGAGCGTACGGATCAGGAAGCTGGTGAAGAACGGCGCGATGACCAGGACCAGCAGCAGATTGCGCCAGCGGCCCGCCTTGAAGGCGATGAGGTACGCGAGCGGATAGCCGAGCAGCAGACAGAGGACGGTGGCGGTGCCCGCGTACAGCAGGGAGCGCACGAACTGCGGGTAGTACTCCTGGAGGGCGTCCCAGTAGGTCGCGACGTGCCAGGTGACCTCGAAGCCCCGCTCCAGCGAGCCGGTCTGGACGGAGGTCGAGGCCTGGTAGACCATCGGCAGCGCGAAGAAGACCAGCAGCCAGAGGATCCCGGGCAGCAGCAGCCAGTACGGGACGAGCCGCCTGCGCGTGGGGGTCCTGCGCGGAGCCGGTCCGGCCCCCGCGGCGGACGGGGTGGGCGGAGTGGCCGCGGAAGGGGCTTGCGTGGTGGTCACGAGGCCTCCCCGGCCACGGTCCCGGTGCCCGCGTCGATGTCCTGCGCCGCGTCGAGGCCGAAGCTGTGCGCCGGGTTCCAGTGCAGAACGACCTCGGCGCCGGGGCCGAGACGGCCGTCCCGCTCGATGTTCTGCGCGTACACCTCCAGCCCGGGGCCGACCGGGCTGTCGATCACATACTGCGTGGAGACGCCGATGAAGCTGGAGTCGGCGATCCGTCCGGTGACCCGGTTGCGTCCTTCGGGGATGGTCCCGGCGTCGTCCGCGTGGGCCAGGGATATCTTCTCGGGCCGTACGCCGACCAGCAGTCTGCCGCCGCCCGTGGTGGGCGCGGAGCACCGGTCCGAGGGCAGCCGCAGCTTGGCGCCGCCCGCCGTGACCACCACGTCCCCGCCGTTGGTCCCGGCGACCTCGGCCTCGATGAGATTGGAGGTGCCGAGGAAGTTGGCGACGAAGGTGGTGTCCGGGTTCTCGTAGAGATCGGCGGGGCTGCCGAGCTGCTCCACCCGGCCTGCGTTCATCACCGCGACCGTGTCGGCCATGGTCATGGCCTCCTCCTGGTCATGGGTGACATGGATGAAGGTGATGCCGACCTCGGTCTGGATACGCTTCAGTTCGAGCTGCATCTGACGGCGCAGCTTGAGGTCGAGGGCGCCCAGCGGCTCGTCGAGCAGCAGCACCCGCGGGTGGTTGATCAGCGCGCGGGCGACGGCGACGCGCTGCTGCTGGCCACCGGAGAGCTGGTGCGGCTTGCGCTTGGCGTAGTCGCCGAGCTGGACCAGGTCGAGCATCTCGCCGACCTGCTTGCGCACGGACTTGACACCGCGGCGGCGCAGACCGAAGGCGACGTTCTCGTGGATGTCGAGGTGCGGGAAGAGCGCGTAGCTCTGGAAGACGGTGTTGACCGGTCGCTTGTACGGCGGCAGTCCCGTGACATCCGTGTCCCCGAGGAAGACCGTGCCGGTGGTCGGTTCCTCCAGGCCGGCGATCATCCGCAGGGTGGTGGTCTTGCCGCAGCCCGACGCGCCGAGGAGGGCGAAGAACGAGCCCTGGGGCACGGTCAGGTCGAGCGGCTCGACGGCGTGGAAGGAGCCGTACGTCTTGCTGATCCCGGTGAGGCGGACGTCGCCGCCGCCCCGGCTGGTGGATGCGGTCTCTGTCATGGGTAACGGTCCCGGGGATGAGAGGTGGACGGGCGGACGGCCGGCGCGGAGCTGAGTCTTTCGTCTGGATCAGGCGAGTCCGGCAGGATCCGGACGGGAGGCCCTAGGCGCCGATGAGCTTGGCGAACTTCTCCTCGTACGCCGTCTCTTCCTCGCCGCTCAGCGAGCGGAAGGCGTGCGAGGAGGCGGCCATCGCCGCGTCCGGGAGGATCAGCGTGTTGTCGGCCATCGACTTGTCGATCTTGGTGAGTTCGGCGCGCACCCCGTCGACCGGGCAGACGTAGTTGATGTAGGCGGCGAGCTGGGCGGCGATCGGCGGCTGGTAGTAGTGGTCGATGAGCCGTTCGGCGTTGGTCTTGTGCCGTGCCTTGGCCGGGACCAGCAGATTGTCGCTGGAGATGATGTAGCCGCTCTCGGGGATCGCGAACCTGACGTCCGGGTTGTCGCTCTGGAGCTGGACGATGTCACCGGCCCAGGCCACACAGGCGGCGATGTCGCCCTTGTCGAGGTCGGCGGTGTAGTCGTTGCCGGTGAAGCGGCGGATCTGCTTCCTGTCGACGGCTTTCTGGAGCCGGGCGATGGCGCCGTCGAAGTCGTCGTCGGTGAACGAGCCCGGGTCCTTGCCCTGGTCGAGCAGGGTCATGCCGACGGTGTCGCGCATCTCGGAGAGGAAGGCGACCCGGCCCTTGAGCTGGGGATCGTCCAGGAGCTGGGAGACCGATTCGATCTTCCGTCCGCCGGTCGCCCGGGAGTTGTAGGCGATGACGGTGGGGATACCGGTCCACGGATAGCTGTAGGCGCGGCCCGGATCCCAGTCGGGCGAGCGGAACTGCTGGGAGAGGTTCGCGTACGCGTGCGGCAGGTTCGACGGGTCGAGCTTCTGCGCCCAGCCGAGCCGGATGATCCGGGCGGCGAGCCAGTCGGTGACGCATATGAGGTCACGGCCGGTGTCCTGGCCGGCCGCGAGCTGCGGCCGGATCTTGCCGAAGAACTCGACGTTGTCGTTGATGTCCGCCGTGTACTTGACCGCGATCCCGGTGCGCCTGGTGAACGCGTCCAGCGTGGGGTAGTGCTTCTCGTCCTCGCTGACATCCATGTACTCGGTCCAGTTGGAGAAGACGATCCGCTTCTCGCGCGCCGAGTGGTCGGTGGAGGCGGGGCCCTCACCCTCCCGTTTCGCGGGCGGGATCCCGCAGCCGCCGAGACCGGCGAGCCCGCCGATCGCGAGCGCGCCGACACCGGTGGCCCGCAGCATCGAGCGGCGGGTGAGCGCGCCCCGGCCGCTGGTCATACTGCGCCGCACGGCGGCCAGTTGGGCCGGGGAGAGACGCTCGGGCTCGTACTGCTCCATGCGCTGTGCCCTTTCGGGTGGGTGAGAGGACCGGCCGGACCGGACACGGTTCAACAGCGGTCACCGAAGATCGTGCGGTGCCAGTCCTTCCTGGCCACCGCCGTGTTGTCGTACATCACGTGCTTGATCTGGGTGTACTCCTCGAAGGAGTACGCCGACATGTCCTTGCCGAACCCGCTGGCCTTGTAGCCGCCGTGGGGCATCTCGCTGATGATCGGGATGTGGTCGTTGACCCAGACACAGCCGGCCTTGATCTCCCGGGTCGCGCGCCCGGTGCGGTAGACGTCGCGGCTCCAGGCGGAGGCGGCGAGGCCGTACGGGGTGTCGTTGGCGAGGCGGATGCCCTCGTCGTCGGAGTCGAAGGGCACCACGACGAGGACCGGTCCGAAGATCTCGGACTGGACGATCTCGCTGTCCTGGGCGGCGTCCACGACCAGCGTGGGACGGTAGTACGCGCCCTCCTTCAGTTCGCCTCCGGGCGCCTCGCCGCCGGTGACGACCCGGGCATGGCCGCGGGCCCGCTCGACGAAGCCGGCCACGCGGTCCCGGTGGGCGTGCGAGATCAGCGGGCCGAGATCGGTGGCCGGGTCGAGGGGATCGCCCAGCCGTACGGTCTCCATCAGCGCGGCGACCCCCGCGACGAAGGCGTCGTACAGCGGGCGCTGGACATAGGCGCGGGTGGCGGCCGTGCAGTCCTGGCCGCCGTTGATCAGCGCTCCGGCGACCGCGCCGTGGACCGCCGCCTCCAGGTCCGCGTCGTCGAAGACGAGGAAGGGGGCCTTGCCGCCGAGTTCCAGATGGAGCCGTTTGACGGTGGCGGTGGCGATCTCGGCGACGCGCCGTCCGACGGCGGTGGAGCCGGTGAAGGACGTCATCACGACATCGGGGTGGCCCACGAGATGCTCACCGGCGTCGGGACCGGCGCCGGTGACGATATTGATCACACCGTCGGGGATCCCGGCCCGCTGGGCGGCCCGAGCGAACATCAGCGAGGTCAGGGGGGTGATCTCGGCGGGCTTCAGCACGATGGTGTTGCCCGCGGCGACGGCCGGGAGGATCTTCCAGGCGGCCATCTGGAGCGGATAGTTCCAGGGCGCGACGGAGCCGACGACACCGATCGGTTCGCGGCGTACGTAGGAGGTGTGGTCGCCGCTGTACTCGCCGGCCGAGACACCTTCGAGACGGCGGGCGGCCCCCGCGAAGAACGCGGTGTTGTCGACGGTGCCCGGTACGTCGAACTCGGTGGACAGTCTGATCGGCTTGCCGCACTGGAGCGATTCGGCGTACGCGAGATCCTCGGCCTGTTCCGCGAGGACCCCGGCGAAGCGGTGGAGGGCGTCGGAGCGCGCCCCGGGGGTGGCGCCCGCCCAGCCGGGGAAGGCCTCGCGCGCGGCGGCGACGGCGTCGTCGACATCGGCCGGACCGGCCAGTTCGTAGGTGAGGATCTCTTCGCCCGTCGCCGGGTTCACGACGGCGTGCGTACGCCCCGACGTACCGGACCGCGTCCGCCCGCCGATGAAGTGCGCGCCGTCCGCGAAGCGGTCCCGCACCTGGAAGCGGTTGCTCATGACGCTCTCCGTGGGTCCAGTCGTCGTTCCGGCTTCAATTGAGTGCCGATCCTGACAGAGCACGTGCTCCTCAACAAGGGATTCCGTTGTTGCCTTTTGGTTACGCGACGGAATCGGTCGACCATGTGTCGCGTCAGTGTGCTCGGAGGCGTACGGAATGTCAGTGGCGGCTGCCAGAATCGCGTGCATGGTGAAGCACGGGGGGAACGGGGTCCGCACGGCGGCCGGGCTGGTCGAGCGGGCGGAGCGCGGCGAGACACTGCGGTTTCTGCACTTCTGGGGGCACACCCCGCGGCGGGACGGCACGCTGGGCGCGAGCTGTCTCAGCCAGTGGTGGCCCTCGCCCTTCACGGTCGACGGAGTGGAGTACGCGACGGCCGAGCACTGGATGATGGCGGGCAAGGCCCGGCTCTTCGGGGACGAGGAGGCCGCGCGCGCGGCCGTCGGCGCGGCGAGTCCGGCGCTCGCCAAGAAGGCGGGGCGGCTGGTGAGTGACTTCGACGGGGCCGTGTGGGAGCGCGAGCGCTTCGAGATCGTGGTGCGGGGCAATGTCCACAAGTTCGGACAGGATGCCGGGCTGCGCGCGTTCCTGCTGGGCACGGGCGAGCGGATACTCGTCGAGGCCAGCCCGATGGACCGTATCTGGGGCATCGGACTGGCCTCGGACGACGAGCGCGCCCAGGACCCCGGACGCTGGCGCGGGCTCAATCTGCTGGGGTTCGCGCTGATGGAGGCGCGCGGGCGCCTCAGGGCGGCGTGAAGCGGGCCGACCCGGCGGACTCAGCGGTCGGCGCCGACCACGAGGGACGTGGCGAACGGATCCGTGTCCGTCGTGTCCAGGCTGTCCTCGTTGGCGATGGCCCAGATCAGGAAGCCGACGAACGCGGCACTGATCAGGGCGCCGATCGAGCCGAGGATGATGCCCGCGAGCGCCATCCCGCCGTTGGTCGCCTCTCCCCGCCGGACCTTGCGGCGCCCGATGATTCCGAAGATCAGCGCGAGGACACCGATGACGACACCGAGGCCCCAGAGGCAGAAGGCGACCACGGAGATGATGCCGAGCACCAGGGCGGTGATCCCCATGCCGTTCGACGGGCCCGGCTGCCAGCCGGTCGTGCCGTACCCCGGATACCCGGCGGCGGGATACCCGGCGGCGGGGTAGCCGTACCCCGGTGTGGTGCCGTACGGGTCCGCGGGCTGCTGGGCGCCCGGCGCGGTCGGGGGCTGTGCGCCCGGGTAGCCGTAGGGGCCGGGAGCCGGCTGGGCCGGTCCGCCCGGGGCGGTCGGCGGCGGCGGTACGGCCCCGGTGCCGGGCTCGCCGCCGGGTATCCCGATGACCGTAGGCTGGTCGTGCACGCCACCGCCCTGCGGCGGCCGGGGTTCCTG
This sequence comes from Streptomyces sp. NPDC002018, assembly GCF_042890865.1. Classification (NCBI taxonomy): domain Bacteria; kingdom Bacillati; phylum Actinomycetota; class Actinomycetes; order Kitasatosporales; family Streptomycetaceae; genus Streptomyces; species Streptomyces sp. NPDC002018. The sequence continues at coordinate 77,933 of NZ_JBIASO010000005.1, forward strand.
GTGCGCCGCCGGCTTGTCCAGCGGCACCCTGTGCTCCGGCGGAGCCCAGGGATCACTCGGCTCGTAGCCGCCGGACGGCTGCTCGCTCTTGTCAGACATGGGCCTCCCCCATCGTAATTCCGTCATGCTACGGCCTCCGCCGTACGCGGAACCGGCCCGGCCTACGATGATCCCTGACCCGAGCTGCCCCGGGCAGGGGGCGGGCAACCCCCGCCCCCGCGGGCCGCCGCACCAGCCGTACCACCGGCGTCCGCGCCACCCTCCGGAGGATCCCCGATGACCGATCTGCGCCCCTTCATCGCGGGGCTGCCCAAGGCCGAACTGCATGTCCACCATGTCGGCTCCGCCTCACCCCGCATCGTGGCCGAGCTGGCCGCCCGGCACCCGGACTCCAAGGTGCCCGCCGACCCCCAGGCGCTCGTCGAGTACTTCACCTTCACCGACTTCGCCCACTTCATCGACGTCTATCTCTCCGTCGTCGATCTGATCCGTACGCCCGAGGACGTCCGGCTGCTGACCTTCGAGGTCGCCCGTGACATGGCCCGGCAGAACATCCGCTACGCCGAGCTGACCATCACACCGTTCAGCTCGACCAGCCGCGACATTCCCGAGGTGGCCTTCATGGAGGCCATCGAGGACGCCAGGAAGGCCGCCGAGAGCGAGCTGGGTGTGGTGCTGCGCTGGTGCTTCGACATCCCCGGCGAGGCCGGGCTGAAGGCGGCGGAGGAGACCGCCCGGCTCGCCGTCGACCTGCGCCCCGAGGGTCTGATCGCCTTCGGGCTGGGCGGCCCCGAGATCGGCGTGCCCCGGCCCCAGTTCAAGCCGTACTTCGACCGCGCCATCGACGCCGGGCTCCACTCCGTACCGCACGCCGGGGAGACGACCGGGCCCGAGACCGTCTGGGACGCGCTGCGCGATCTGCGCGCGGAGCGCATCGGGCACGGCACCAGCGCCGTCCAGGACCCGGAGCTGCTCGCCTATCTCGCCACGCACCGCATCCCGCTGGAGGTGTGCCCCACCTCCAACATCGCGACGCGCGCGGTCGCCGATCTCGACGAGCACCCGATCAAGGCGATGGTCGCCGCCGGTGTGCTGGTGACGGTCAACAGCGACGACCCGCCGATGTTCGGCACGGACCTCAACCAGGAGTACGCGGTCGCGGCCCGGCTGCTCGGTCTGGACGAGCGGGGACTCGCCGATCTGGCGAAGAACGGGGTCGAGGCGTCCTTCCTCGACGCGCCGGGCAAGGAGCGCCTGGCCACGGAGATCGACACGTACACCGCCAAGTGGCTCGCGCGGTAACGACGGTGTCCGGCGACCGCGAGACAGCCGCGCGCACCGTGATCGCCGTGGCCCACCGCGGCGATCCCTACCGGGTCCGTGAGAACACCCTCCCCTCGGTACGGTCCGCGCTGGCGCGGGGGGCGGACGCCGTCGAGATGGATGTGCGGCTCACCCGGGACGGTGTGCCCGTCCTGCTGCACGACTCCACGCTCGACCGGCTCTGGGGCCACGACCGGCCGCTCGCGGAGCTGACGCGCCCGGAGCTGGACGAGCTGACCGACGGCGGGGTGCCGTCCCTGCGGGAGGCGCTCACAGCGGTGGACGGGGCCCGGATCATGATCGATCTCCCCGGGGCCACGGAGGAGTCGGTACGGACGGTCGTCGGGACGGTGCGTGAGTGCGGGGCCCGCGAGCGCGTGTACTACTGCGCGGGCGCGCGCACGATGCTCGCCGTCCGGGCCGCGGACGCGGGCGCCGAGATCGCGCTGACGTGGACCACGCTCGCCCCGCCCCGGCCCGTGCTGCTCGCCGCGGTCCGGCCGCGCTGGCTCAACTACCGCTTCGGACTGGTCAGCCGGGAGCTGGCCGACCGCGACCACCGCGACGGACTGCTGGTCTCGGCCTGGACGGCCGACACCCGGCGCAGTATGCGCGCGCTGATCGCCCGGGGCGCCGACTCGATCACCACCAATCGCATCGATGTGCTGTCCGCCCTCGTGACCGCACCGGGCGCCCCGCGGCCCGTACGGCCGGGAGCCGCCGCCCGGTTCCGCTCCCGCTGACCCACGGCCCGGAGCGGGATCCCGCCGCCGTCGTACCGGCGGGGCGGGCGGCGGACGGGGTGTCCGCCGCCCGCCCCGCCCGCGGGCGCCGTGGGCCGGGCCGTTCTCAGGCGTCGGCCGTGTGCCGGGCCGGTCCAGGCACCGGCCGTGCGGGCCCCTCTCAGGCGTCGAGCGAGGTCATCACATGCTTGATGCGGGTGTAGTCCTCGAAGCCGTACGCGGAGAGGTCCTTGCCGTAGCCGGACTTCTTGAACCCGCCGTGCGGCATCTCCGCGACCAGCGGGATATGGGTGTTGATCCACACACAGCCGAAGTCCAGCGCCTTCGACATCCGCATCGCGCGCGCGTGGTCCTTGGTCCACACGGAGGAGGCGAGCGCGTACTCGACACCGTTCGCGTACTGGAGCGCCTGTGCCTCGTCCGTGAAGGACTGGACGGTGATGACCGGGCCGAAGACCTCGTTCTGGATGATCTCGTCGTCCTGCTTCAGCCCGGAGACCACGGTCGGCGCGTAGAAGTAGCCCTTGTCGCCCACCTGGTGGCCGCCCGCCTGGACCTTGGCGTGCGCGGGCAGCCGCTCGACGAAGCCGGAGACCTGCTGGAGCTGGCTGGCGCTGTTGAGGGGGCCGTACAGCACGTCCTCGTCGTCCGCCGCGCCCGTCTTCGTCTCGGCAGCGGCCTTCGCCAGCGCCGCGACGAACTCGTCGTGGACGGACTCCTGCACCAGGACCCTGGTGGCGGCCGTACAGTCCTGGCCCGCGTTGAAGTAGCCCGCCACCGCGATGTCCTGGGCGGCCTTCTCGATGGCCGCGCTGTCGAGGTCCTCGAAGACCACGACCGGTGCCTTGCCGCCCAGTTCGAGATGGACCCGCTTGATGTCCTTGGCCGCGGACTCCGCGACCTGCATACCGGCCCGTACGGAACCGGTGATGGAGGCCATCGCCGGAACCGGGTGCTCGACCATCGCCCGGCCGCTGTCGCGGTCGCCGCAGATCACGTTGAAGACGCCCTTGGGCGCGAGCGCGCCGATGATCTCCGCCAGCAGCAGCGTCGAGGCCGGGGTGGTGTCCGACGGCTTCAGCACCACGGTGTTGCCCGCCGCGAGGGCCGGCGCGAACTTCCACACCGCCATCATCATCGGGTAGTTCCAGGGCGCGACCTGGGCGCAGACCCCGACTGGCTCCCGGCGGACGATCGAGGTGAAGCCCTCCATGTACTCGCCGGCCGAGCGGCCTTCGAGCATCCGGGCCGCGCCCGCGAAGAAGCGGATCTGGTCCACCATCGGCGGGATCTCTTCGGTACGGGTCAGTTCGAGGGGCTTGCCGGTGTTCCTGGACTCGACGGCGATCAGTTCCTCGGCGCGCTCCTCGATGGCGTCCGCGATCTTCAGCAGTACCTTCTGGCGCTCGGCCGGGGTGGTGTCGCGCCAGCCGGGGAAGGCGGCCGCGGCCGCCTCCATGGCGGCGTCGACATCGGCCGGTCCCGAGAGCGGGGAGGTGGCGTACACCTCGCCCGTGGCCGGATCGACCACGTCGATGGTCCGCCCGTCGGCGGCGTCCCGGAACTCCCCGTTGATGTAGTTGCGCAGCCGGCGCGGCTCGGTGGTCACTGCCACCCCTCCTCGTGGTCGGATGTCCGGTGGGTGAGACACCTCAACCCTAGTCCGTCGGCCGACGCTTTCGACAGGCCAACCCCCCGAGAACTTCGGATTCGGTGAGATAACGGCCCTTCAACAACGAATATCATCGATAGAGGGTTGCGGGACAGACGAGTCGCAGTGCACAGTGAGGCGCGTGGCCAGTCGTAGCGCAGACTCCAGGACAGACTCCGGGTCCGGTTCCAGGACCGGGAACGGATCGTCGTCGACGATCGACGCCGTCTCCCTCGCCATCATCGAGCAGCTCCAGGAGGACGGACGGCGGCCGTACGCGGCGATCGGCAAGGCCGTCGGTCTCTCCGAGGCGGCCGTGCGTCAGCGCGTGCAGAAGCTGCTCGACCAGGGCGTGATGCAGATCGTCGCCGTGACCGACCCGCTCACCGTGGGCTTCCGGCGGCAGGCGATGGTCGGGATCAATGTCGAGGGCGACATGGAGACGGTCGCCGACGCCCTGACCGCCATGGACGAGTGCGAGTACGTGGTGATGACCGCGGGCTCGTTCGATCTCATGGTGGAGATCGTCTGCGAGGACGACGACCATCTGCTGGAAGTGATCAACAGAAGGATCCGCGCGCTCCCCGGCGTGCGCTCCACCGAGAGCTTCGTCTATCTGAAGCTGAAGAAGCAGACCTATATGTGGGGAACCCGATAGCCGTGAGCAAGGACCTCTCCAAAACCGCGTACGACCACCTGTGGATGCACTTCACCCGCATGTCGTCCTACGAGAACGCGCCCGTGCCCACCATCGTGCGGGGCGAGGGCACCTACATCTACGACGACCGGGGCAAGCGCTACCTCGACGGCCTCTCCGGGCTGTTCGTGGTGAACGCCGGCCACGGCCGCCACGAGCTGGCCGAGACCGCCTACAAGCAGGGTCAGGAACTGGCGTTCTTCCCGGTGTGGTCCTACGCCCACCCGAAGGCGGTCGAACTGGCCGAGCGGCTGGCCCACTACGCGCCGGGCGATCTCAACAAGGTCTTCTTCACCACCGGTGGCGGCGAGGCGGTCGAGACCGCCTGGAAGCTCGCCAAGCAGTACTTCAAGCTGACCGGCAAGCCGACCAAGTACAAGGTGATCTCACGCGCCGTCGCCTACCACGGCACGCCGCAGGGAGCCCTCTCCATCACCGGTCTGCCGGCCCTGAAGGCACCGTTCGAGCCGCTCGTCCCGGGCGCGCACAAGGTGCCGAACACCAATATCTACCGCGCGCCGATCCATGGCGACGACCCCGAGGCCTTCGGCCGCTGGGCCGCCGACCAGATCGAGCAGCAGATCCTCTTCGAGGGGCCCGAGACGGTCGCGGCGGTCTTCCTGGAGCCGGTGCAGAACGCGGGCGGCTGCTTCCCGCCGCCCCCCGGGTACTTCCGGCGGGTGCGCGAGATCTGCGACCAGTACGACGTGCTGCTCGTCTCCGACGAGGTCATCTGCGCGTTCGGCCGGCTCGGCACGATGTTCGCGTGCGACAAGTTCGACTACGTACCGGACATGATCACCTGCGCCAAGGGCATGACGTCCGGCTACTCCCCGATCGGCGCCTGCATCGTCTCCGACCGGCTGGCCGAGCCGTTCTACCAGGGGGACAACACCTTCCTGCACGGCTACACCTTCGGCGGCCACCCGGTCTCCGCCGCGGTCGGCCTCGCCAACCTCGACATCTTCGAGCGCGAGGGCCTCAACCAACATGTCCTCGACAACGAGGGCGTCTTCTTCGACACCCTGAAGAAGCTGCACGATCTGCCGATCGTCGGCGATGTGCGCGGCAACGGCTTCTTCTACGGCATCGAGCTGGTGAAGGACAAGGCCACCAAGGAGACGTTCACCGACGAGGAGACCGAGCGCGTCCTGTACGGATTCCTCTCCAAGGAGCTGTACGACAACGGGCTGTACTGCCGCGCCGACGACCGGGGCGACCCGGTCGTCCAGCTCGCGCCGCCGCTGATCTCCGACCGGTCGACCTTCGACGAGATAGAGGGGATCCTGCGGTCGGTGCTGACGGAGGCGTGGACCAAGCTCTGAGGCGCGTGCGTCACGCCCCGGCGGAGGTGTGAACCCCCTCCGGCACTCCGGTGCACCGGGCCCCGGCGCACCGGACCACCCGCATGACGGCCCGGGTGCCGCCCTTCGAGTGAGAAGGGCGGCACCCGGGCCGTGTGCTGCCCGCTCACCCGGTGCCGAATACCTAGCGTGCCCTGTGACCGATCGTCGCCGCCTTCGTTCCCCCGGACGGCGGAGGTAAGTCCGATCAGAACCGAGGTGTAAGCCATGGTGGCCCCGCCGGACAACGACGTGCTCTGGGCGCGTTCCCTGAACTTCTCCCACAACGGATCGCCGGCGCTCGACGGTGTCTCGCTCGGCGTGCGCGAGGGCGAGATCCTCGCCGTGTACGGCCCGCGCGGCAGCGGCAAAACGACTCTGCTGCGCTGTCTGTCGGGTCAGCTCGTCCCGCAGGAGGGCGAGGTCTGGTTCAACGGCTCGCCTGTCCACACCATGAGCGCGGTGCTGCGCGAGCGGCTGCGCAGGGACCGCTTCAGCTGGATCGACCCCGAACCCTCGCTGGTGCCCGAGCTGAGCGGCTGGGAGAACGCGGCGCTGCCGCTGCTGCTGCGCGGCGCCCCGCACCGGGCCGCCAAGGCCGCCGCGATGGAGTGGCTGGAGCGGCTCGACATCGATGCCTGTGCCCGTAGGCGCCCGTACGCGATGCTCCAGTCCCAGCGGCAGCGGATCGCGGTCGCCCGCGCCCTGGTCACCGCCCCCTCGGTGCTCTTCGCCGACGAGCCGACGGCGCCCCTGCACCGTACGGACCGGGCCCAGGTGATCCGTACGCTGACCACCGCGGCCCGCTCCCACAACATCACGGTCGTCCTGGCCACCCTGGACGAGGAGGTCGCGGCGCTCGCCGACCGCACGGTCTCCCTGGTCGACGGGTGCCGGGTCGACTCCCTTGGCCCCTCCGAGGCGGAAGGTCAGGCCGCGTGCTCGCTCTCCGTCTAGGCCGTGGTGCCCATCCCCTGGCCCTGCTGCGCCGGCTGCTGGTCGTCGCCGCGTCCGCCGGGGTCGGATTTCTGCTGCTGTGCACCCTGGGCTGGGCGATGAGCCACCCGGCCGGGTCCCTGGCACGACTGCTCTGGTGTCTGATCCCGCTGGCGGCGACCGTGCAGTTCGCGGTCGCGGTGGCCCGTACCGATCCCGGCACCCGGCCGCGTACCGGACTGTCGGCCGTGGGTCTCGGCCCGGCCCGGCTCACCACCCTCGCCGCCACCTCGACCGCCATCTCCTGCTCCCTGGGGAGCGCGGTGGCGCTGCTGCTGTTCCTGCATCTGAGGGGCGATCTGACCGGGATGCCCTTCGACGGCAAGGGGGCCGATCTCCTCGCCACGAACCAGCCGCTCCCGCTGGCGGCGGTGCTGACCCTGCTGGCGCTGCTGCCGACGTTCGCGACGGCGGCGACCGGACTGGTGATGCGGCAGCACACCCGCGCGGTCGCCCGGCGGGCCGAGGGCACGGACCCGGCGCCCACACCGGCCGGACTGCCGTGGGGGGTCGCCCTCACCGCGGCGGGCCTGGCGATCGAGACCTACGCCAGCCGGGGCGGCGGTGGCTCCACGCCGCCGCTGCCGGGCCGCTTCGACGGCAGCTCGGCCGGTGTCCTGGCGGGCTGGTCGCTGACGGCCGTCGGACTGGCCCTGGCCGGTCCCGGCATCACCCATCTCTGCGGCCGGCTGCTCCAGACCCTGCGCCCCGGTGCGATCCGTCTGCTGGCGGGCCGCACCCTGATGGCCGAGGCCCGGGGGATCGGCCGGCCGCTGGGCGTGCTGTGCGCGGTGCTCTCGGGTGTGTTCGCCGCCAACTCCCTGTACGGTCCCGGCGACGAACGCCCCTTCGGCCCGCTCACCAGCCTCGGCGCGACCCTGGTCATCGGCTGCGCGGTGGCCACCCTGCTGACGGCAGCCCTGGAAACCCGGCAGACCCGGGTCCCGACCACCACGACCCTGCACCAACTGGGCGCACAGGCCACGCTCCTGCGTACGGCGGCGGCGGTACGGGCGACCGCGATCGTGGCGGTCTTCGCCCCGCTGACCTGGGTGGTGGCGGCTCTGGCCGCGGTCCCGCTGACGGCTTGACGCCGCGGGGAAGCCGACGAACGGCACGGCTCCCGCCCCGGCCCCGCAGGAACAGCCGGGCACGGGAACGAGAACGGGGCCGGGGAACGACTCCCCGGCCCCGTTCTCGTTCCCGCTTCCGCGCCGTGGTCACTCGTCCTTCTTCGGGGTCGTCCCACGGGGCTGCTCCCCCGGTCGTTCCTCGCCGGTGTCACACGCCCGGTCCGATCTGGCGTAGAGCGTCACCCGCGCTCCCCGGACCTGTTCCCGCGAGCACACGTGGAAGTACGTACGGAGCACCGCGCGCTTCACCGCTTCCCGCGCCACGGCGTCCTCCGGCTGTCCCGGGGGATCGCTCAGCACCACGATGCGCGGTGTGGACAGCATCCGGGCACGGATCCGCGCGGGGGACATCTCCTCGCCCTGGAGGGAGCCCGAGGCCGCCGGGCTCTCCCTGAGCGCCAGATCGTCCAGGGCGTCGAACGGACCACGGTGGGAGAGCTTCCACTCACGGCGCCGCGCCGGGGTGAAGACCACCCCGTCCCCGCTGTCGGAGACGTCCTGGACCGCCTTCGCTATCGCCGTCAGATCGTCCTTGCGGCTCTCGGGGGTGCGCAGATGCAGGCTGACCGGGACGAGCGCGAGCGCCACGACGACGGTCAGTCCGGCCACGGCGGCGACCCGGGCGGCGGCCAGATGCCCGGCGGCCGTGGCGGTCGGCCGGTCCACCTTCCCGCGCGGCATCAGGCGCGCCAGCCGGTCCAGCGACGTACCGAGCAGCAGGGCGATCCCCACCTGGGTGAAGAGCACATACCGGTCGACGTACATGGACGCGTACAGGGAACCGAGGAGCAGCACGGCGGTCGGCAGCAGGGCCAGGGGCAGTGCCAGCCGCACCACGGCGCCGTTCCTCCGTCCCGTGCGCGGATACCGGGCGCAGACCAGGGCGGCCAGGGCCCATCCCGCGATCTCCCCCCACTCCCCCGGCTTCGGCCAGCCGATCCAGGAGACCTGCGCGGACTGCCCCGTGCTGAAGAGGATCAGGGGAAGGGATCCGGCGACCGCGAGCGCGGCGGCGATGCCCCAGGCCCGTCCGGTCCTCGGCGCGGGGCGGCCGAGAGCGACCGTCACACCGTGGGCGAACAGGGCGAGGACCGCGAACTCGTGCAGCCAGACCGCCGTCAGGGTCAGCAGTGAGTAGAGCGTCCAGGACGCCCTGGACGGCGTGTCGAGCGACCGGACCAGAAGCCAGGTGGAGCACGCGACGAGCGCGCACACCATCGCGTAGGAGCGCCCTTCCTGCGCGTACATCTGGATGTCCGGCACCACGGCGAAGACCAGACCGCTGAGGACTCCCGCCCGCACCCCCGCCAGCCGGCGGCCGAGGAGCCCGACAAAGCCCGCCGCCACCGCTATGGACAGCACGGAGGGGAAACGGAGTGTCAGCAGGCCGCCTTCCCAGACGCCGTACAGAGCGTGCATGAGCAGGTAGTAGAGGCCGTGTACGGCGTCGGCGTGACGCAGCAGCAGCCAGATCTCGGAGAGATCGCGGTGCGCCACCTGGTAGGTCACGGACTCGTCGCGCCACATGGTGCCCTCGCGCGAGATGCCCCACAGTCCGAGCGCGAGGGCGGCCACCGGGGGTATCAGCCCGGCCACCCACGCCACCAGCCGTTCACGCCGGTGTGGTTCGCGCTGTCCGGGCTGCTCCGGCTGCTCCGGCTGCTCCGGCTGCTCCGGCTGTTCCGGCTGCTCCGGCTGCTCCGGCTGCTCCGGCTCCATGGGCCGTACGGGCCGTGGGGGCTCTTTCGGCCGGCGGCGCTGCTGCTGCCGCGTGGGCGGTACCGGCTGTACGGGTATCCGCGCGGGCGGCGACGCACCGCCGGGGCCCGCGGCTGCCGCGTCCTCGGCCACGGCCCTCTCCTGCGGTTCGATGCCTTCCCCCCTCAGCGGATGGAGCGGTCCCCTGGGGGTGGCTCCAGCCCATCCCGGCACGGAGGAGCCACGCTACTCGACACGAGGTCGCCGCACCCGGAAAGCCCGCGGGCTCCCCGGCCGCGGAACCCCCGTCGCGCGGCGCGACCACGGAACCGCCGTCGCGCGCGGCGCGGGTGCGTCACGGCGCCGGGCGCGGCCGCGTCATGGCGCCGCCGCTGCCGGTCTCCCCTGACGTGCCGTCTCCCGGCCGGGCAGGACCACCACGTCCTCCACGGCGAAGACCACACCCACCGTCGCCCCCTCCCGGGGCGCGTCCCGGAGCCCGCACTCGGCCTCCAGCACCGGTCCCCCGCCGCCCGCGGACGCGTCGGGGCGCAGCAGCACGGCGACCCGGCTGCCCCGGAACGTACGCGCCTCGACCGTGCAGCGCAGCCCCTCGGCGGGCCCGGCCAGCCGTACCCCGGCCGGCCTCACCAGGACCGACCGCTCGCCCTGGGCCGACCCCCCGGGCACCGGGATCCTTCCCCAGACCGTGTCGGCGGCCTCTCCGCGCACCGTGGCGTCCACGACATTGTCGAAACCCAGGAAGCGCGCCACGAACGCCGAGGCGGGGCGCTGCCAGACCTCCACCGGGGTGCCGGTCTGGGCGACGCGTCCGTCCCGCATCACCACGACCCGGTCGGCGAGCGCGAACGCCTCGCCCTGGTCATGGGTGACGGCCAGCACCGTCGTCCCCAGCCGCCCGAACAGAGCGCGCAGTTCGACCACGAGCCGCTCCCGCAGACTCCGGTCGAGCTGTCCGAGCGGCTCGTCGAGCATCAGCAGCCGTGGCCGCGGTGCCAGCGCCCGCGCCAGCGCGACCCGCTGCTGCTCACCGCCGGACAGCGCGGGGACGGCCCGCCGCCGCGCGCCCGGCAGCCCGACGAGATCGAGCAACTCCGCCACCCGGTGGGCCCGTTCCTCGCGTGAGGCCCCGCGCATCCGCAGCCCGAAGGCGACATTGCCGCCCACGTCCCGCTGCGGGAAGAGCTGATGGTCCTGGAACATCAGCCCTACCCCGCGCCGGTGCACGGGCACCCCCGCCTGGTCGGCGCCGTCCAGCAGCACCCGCCCGCCGTCCGGTGCGGTCAGCCCGGCCACCACCCGCAGCAGTGTCGACTTGCCGCTTCCGCTCGGCCCCAGCACACAGACGATCTCGTGCTCGGCGATCTCCAGACCGACCGCGTCGAGCGCCGTACGGTCACCGAACCGCACGGTGATGTCCGACAGGGTCAGCAGTGTCATCAGAACTCCCCGGAGCGGTCGGTACGGATACGTTCCAGCGCCAGCAGCGACACCGCGCACACCACCATCAGTACGGTGGACAGGGCCATGGCCTGCCCGTAGTTGAGTTCGCCGGGCCGCCCCAGCAGCCGTGCCACGGCCACCGGGAGCGTCGGCCGGTCCGGGCGCGCGATGAACACCGTCGCACCGAACTCACCGAGCGAGACGGCGAACGCGAAACCCGCCGCGACCAGCGCCGCCCGCCGTACCAGCGGCAGATCCACCTCCCGCCAGACCCGCCACGGGGACGCCCCGAGGACCGCCGCCGCCTCGCGCAGCCGTCCGTCCACCGCCCGCAGCACCGGCAGCATGGTGCGTACGACAAAGGGCACGCCCACCAGGGCCTGCGCGAGCGGCACCAGAATCCAGGAGGCCCGCAGATCGAGCGGCGGTTCGTCGAGCGTGATCAGGAAGCCGAAGCCGACGGTCACGGCGGAGACCCCGAGCGGCAGCATCAGCAGCGCGTCGAAACCCCGGACGAGCCGGCCCGCGCGCCGGGTGAGCGCGGCGGCCGCGAGAGCGCCCACCACCAGCGCGACGGCCGTCGCGACCAGCGCGTACCACAGGGAGTTCCCCACCGCTTCCAGTGGTGGTACGAGAAAGGTCCCGCCGCTCGCCTCCACCGAGGCGAGCGCCCGGTAGTAGCCGAAACCGTATCCGCCGGGGCCGTCGAGGGAGCGTTCGACCAGCACCCCCAGCGGCAGCAGGACCAGCAGCAGCACGGTGGTGAGCACCCCGCCGAGCAGGGTCCACTGCCCGGCTCCGCGCGGCCGGCGCGCGGTCCCCGCCGGGTCGACCAGCCGCAGCGCGCCCTCCCGTCTGCGTACGGTCCAGGCGTGCACCGCCAGCACCCCGCCGACCGCCGCGAACTGCACGAGGGTCAGCACGGCGGCGGTGGACAGATCGAGCAGTTGCGCGGTCTGGCGGTAGATCTCCACCTCCAGGGTGGAGTAGGCGGGGCCGCCCAGGATCTGGACGACGCCGAAGGAGGTGAAGGTGAAGAGGAAGACCATCAGCGCGGCGGCGGCCACGGCGGGGGCGAGGGCCGGCAGCGTGACCCGCCACCAGGCCGCGAGGCGGCCCGCGCCCAGCACCCGCGCGGCCTCCTCCTGGCGCGGGTCGAGCTGGGCCCACAGACCGCCCACGGTCCGCACGACCACGGCGTAGTTGAAGAAGACATGGGCGAGAAGGATCGCCCAGACGGTGGTGTCGAGCCGTACGCCCCACAGCTCGTCGAGCAGTCCGCCGCGCCCGAGCAGCGCCAGGAAGGCCGTACCGACGACCACGGTCGGCAGGACGAACGGCACGGTGACCACCGCGCGCAGCAGATGTCTGCCGGGGAAGTCGAAGCGCGCGAAGACATACGCCCCGGGCAGCGCGATCAGCAGGGTGAGCGCGGTGGAGGCGAGCGCCTGCCAGGTGGTGAACCACAGGACGTCGAGGATGTCGGGACGGCTCAGTACGTCACCGACGCGGCCGGGGCGCCAGACGCCGTCGGCCGTGAGCCCCCGGCCGACGATCGAGGCCACGGGATAGGCGAAGAACACCGCGAAGAACGCGACGGGCACCGCCATGAGGGCGAGCCGGACGGCGTTCGCGCGCCCGGCCCGTCCCCGGGCCCCGGTGTGCGGGGCTACTTCACCACGAGGGAGGACCACGACTGGATCCACTGCTCGCGGCCGGCGGCGATCCTGTCGGGCGCCATTGTCTCCGGCTTGTCGACCGTCGCGCCGAACCGCGTGAACAGTTCGGGCAGCGGGACGTCCTGGACGACCGGGTTGACGAACATGGTGAGCGGCATGTCCGCCTGGAACTCCGTGCTGATCAGGAAGTCCAGCAGGGCCTTGCCGCCCGCCTCGTTCTTCGCGCCCGTGAGCAGCCCGGCGAACTCGATCTGCCGGAAGCAGGTGCCGGTGGAGACCCCCGTCGGGGCCTCCTTCGGCCGCGGCTCGGCGTACAGCACCTCGGCGGGCGGGCTGGAGGCGTACGAGACGACGAGCGGGCGGTCGGCCTTGGCCTTCCTGCCGCCGGCCGAGCCCGAGAAGTTCTCGTTGTAGGCCTGCTCCCAGCTGTCCACGACCTGGACGCCGTTGTCCTTGAGCTTCTTCCAGTAGTCCTGCCAGCCGTCGTCGCCGTAGCGCGCGGCCGTGCCGAGCAGGAAGCCGAGGCCGGGCGAGGAGGTCGCGGCGTTCTCGGTGACCAGCAGATCGCGGTACCGCGGCTTGATCAGATCGTCGAAGGACCGCGGCGGCGCGAGCTTCTTGTCCGCGAAGTACTTCTTGTCGTAGTTGACACAGATATCGCCGGTGTCGACCGGGGTGACCCGGTTCTTGTCCCGGTCGAGCCGGGTGGCCGCCTCGACCCGGTCGAGGCCCTTCGCCTCGTACGGCGTGAACAGGCCGTTGTCGAGGGCGCGGGAGAGCAGGGTGTTGTCGACACCGAAGAAGACATCGCCCTGGGGCGAACCCTTGGTGAGGATCTCCTTGTTGAGGGCCTCGCCCGCGTCCCCGCTCTTCAGCACCTTGACCGTGTAGCCGGTCCGCTTCGTGAACTCCTTGAGCACGGCGGGAGAGGCGTTGAACGAGTCGTGGCTGACGAGGGTGACGGTCTTCGACGTACCGCTGCCGCCCTGACCGCCGCCGCCGGACGACGCGGAGTCGTCGGACCCGCCGCAGGCGGCGAGCGACGAGACACCGAGCGCGGCGGCGACCGCGGCGACCGCCATCCTTCTGACGCTGATGGTGCTCACTGATTTTCCTCCTGGATGTCCAGGAGAAGACGCGGCCCTGCCCGCGGTCCGGACGGACCGGACCGCGGGCAGGGCGCAACAGCTCGAGTGGTGACCGAACTTCCTACCCAGAATGACCTGGGCGAGGTTCAGAGGGTCTGCGGCCGCTGCCCGCTCTCACGGACATGTGCCACACTCTCAGCGCTGTGGCGCTCCCCTGTCGGAACATATGCAATGCGTTCGCGCCCAGGCTACATGTACCTCATGTCCGGGCTCGGTCCGGCTTCGCCTTCCGTAGGTGGCTTCCCGTACGACCGTCTCCCCCACGGTCACCATCCCGCACGGCACCCCTCACCGCGCGGCCCGCCCACCGGGGCGCCCGTGGGACTACCGCTCCGACGCGGCCAACTGCCCGCACGCTCCGTCGATCTCCTGGCCCCGGGTGTCCCGTACGGTCACGGGCACCCCGTGGGAAGCGATCGCCTCCACGAAGGCCTTCTCGTCCTCGGGGCGCGACGCCGTCCACTTCGAGCCCGGGGTCGGGTTGAGCGGGATCAGATTGACGTGCACCCGCTTGCCCTTGAGCAGCCGGCCCAGCCGGTCACCGCGCCAGGCCTGGTCGTTGATGTCACGGATCAGGGCGTACTCGATGGAGACCCGGCGGCCGGACTTCTCGGCGTACTCCCACGCCGCGTCCAGCACTTCCCGCACCTTCCAGCGTGTGTTGACCGGGACGAGGGTGTCGCGCAGCTCGTCGTCGGGCGCGTGCAGCGAGACCGCGAGCCGGCACTTGAAGCCCTCGTCGGCGAAGCGCAGCATCGCGGGCACCAGACCGACCGTGGAGACCGTGATCCCGCGCTGCGACAGCCCCAGCCCGTCGGGCTCGGGATCGGTCAGCCGGCGGATCGCGCCGACCACCCGCTTGTAGTTGGCGAGCGGCTCGCCCATGCCCATGAAGACGATGTTCGACAGCCGGGAGGGCCCGCCGGGCACATCGCCGTCGCGCAGGGCGCGCATCCCGTCCACGATCTGGTGCACGATCTCGGCGGTGGACAGATTGCGGTCGAGACCGGCCTGTCCGGTGGCGCAGAACGGGCAGTTCATCCCGCAGCCCGCCTGCGACGAGATGCACATCGTCACCCGGTCCGGATAGCGCATCAGCACGGACTCGACCAGAGTGCCGTCGTGCAGCCGCCAGAGCGTCTTGCGCGTGGTGTCGTCGTCGCAGGAGATGTGCCGCACCACCGACATCAGATCGGGCAGCAGCTCCGCCGCGAGCCTCTGACGCGCGGCGGCCGGGATGTCCGTCCACTGCTCGGGATCGTGGGTGAGCCGCGCGAAGTAGTGCTGCGAAAGCTGGTTCGCACGGAACGCCTTCTCGCCGATCGCAGCGACGGCCTCGCGGCGCTCGGCGGGGGTGAGGTCGGCGAGATGCCGCGGGGGCTTCGTGGCTCCGCGGGGCGCGACAAAAGTCAGTTCTCCAGGTACAGGCATGGTGGATCCAGTGTCGCAGACGAACGGCAGGGGGCCCGCTGCCCTGTGGACAACGGACCCCCGTACGGTATCCGGCCTGGTCGGAGACGTTCCGGCCGAGTGGAGCGAACCGGCGGCCGACGGCCACCGGGTGCCCGGTCAGGTCCCCACGAAGATCACCAGCAGCAGCCAGACCACCGGCGCCGTGGGCAGCAGGGAGTCGAGCCGGTCCATGATGCCGCCGTGACCGGGCAGCAGGGTGCCCATGTCCTTGATCCCGAGATCCCGCTTGATCATGGACTCACCGAGATCGCCGAGCGTGGCACTGGCGGCGACCGCCAGCCCCAGCAGCAGCCCCTGCCACCAGATCCCGTCCCGGATCAGGAACTCCATGCAGAGCGCGCCCGCCACCATCGCGAAGACGATCGCTCCGGCCAGTCCCTCCCTGGTCTTGCCGGGGCTGATGCGCGGTGCGAGCTTGTGCGTACCGAACCGCCAGCCGACCGCGTACGCGCCGGTGTCGCTGACGACCGTGAGCACCAGGAACATCAGGACCCGTCGGGGGCCGTCGTCCGCCGTGAGCATCATCGTCACGAAGGTGGCCAGGAACGGTACGTAGAACGCCGCGAAGACCCCTGCGGTGACGTCCTTGAGATAGCCCTCGGGCCGTTGCGTCATCCGCCAGACCAGCACCGCGAGCGCCGTGAGGGCCATCGCGACCCAGGCGCCCTCGGCGCCGCGCGCGTAGCCGGCGACGACCATCGCGGCGCCGCCGACGGCCAGTGGCACCAGCGGGGCCTTGATGCCCTTCTTCTCGTCGAGCCGCGACGTCAGCTCCCACAGCCCGACGACCACCGCGACCGCGACGACACCGACGAACACGGCCTTGACGATGAAGAGCGACGCCACGACGACGGCGCCGAGTCCGAGGCCCACTCCTATGGCCGCGCGCAGATCACGGCCCGCGCGCTTCTTCGGCGGCGGTGGCGGAGGGGCTCCCATGGGCTCCTGTGGAGTCTCGTCGCGGAACAGAGGGCCGCCCGGCCGAGCAGCCCCCCGGTCGTCGTCCTGGTCGCCGCCGTGAGCGGGTCCGTCGGGCACGATGGGCATGGGCCGAGTCTGCTGTGCGTCCAGCGCATCGTATGCGGGACCCGCCGGGGCGGCCCCGTGGTCGGTCGGTCCCCAGTAACCGGTGTGACCGGGGTGACCGGCCGCCGGCGGGGCCCCCGGGGAAGAGTCGTTCATCAGACCTCGAGCAGCTCGGCTTCCTTGTGCTTGAGCAGCTCGTCCACCTGCGCGACATACTTCGCGGTGGTGTCGTCGAGCTCCTTCTCGGCGCGGCGGCCCTCGTCCTCGCCGACCTCGCCGTCCTTGACCAGCTTGTCGATGGTCTCCTTGGCCTTGCGGCGTACCGCGCGGATGGAGATCTTCGAGTCCTCGGCCTTGGTCTTGGCGACCTTGATGAACTCCTTGCGGCGGTCCTGGGTCAGCTCCGGGAACACCACCCGGATGATGTTGCCGTCGTTGCTCGGATTGACGCCGAGGTCCGAGTCACGGATCGCCTGCTCGATATTGCGCAGGGCGCTCTTGTCGAACGGGGTCACCACGGCCATCCGCGCCTCGGGCACGGCGAACGAGGCGAGCTGGTTGATCGGGGTCAGGGCACCGTAGTAGTCCGCCACGATCTTGTTGAACATCGCCGGATGTGCCCGCCCTGTGCGGATCGCGGCGAAGTCGTCTTTGGCGACCAGGACGGCCTTCTCCATCTTCTCCTCGGCCTCGAGGAGGGTCTCTTCGATCACCACTTGCTCCTGCGTGTCTTGAGTGGGCCCGGCGTGCGCGTGGGCCGGCGGAACCTGCGTCGCGTCTTCTCCTGCACGGTGTCCGACCGGCAGGGCTCTGTCCATCCCGTACGGGGCGGGCCCGGATCAGGTCCGGGTGCCCTGGTCGCTCACGAGCGTGCCGATCTTCTCACCCTTGACCGCGCGCGCGATATTGCCTTCCTTCAGCAATTCGAAGACAAGGATCGGCAGCTTGTTGTCCTGGCACAGCGTGATCGCGGTCATGTCGGCGACGCGCAGATCACCCGCGATCACCTCGCTGTACTCCAGCGCGTCGAACTTGACCGCGTCCGGGTTGGTCTTGGGGTCCGAGTCGTACACCCCGTCCACCCCGTTCTTGCCCATCAGCAGGGCCTGGGCGTCGATCTCCAGGGCGCGCTGGGCGGCGGTGGTGTCGGTGGAGAAGTACGGCATGCCCATTCCGGCGCCGAAGATGACCACACGGCCCTTCTCCATGTGGCGCACGGCGCGCAGCGGGATGTACGGCTCCGCGACCTGGCCCATGGTGATGGCGGTCTGGACGCGGGAGTCGATGCCTTCCTTCTCCAGGAAGTCCTGGAGGGCCAGGCAGTTCATCACCGTACCGAGCATGCCCATGTAGTCGGAGCGCGCCCGGTCCATCCCGCGCTGCTGGAGTTCGGCGCCGCGGAAGAAGTTGCCGCCGCCGATGACGACCGCGATCTGGGCGCCGTCCCGGACGACGGCGGCGATCTCGCGGGCGATGGCGTGTACGACGTCGGGGTCGACGCCGAGCGCTCCCCGGCCGGCGAACGCCTCACCGGACAGCTTCAGCATGAAGCGGCCGTGCTTCGTGCCGTCGTCGCTCTTGTCGGCTTTGTCGGCCTGTTCCATGGAGATCTCCTCGTGCACATACGAAGAAGGCCATTGCCGGGGTCCTCGCGGGTTCCCAGTGCGGCAATGGCCTCCTCGTCAGATCTGCGGCCGCCCGGCGCGTACGCGGGCGACTGCCTCAGACCCTATCGGGGTCTTCGGTTGATCGCGTACAGACTCAGATGCCGACCTTGATGCGCGCGAAGCGCTTCAGGCTGACACCGGCCTCGTCCAGGATCTTCTGGACGGACTTCTTGTTGTCCTTGGCGAACGCCTGCTCCAGGACGACGACCTCCTTGAAGAAGCCGTTGACGCGACCCTCGACGATCTTCGGGAGGGCGGCCTCGGGCTTGCCCTCCTCACGCGAGGTCGCCTCGGCGACGCGGCGCTCGTTCTCGACCGTCTCGGCCGGGACCTCGTCGCGGTTGAGGTACTTCGGGGCGAAGGCGGCGATGTGCTGCGCGACGTCCTTGGCGACCTGGGCGTCTTCCTTGTCCAGCTCGACCAGCACACCGACCTGCGGCGGGAGGTCGGGCATGGTGCGGTGCATGTAGGCGGCCACGTAACCGCCGGTGAACTGCGCGAAGCGGTCCAGGACGATCTTCTCGCCGAGGTTGGCGTTCGCCTCGTCCACATACGCCTGGACCGTCTTGCCGGCCTCGATCTCGGAGGCGAGGAGCGCCTCCAGGTCGGCCGGGGAGGTCGCGGCGACATGCGCGGCGAGCGTGTTGGCCACGCTCTGGAACTTCTCGCCCTTGGCGACGAAGTCCGTCTCGCACTTCAGCTCGAGCAGAACGCCGGAGGTCTTGTCCTCGGAGATGAGGGAGACGACAGCGCCGTTCTCGGCCGAACGGCCCTCGCGCTTGGCGACGCCCTTCTGGCCCTTGACGCGGAGGAACTCGACGGCGCTGTCGACGTTGCCGTCGGCCTCGTCCAGCGCCTTCTTGCAGTCCATCATGCCGGCGCCCGTGAGCTCACGGAGCTTCTTGACGTCGGCGGCGGTGTAGTTCGCCATGATCTGTAATTCTCTCTCGAAGGTCTGAAAGATCTACGGGTGAACGGCGGGGGCCGTCGGGCCCCCGCCGTCAACTGCCGAACCGATGAGGGTCAGGCCTGCTCGGTGTCCGCGGCCGGGACCTCGGCCTCGGCCTCCGCGTCGGCGACCTTCTCCGTCTCGGCGGACGTCTGCACGTCGCTCTCGGGCTTGGCGGCCTCGGCGGCCTTCTCGCCGTCGTCCTTCTTCTCGCCCTCGAGCAGGTCGCGCTCCCACTCGGCGAGGGGCTCGCCGGCGGCCTTCTCGCCCGGCTTGGAGTCACCGGTGGCCACGCCGGAACGGGCGATGAGGCCCTCGGCGACGGCGTCGGCGATCACGCGGGTGAGCAGGGTGACGGAGCGGATCGCGTCGTCGTTGCCCGGGATCTTGTAGTCGACCTCGTCGGGGTCGCAGTTGGTGTCGAGGATCGCGACGACCGGGATGTGGAGCTTGCGCGCCTCACCGACGGCGATGTGCTCCTTCTTGGTGTCGACGATCCAGACGGCGCTGGGCACCTTCTGCATCTCGCGGATACCACCGAGGGTCTTCTCCAGCTTGGCCTTCTCGCGGGAGAGGACCAGCAGCTCCTTCTTGGTGAGGCCGGAGGCGGCCACATCCTCGAAGTCGATCTGCTCCAGCTCCTTCAGACGCTGGAGGCGCTTGTAGACGGTGGAGAAGTTGGTGAGCATGCCGCCCAGCCAGCGCTGGTTGACGTAGGGCATGCCGACGCGCGTCGCCTGCTCGGCGATGGCCTCCTGGGCCTGCTTCTTCGTACCGACGAACATGATGGAGCCGCCGTGGGCGACGGTCTCCTTGACGAACTCGTAGGCGCGGTCGATGTACGAGAGCGACTGGAGCAGGTCGATGATGTAGATGCCGTTGCGCTCGGTGAAGATGAAGCGCTTCATCTTCGGGTTCCAACGGCGGGTCTGGTGACCGAAGTGGACGCCGCTCTCCAGCAGCTCCCGCATCGTGACGACGGCCATGGCCGTACTCCTTGAGATACTCGGTTGTCGCGTCCGCCGGACGGCGGTCGCGCCTGACGTCCCGGTGCGCTGTGCCACGGAGGACCGAGAAGCGCTGACATCGGCGCGAAGAGGGCCGATGGCGGGGCGTGCGAAGTCGACCCGGTGACCCGGATCGCCACATGAAGTGTACGGGACCTTCGCACCCCCGGGTGACGGCGCTGTCCACAACCGCTCGGTTGTCCACAGAACCGGGCCATGATCAGCGCGATCGCGTCGCTCCGGGCCACGCTGGGCGGCATGATCACTGTCCGTATCGGAGTGCTTTCCCCGGGCCGCGCGCTGTCACGGCGCCACGGAACTCCCGCGCCCGTCCCCTTCTCCGTTCCCGTCCCCTTCGCCTTCTCCGTTCCCGTTCTCACCCTTGCCCCGGTGTTCGCCCTGGTGCTGGTGCTCTCGCTGTTCTGCCACCCCGCCACCGGAGTGTCCGGCCGGGACGACGGGGGCAGGGGGGACGACGGGGGCAGGAGGGACGGCGGCCGGGCCTGGCCGGTCGGGCCACGGCCTGAGGTGCTGCGCGGCTGGGAGCCGCCCGCGTCCGCGTACGGTCCGGGCCACCGTGGGGTGGATCTCGCCGCGGCCCCGGGAGCGGTGGTACGGGCCGCGGCCGGGGGCCGGGTCTCCTTCGCGGGCCGGGTGGCGGGGCGCGGAGTGCTGGCGATCACTCTGCCGGGCTCGGGCGCCCCGCCGCTGCGGATCACCTACGAACCGGTGGGACCGCTGGTCTCCGAGGGGGACGAGGTGAGCGCCGGCGAGCCGGTGGCCACCCTGGCCGACGGCCTGTCGCACTGCTCCGCGGGCTGTCTGCACTGGGGGCTGCGCAGGGGCGCCGTCTATCTGGACCCGCTCTCCCTGCTGCCGCCGGAGCTGCTCCGCCGGGGCCCGTCCCGGCTCCTGCCGGTCCTCGGCGTCCCCGAGCCCTCCTCCTCCACGGCCGCGCCGCCCCCGCCTGCCCGCTCGGCCGTGTCCCCGGCGCACGGCATCGGTCTCTACGCGCTCGTCCTGCCGGCACCGGTGGCCTGGGCACACCGCGCGCGGCGCCGCCGGGCACGCCGGGAAGCGTGGGGACGCACAGTGCGCGGGCCGGACGCCGGAGGGGCGGCGGCGCCGGCGCGCTCAGCCCCGTACGCCGCGCAGCACCATGGACACCGCCGCCTCCGCGATCTCCGGTGGCGCCTCGGCCGCGCCGAGTTCGATACGGCGGACCGCCGCGTCCACGACACCCTGGACCAGCATCGCGGCGAGCCGGGGCTGCTCATGACCGAGTTCGGCCAGGGCTTCGACGATCATGGCGATCAGACCGCCGTGCGCGGCGCGGATCTTCTCCCGGGCGCCCGCGTCGAGTTCACTCGCGGAGATCGCGACGACGGCGCGGTGCCTGCGGTCGCCGACCAGTGCGAGCTGCCGGCGCACATAGGCCTCGATCCTGGCCTCGGGCGTGCTCTCCCCGGCCATCGCCGCCTCGACCTCGGCCGCCCAGACCGGGAAGTCGACGGCGCACAGCTCCTCGACGACGGCGGCACGCGAGCGGAAGTACTCGTAGACGGAGGACCGGGCGAGACCTGTTCGCTCAGCGAGGGCGGGGAAGGTCAGCGCGTCCGTGCCGCCTTCCGACAGGAGGGAGCGCGCGGCGTCCAACAGGGCGCCGCGTTGCATGGTCCGGTGCTCGGCCACGGAGGCCGCTCGAATCCTGGGCACGCCTCCACTCTACGGATGGGGCGCCTCCGGCACAGCGTCAGCGTCCGACGTCGGCCAGCTTGGCCCGCAGTTGCAGCACGGACTTCGTGTGGATCTGGCTGACCCGGCTCTCGGTCACACCGAGGACATGGCCGATCTCGGCGAGCGTGAGGCCCTCGTAGTAGTAGAGCGTGACCACGGTCTTCTCCCGGTCGGGGAGCGTGTTGATCGCGCGGGCCAGCAGCCGCCGCAGTTCCCGGTCCTCGGCGACCTCCACCGGGTCGTCGGCGGCGGTGTCCTCCAGGGTGTCCATCAGACTGAGCCGGTCGCCGCCCTCGCCGCCGACATGCAGCAGCTCCTCCAGCGCCACGACGTTCGCCAGGGACAACTGGCTGAAAACGGCGTGCAGTTCCTCCAGCGCGATCCCCATCTCCGCGGCGACCTCGGATTCGGAGGGCGTACGCCGGAGCTGAGCCTCCAGGGTGGCGTAGGCGCGCTCGACCGCCCTGGCCTTCTGCCGCACGGAGCGCGGGATCCAGTCCAGGGCCCTGAGCTCGTCGATCATCGCGCCACGGATCCGGGTGATCGCGTACGTCTCGAACTTGATGGAGCGCTCGATGTCGAACTTCTCGATCGCGTCGATCAGTCCGAAGACCCCTGAGGAGACGAAGTCGGCCTGCTCGACATTGGACGGCAGTCCCACGCTGACCCGCCCCGCGACGTACTTCACCAGGGGTGAGTAGTGCAGGATCAGCTGCTCCCGCAGCCGCTCGTCGCCCGTGGTCTTGTACGACCGCCACAGCTCTTCGAGGGACGTGGGCGCGGGGGGCCGTACGGCGCTCCGGGCAGCCGGGGGCGCTGCCGCGCGGTCAGACCCGGAGGTGTGCTGGGGCATGCGTTGCCTGAGCCGTTCTGCTGTGAAGTGCGGGGGATGTCTGTCTGGGGCCGGAATGCAGGTGAGCGTAGCGTGACTGGGGCGTCACTCCACGCGTGAAACAGGCGACCGCGCCCGCCCCGGTGGCCGCCTTCGACCACACCTTCGATCCGGCGCCGGCACCGCTCGGGCCGGCCCGCCGGGCGCCGCCGGTGGAGTCGCAGGGATCATCGCTCTCACCTTTTCACCCGAATGCTCCAGGTCAAGTACCGCCTCGCCGCGTGGTGGCCGGCGGACTCCGCCGGGGTGTCAGCCGCCAGCCGTCCCCCTCCCGTTCGACGAAGCCCAGGGAGTGGAGTTCGTACAACCTGCCGAGTGCCTCGTCCGGGGTCGTCCCGGCATTCCGCGCGATCTCCGGCCCCGCGGCGGTGCCCCGCGCCGGCAGCGCCTCCAGAACCCGGGCGACGGCCGGGCGGAGCAGATCCCTGGGGAGTACGGGGCCGCGGCGCGGCGGTGCCAGCTCGCCGATGTCACCGATCAGCTCGGCCACCTCGGCGGCGTCCGTGACCAGTACCCCCTCGTCGCGCAGCAGTTCGTGCACTCCCGCCGAGAGCCCGCTGGTGACCGGTCCCGGCACGCCCATCATGAAGCGGCCGAGCCGCCGCGCGTCGCGCGCGGTGACCAGGGAGCCGCTGCGGTACTCCGCCTCCACCACCACCGTGCCCCGGGTGAGCGCGGCGATCACCCGGTTGCGGAGGACGAATCTGCTGCGGGTGGGATGGTCGCCGGGGGCCAGTTCGGCGACGACCAGTCCCTGTTCGGCGATCCGTCCGATCAGCTCGGTGTGACCACGCGGATAGACCACATCCACCCCGCAGGCCAGCACGGCCACGGTCGCCCCGCCGGCCGCCAGCGCACCCCGGTGGGCCGCGCCGTCCACCCCGAACGCGGCACCGGACGTCACCACCCAGCCGCGCTCCGCCAGACCCGAGCCGAGGCTCGCCGCCATATGTGCCCCATACGAGGTACACGCCCGAGCACCCACCACGGCGACGGAGCGCAGCGACCAGATCCGCAGATCGGGGTGGCCCCGCACCCAGAGCCCGATGGGCCTGGCCTCCCCCAGGTCGTCGAGCTGGGTGGGCCACTCGGTGTCGCCGGGACAGACGAACCGCCCGCCGAGCGCGGTGACCGCCGCGAGATCACGCTCGGGCTCGGCCGCCGCGGCCCGTGCCCGGTAGCCGTCGAGCCGCTGGTCCCCGACCCCGGTGAGCCGGCCGCGTCCGGCGTCGGGCTCGCGGAGCAGCGCCAGCACCCCGGCGGCGCCGAACTGCCGCAGCCACCGTCCGCCGTGCTCGTCCCCCGGCTCCAGCACCCGGGTGAGCGCCGCCCGCGCCAGCCGCTCCCCGGGGATCGCCTCCGGGCTCATGACCTCCCTCCCGCCGCGACGGCGGCGCCCCGCGCGATGCCCGTGCGCAGCTCCAGCGCGAGCGCGACATCGTGGGCCTCCGGCCGGGCGTGCCCGGCGAGATCCGCGACCGTCCAGGCCACCCGCAGCACCCGGTCGAGACCGCGCGCGGTGAGCAGTCCCCGCTCCAGGTCCCGTTCGGCCGCCGCCAGCGCACCGGGGGCGGCCGGCCAGCGGGTGCGCAGCTCATGGCCGGGCACCTCGCTGTTGACCGCCCAGGGGCTCCCCGCCAGCCTGGCCGCCGACCGGGCCCTTGCCTCCCGCACCCGCGCCGCGACCACGGCCGTGGACTCTCCCCTGCCGCCCTGTCCCATCAGGTCCTCGCGGTGGACGGGCTGGACGGCGACCCGCAGATCGACCCGGTCCAGCAGCGGCCCGGACAGCCGCGACTGGTAGCGGCGGATCACCGAGGGCGGGCACTCGCAGCCCGCGCCCTGGAGGGTGTGCCGTCCGCACGGACAGGGATTGGCCGCGAGGATCATCAGGAAGCGGGCCGGGAGCCGCACCACTCCCGCGCTGCGCGCCACCACCACATGCCCCGACTCCAGCGGCTGCCGCAGCGCGTCCAGCGCCCGGCCGGAGAACTCGGGGGCCTCGTCCAGGAAGAGGACGCCCCGGTGCGCCAGCGACACCGCTCCCGGCCGGGGGAGTCCGTTGCCGCCGCCGACCAGGGACTGCATGGTGGCCGAGTGGTGGGGCGCGCAGTAGGGCGCCGTGCGGACCAGCGGCTCGCCGGGCGGCAGGATGCCCGCCACCGAGTGCACCGCCGTGACCTCCAGCGACTCCTGTCTGGTGAGGGGTGGCAGCACCCCGGGCAGCCGCTCGGCCAGCATGGTCTTGCCCGCTCCCGGCGGGCCCTGGAGCAGCAGATGGTGGCCGCCCGCCGCGGCCACCTCCAGTGCGGTGCGCGCCGGGGTCTGACCGGCCACATCGGCCAGGTCGGGCTGGTGCTCCCCGCCCCCGGTGCCGGTGGCCGGCCCGGTGCCGACCCCCGCGCCCGGCACCATCAGCCCGGCCGTCATCGCGTCCGGGCGTCCCGCCACGGTGTCCGGCGGCTCCTCGGGCACCGGCTCGTCGGTCAGTACGGCGATGAGCTGCCGCAGGCTCCGCACCCCGAGGACCGACACCCCGGGCACCAGGGACGCCTCGCCCGCCGTCTGCTCGGGCACGACCACCTGGCGGTAGCCGGCCTCGGCCGCCGCGAGCACCGCCGGCAGCACCCCGCGCACGGGTCTGACCCGCCCGTCGAGGCCCAGCTCCCCGATCAGCACGAGGTCGGCGATGGCACGGGCGTCGACGCGCTCGGCCGCGCCGAGCACCGCCGCCGCGACGGCGAGATCGAACCCGCTGCCGCCCTTCGGCACGGAGGCGGGACTCAGCCCGACCGTGAGTTTCTTCTGCGGCCACTCGGCGCCGGAGTTCACCACCGCCGCCCTGACCCGGTCCCGGCTCTCCACCAGGCTCTTGTCCGGCAGCCCCACCAGGGTGAACGCGGCCACGCCCGGCTCCAGGTCCGCCTGGACCTCGACCACCACACCCTCGACCCCCACCAGGGCCACCGAGCACGCGCGCGCGAACCCCATCAGGCCACCCCCCGCGCGTGCTCGATCTCGGGTGCCCCGCGGCGGGGCAGCACCACGCCGACCAGGTCGATCCGGACTCCGCCGGGCGGCGGGCCGCCGCACCGCTCCAGCCAGCAGGCGGCGAGCCGTCTCAGCCGGTCCGCCTTCTCCCGGGTCACGGCGGCCATCGGATGTTCGAACGAACCGGCCCTGCGGGTCTTCACCTCGCAGACGACCAGGACGTCCTCTCCCCGGGCATCGCTGTCCCGGGCCACGATGTCGATCTCACCCGTCCTGCCGCACCGCCAGTTGCGGGCCAGCAGGGTCATCCCCGTCTCGGCCAGCCGGCGTGCCGCCAGCTCCTCGCCGTACCGCCCCAGTGCCCCCGTCGCGTTCATTTCGGCACCACCTCCGGCACCGACTCTGACGCGACCGCCCGCCACAAGTGGATCTTGGTGGACAACTCACCGGTTGTGGACAACCCCGTCACCCTCGCGGGTGGACCCGGCGGCCCGGCTCATACCCTTCAGCCGCCGGGCAGTTCGAGGTCGTTCTTGTTCAGCTCCTCGATATTCACGTCCTTGAACGTCAGAACGCGTACCTGCTTGACGAACCTGGCAGGCCTGTACATGTCCCAGACCCAGGCGTCGGCCATTGTGACCTCGAAGAAGACCTCACCCTGTACCGAGTGCACCTGCATCTCATAATCATTGGTGAGATAGAAACGTCGCTCGGTCTCGATCACATATTTGAACAGACCGACGACATCGCGGTACTCCCGGTAGAGCTTCAGCTCCATCTCGGTCTCGTACTTCTCGAGGTCCTCGGCGCTCATGGCATGTTCCCCTTCAGCCGTACGTCCCCCCATTGTGCTCCGGAGCCCCGCGCCCCTACTCGATTTCGGAGGCGAGGACCACCGGCGCACCCGGAGGACCCTCACCGAGCAGCGTGCGCAGCAGCTCGGCGAGCCTGGTCGGGTACACCGTCTCACGCGTGGCCGACAGTTCGGCGGAGGTCCACCACCTCAGCCCCGCGACGCTGCGACGCTCCAGCTCCGTCAGCCCGTCGGACGAGGTCTCGGTCTGTGCCGTACGTGCCAGGAAGTACCACTCGTCCTGGTCCCAGCGTCGCCCGTCGAACGAAAAGGAGCATGTCCGGCGCCACAGCATCGGCCCCAGCTCCACCTGTGTGATCCCCGTCTCCTCCCCCAGCTCACGCAGCGCGGCCTCCTCCCGGGTCTCGTCCCCCTCCAGGCCGCCGCCGGGCGTGAACCACCAGTCCGTCCGCGGGGCCGCCGGCTCGAAGCCGTGCAGCAGCAGAATCCGGTCCTGGGGGTCGAGCAGCACCACCCGGGCCACTTTGCGGAGCGCTCCCTCAGCGGACACCGGCGGACACCCCGTCCCCGGCCCCGGGGGCCCGTCGCGGGCCCGGCCGCCGCCGGGCGAGCTGTGCGAGAGGTCCGTACGCCGCACCGCCAAGGATCAGCAGCGCCCCGCCCACGATCGCCGCGGCCACCAGCCGCACCGGCCCTGCCTGCGACACCCCGCCCGGGAGCGCCGCGAACCCCTCCGGCCGGGCGACCGGACCGCCGAACGGCCAGACCACGGCGTCGACCCGGGCGTCCACCGACGAGAGCGGTACGGAGCCCTGCCCCGGGTCCTGGAGGTGGACACGGGAGTCCAGCGAGCCGCCGCGCTCGTCCCCGAGCAGGAAGAGCTGGCCCTCGGGCACCGTCGCGTCGAAGTCCGTGCTGGACGCCCGCCCGCCGATCATCCCGCGTACATACGGTTCCCTGACCGGGGTGCCGTTCACGGTCAGCCGGCCGTCCTTGTCGCAGCAGGCGACCGTGTCGCCGCCCACACCCACCACGCGCTTCAGCATCGGCAGGTCGCCCCAGTCCGCGTCGGTGAAGACCACCACATCACCGCGGCGTACGTCGTCCCCCGATATCCGCTGGGCCAGTACCCGGTCCCCCGCCTTCACGGCGGGACTCATCGAGTTCGTCGGCACGGTGTACGGCCGGTACTCCACCGCTCCCCAGACGAATCCGCCGAGGAAGAGCACAGAGCCGACGGCCACGGCCACCCCCGACAGCACACTGCCGAGGCGGCCGTGGCCGTCCCGCGTACGTTCCGCCGCCGTACGGGCCGCCCCGGTGGGCGACTGCGCACGTCCTGCCTCCGTACGTCCTGTTCCGCTCATCCCAGCACTCCCCCCGTTCCGGAGAAAGGACCGCTCGGCGACCCCGGGGAACGATCCCCGGGGAGCGACGATCCGGGACGGCACCCTACCGGGCGGTACCCCCGGCGGTCAGCCTCCTTCTGCGCCAGAGCACCAGGGGGAGCGCCCCGGCGAGACCGAGCGCCCCGGGAGCCGCCGCGGAGGCCGCCGCCGCGGCGGTGCCGAGCCCCGACTGGTCGAAGGTGTCGGGCACCGACAGGAAGGACCAGCGGTTGACCGGCCAGGCGACGACGAACGCCCGTCCGACCACCTCGTCCGTGGAGACCGTGCCGCGACCGGGCAGCTCCTGGTGGTAGCGGGAGTCCAGCGAGTTCTGCCGGTGGTCGCCCATCACCCAGATCCGGCCCTCGGGAACCTTGATCGGCCCGAACGGCTCGTCGTCACAAGGGGTGTTGCCGGGGTAGATGTACCCCTCCTCGTTCAGCGGGTGTCCGTTGACCTGGACCTTGCCGCCCTTCTGGCACTCCACCGTGTCGCCGCCGACCGCGATGACCCGCTTGATCAGGTCCTTCTCCTCGGCGGAGGGCATCAGCCCGATGAAGCTCAGGAAGTTCTGCACCACATTCGTCTCGGGCGTGGGGGTGCCCTCCAGCCAGCCGCCCGGGTCATGGAAGACCACGACCTCACCGCGGTCGGGCTCGGAGCCGAACCACGGGGTGAGCTTGTCCACCAGGACGCGGTCGCCCCGCTGGAGGGTGTCCTGCATCGAGTCCGAGGGAATCGAGAACGCCTGCACCAGGAAGGTCTTGATCAGCAGCGCCAGCAGCAGCGCGATACCGATCAGCAGGGGCAGTTCCTTCCAGAAGGAGCGCTGCTTCCGCATCTCCGTGGATCCGCCGTCCCCGGCTCCGGACCCGGCGCCGTCATGATTGCCGTTCCCGCGTTCCGTCGTATCGTCCGTCACAATTTCGGGCGACTCGGCGAGCTGCTCGTGTCCCTCCTCGGGATCATCGTGTCCGGATCGTGCGCCGACCGCCACGTCCCCCACATCCACTCCTCACTCCGTGCGACTGCTCCGTGCGATTGCGCGGAGCGATCGCCTGCCGCCGATAAGGGACAGGCCCACCACTCCCATAACGAGCGGGAGTTCCGCAGGGCTCGGGAGCCGGATCAATCCGTTGCGATCCTGGGACGACACACTATTCGACGCCCCCCGTGCCGTCGTCGGCGCGGCTCGCGCGTCAGGGACCGAAGCGTATGTCTCCCGCTCCTCCAGTCCCCGCCAGTGGTCGAACGGCCAGGCGATGACGACCGCCCGTCCCACGACCTCCTCCTCGGAGACCGTGCCGCGGAACCCCTCGTCGAGATGGAAGCGCGAGTCGGCCGAGTTGGACCGGTGGTCGCCCATCACGAAGATACGGCCCGCCGGCACCCGGACGTCGAAGCGGAGCTCCGAGGGAACGTTCTTCGGGTGCAGATACGGCTCGTTCAGCGGCACGCCGTTGACGGAGACCCTGCCGTCCCGGTCGCAGCACTTGACGGTGTCGCCGCCGACCGCCACGACCCGCTTGATCAGATCCTGCTCGTCCGCGGACGGCAGCAGTCCGATGAAGGTCAGCGCCTGCTTGACCTGCTTGACGACGACCGGGGAGTCGTCCGGCGGTGGCTGCTCGTCCTCCAGCCAGCCGCCGGGGTCCTTGAAGACCACGACATCGCCGCGCTCGGGCCGGGAGCCGAACCAGGGTGTCAGTTTGTCCACCAGCACGCGGTCGCTGATCTTGATCGTCTGCTCCATGGACCCCGAGGGGATCACGAAGGCCTGCACCAGGAAGGTCTTGAGGACGAGCGCGATCAGCAGCGCCACGGTGATGAGGATCGGTATCTCGGCCACGGCGGACCTGCGGCGCCGCCGTTTGACCCTTCGGGCGAGCTTGCGCCGCTCGGCGCGGCCCGGCAGTGCCCGGCCCGTGGTGGGGCGGGTGCCGGTCGGGAGCCTGGTGTCCGAGCCGTGGGCCGCGGACCGTCCGCGCTTACCCATGGGCCCCGTCCGGGGTCCGCACGTCCCGGAAGGCACCGGTCCGGTCCGCTCCGGACCAGCGGCCCGGTGGCCAGCCGATCCAGTCCGCGCGGCCGATGACCCTGTCGACGGGCACCATGCCGCCGCCCGGTTCGCCGAGATGGTCCCGGGAGTCGCGCGAATCGCTCCGGTGGTCGCCCATGACCCACAGGGTGCCCTGGGGGACGACGATGTCGAAGGGGACCCGGGAGGGCGCGTCCCCGGGGTGGAGATACCGCTCGTCCACCGCCCGGCCGTTCACCTCGACCCTGCCCCCCTTGTCGCAGCAGACCACCCGGTCGCCTCCCACCCCGATCACGCGCTTGACGAAATCGGTCTCGGCGGGCTCGGCCAGCCCCAGGGCCGCGGCGGCCCCGTGCAGCAGCCCGGTGACGGGGTTCTCCCGCGGCGGCTCCTGGACGAAGGACCCGGTGCCGTCGAAGACGACCACATCACCGCGCTCCGGCTCGGCATCGAAACGGTACGCCACCTTGTTGACGAGCACCCGGTCCCCCACCCGGAGGGTGGGCTCCATCGAGCCACTGGGGATCAGGAAGGGCTGCACCACGAAGGCGCTGACGAGCAGGACGGTGACCGCGCAGCCGAGGCCGAGCAGTCCCGCGCCGCGCCAGGAGAGCCCCGGGAGCCGCCGGGCGGGGGCCGCCTCGGCGGGGTCTCCGGGAGAATCGGCGGGGTCTCCGGGAGAACGCGCGGAGCGCGACCGCTCCTCCGTCCCCGTGGGGGATCCGGAGGAGCGGTCGCGCTCCGTGTGTTCCGCTTCGGTGTCCATCGGGCCCAGAGCTTATCCGGCGCTCCTGTGGACCCGGGCGCGACGTGACGAACGCCGGCCCGGTCGGCACGACTCAGTTGTCGCGCTTCTCCTTGATCTTGGCGGCCTTGCCGCGCAGCTCACGCAGGTAGTAGAGCTTGGCGCGACGGACGTCACCGCGGCTCACCAGCTCGATCTTCTCGAAGATCGGGCTGTGGACCGGGAAGGTGCGCTCGACACCGACGGAGAAGGAGACCTTGCGGACCGTGAAGGTCTCGCGGACGCCGGAGCCCTGGCGGCGGATGACCACGCCCTTGAACTGCTGGATACGGGAGCGGTTGCCCTCGATGACGCGTACGTGCACGTTCACCGTGTCACCGGGACGGAAGGCGGGGAGGTCGCTGCGGAGCGACGAGGAGTCGACTGTGTCGAGCAGGCTGGACATGTGGGTCTGCTTCCTCGCTGATGCCACAGGTCATCAGCGGATGTCGAGAGGAGAGTTCGGGGGTGCCGTTCGCGTCGGGCGGGCGTCGTTCCCCCTGTGGCAGGGGCGCACACCGGACGTACGGCAGCGGCCTATTCTTCCATGTCATCCGGCCTGCGCCAAAATCGGCCACCGGGCTCCGGCGACCAGCCCAGGATCGAGAGGGTCTCGCGGTCCTTCTTGTCGAAGGCCGCGGGGTCGCAGCGCTCGATCAGATCGGGCCGGTTGAGCGCCGTACGGCGGAACGCCTCGTCCCGGCGCCAGCGCGCGATCCTGCCGTGGTGGCCGCTGAGCAGAACGTCCGGAATCCCGCGCCCGCGCCACTCCGGCGGCTTGGTGTAGACGGGGCCCTCCAGCAGATTGGCCATCTCCCCGGGGGCGAAGGAGTCGTCGCGGTGCGACTCGGCGTTGCCCAGGACCCCGGGCAGCAGCCGGGCGACGGCCTCGGTGATGACCAGGACGGCCGCCTCGCCGCCAGCGAGCACATAGTCGCCGATGGACACCTCGACGACCGGTATCCGGGTCGCGTACTCGTCGACGACCCGGCGGTCGATGCCCTCGTACCGCGCGGGCGCGAAGAGCAGCCAGGGCCGCTCGGAGAGTTCCACGGCCAGTTCCTGGGTGAAGGGGCGTCCGCTGGGGGTCGGGACGACCAGGACCGGTCCGTGCGCCCCCGCCTCGTAGCCGTCGGCCAGGACCTCGTCCAGCGCCTCGCCCCAGGGGCCGGTCTTCATGACCATGCCGGGCCCGCCGCCGTAGGGGGTGTCGTCGACCGTGTTGTGCCGGTCGTACGTCCACTCCCGCAGGTCGTGCACCTGGACATCGAGCCGGCCGCGCGCGCGGGCCTTGCCGACCAGCGAGACGTTCAGCGGCTCCAGGTACTCGGGGAAGATCGTGACGACGTCGAGGCGCATCAGCCGTCGTCCCCACCGGACGCGCTCCGCCCGTCGACGACGTCCGCCCGGTCGTCGATCAGGCCGGGGGGCGGGTCGATGACGGCCCGCTGCTCCTCCAGATCGATCTCCGTGACGATCTCCTCGACGAACGGGATCATCACCTCGCTGCCGTCGGGCCGTTCCACGATGAACAGGTCCTGCGAGGGCAGATGGGAGATCTCGGTGATCCTGCCGATCTCCGTGCCGTCGGCCAGGACGACATCCAGGTCCATGAGCTGATGGTCGTAGAACTCCTCCGGGTCCTCGGGGAGTTCCTCCGGATCGATCTCGGCGATCAGCAGGACATTGCGCAGCGCCTCGGCGCCCGTACGGTCCCGTACGCCCTCGAAGCGCAGCAGCAGCCTGCCGCTGTGCACCCGGCCCGACTCGATCGTCAGCGGTCCG
Source organism: Streptomyces sp. NPDC002018 (assembly GCF_042890865.1). Taxonomy (NCBI): domain Bacteria; kingdom Bacillati; phylum Actinomycetota; class Actinomycetes; order Kitasatosporales; family Streptomycetaceae; genus Streptomyces; species Streptomyces sp. NPDC002018. The sequence continues at coordinate 110,359 of NZ_JBIASO010000005.1, forward strand.
GCCGGGGCCGGGTCCGTGGCGAGGACGGCGCCGGGGCCGAGCCGCAGTTCCGGCTCGTCCGTACGCACCTCTACGGTGACCTCGCCCTTGATCCCATGGGCGCGGCCCACCCGCCCGACCACCAACTGCACTACAGGCACCTTCTTTTCCGGCGGGACGGCAAACGGTCAGTGGAACGGCCACCGCGCCGGGCCGTCACCTTCACGCGCGCGGCGGTGTTTCGACATCGACAGGCGACAACGGAGCCCGGGGACGACGGGGCTCGGCGACGGCGGAAAGCAGCGAAGGCCGGAGAAGGCGGTGGCCTTCCCCGGCCCGTGCCGGTGTTCCAGCTCTATCAGCGAACCTGGTCCACATCGACGAGGTCGACGCGGATGCCACGGCCGCCGATGGCGCCCACGACAGTCCGCAGAGCACGTGCGGTGCGGCCGTTGCGGCCGATCACCTTGCCGAGGTCGTCGGGGTGGACCCGGACCTCCAGCACACGGCCACGGCGCAGGTTGCGCGAGGCGACCTGCACGTCGTCCGGGTTGTCGACGATGCCCTTCACGAGGTGCTCGAGAGCCTCCTCGAGCATGCTCAGGCCTCGGTCGACTCGGCGGTGGCCGAGGACTCGGCTTCGTCGGCCTTCTTGTCGGACTTCTTGGCCTTCTGGGTGATGGCCTCGCCCTTGGGCTCGTCGCCGGCGTCCTTCGCGGCGGCCTCGAAGAGGGCGCGCTTGTCGGCCTTCGGCTCCGGCTGGAGCAGCGGCGCGGGGGCCGGGAGGCCCTTGTGCGCCTGCCAGTCACCGGTGAGCTTGAGGATCGCGAGAACGGGCTCGGTCGGCTGGGCGCCGACGGAGAGCCAGTACCGCGCGCGCTCCGAGTCGACCTCGATGCGCGAGGGGTTCTGCACCGGGTGGTACAGACCGATCTCCTCGATGGCCCGGCCGTCACGGCGGGTGCGGGAGTCGGCGACGATGATGCGGTAGTGAGGCGAACGGATCTTGCCCAGACGCTTCAGCTTGATCTTGACTGCCACTGGAGTGGTGTCTCCTGGTCTTGACGTGGTTGGGCACAACGGGATGCCGCGTGGGGTTGCGGTACCCGATCCGCCCGATGGACGCGTCAGCCGGAGGAGAGAGGGGTCCTGTGCGACTGTCGAGTACAGCTGGCCATTCTGCCACACCCCCGCACCGGGACGTGCCCCCCCCGTCAGCGGCCCGACGTCCCGTCCCGGTGCCGGGTGACCGGCTCGCGGCTCCCCCCGGCGATCAGCTCGCGGCTCCCACCACTTCCGGGATACGGAACGGCTTCCCGCAGCCGCCGCAGACGATCGGCGCCTGGGCGAGGACCGAGGGGACGACCCGTACGTTCCTGCCGCAGTCGCAGACGGCCTTGACGCGCACCCCGCCGCCGGACGAGCCGTGCCGCGCGGCCGGACCGCGGAAGCTGCGTTTGGTGTCGGCGGCCGTCGCGACCGTGTGCGCCTTCAGCGCGCGCTGGAGCCGCTCGATGGTGGGGCGATATCGGCGCTTGGCCTCGGGGCTGAGCGAGACCAGGGAGAAGCCGCTGCTGGGATGCGGCTCCTCGGGATGGTCGAGGCCCATCTCCTCGGCGATCGCCAGGAATCGGCGGTTGTGATAGCGGCCCGCGCGGGAGGTGTCTCGGACACCTCTGGCCGCGGCGATGCCGTGGACCGCTTCATGAAGCAGTCGTTCGAAGGAGAGTTCGGCGCCGCAGGCGGACGAGGACTCTCCGATCAGGGACTCTGGCGCGGCAAGATCGGGCAGCTCGGGGTGGGACCGCTGAATGTCGGCCCACGCCTGCGCCAGCTCTGCGGCGAGAACAGGTGGTGTCGTGCTCACGTCGTGAACAACGAGCCTGAGCCCTCACGGGTTCCATTACGGGGCATCCCAAATAATTTGCACGTACCCGTCAGTTGCCATTGATGCGTCCTGACGAGGGCGGGTGCGTCGATCTGCGGAGAAGCCTCACAGCTCGCCCCAAGGTGGTACGTAGCGCCACGTACGCAGGGACGCGTAGACGATCTACGTCTGCCGGTCGTTCCCCTGGTCGCCGGGCGGGTGTGCGGGCGGGCGGGGGGTGCCGGTCGGGGCGGCTCCTGCGGTCAGTGGGCGCGGGCCACGACGGCGACAGTACCCGGGGCGCCCTCCGATTCCGGCACCGCCCCGTCCCTGGCGGCCAGGCACCGTACGGACGCCCCGCACCGGCCGGCGCGGCCTTCCCGGCGGGGCCCGGCACCGCCCGGGGGACACACGCCCGGCCCCGGTCGCCTCCGCCACCATGGCGGCCGTCCGGCCACCGCCGTGCCGCGTACCGGACCGGTGCCGGCCGGCTCCGCATGGTGATCAGAATGGTGATCAGATCCTGGTGCCGGCGGGGGAAATCGGTCGCCCGGGGCGCCGGAACTGGCGCCTTCGCCCTGCCCGGATCGTGCGGCGACGGCTGCCGGACGCCGGGGTCCAGCCATATGCGCGGGGGCGCACGCCCGGGGCACTGATGCTTTGCCCCTCACCCACTGGACGCCGGCACGGATGGGGAGTTCCCTGGCATTCGGGGGGTTTTCTGCGCGCGTGCATCGGGAGCGGGCCACACAGGGCTCCGACGACCTCGGCGGATTGGGGCGCTATCCATGACACCTACGCTCGACCGGCACCGGCCCCCTCCGCCCGTAGGTCCGCCCGGCGCGGCCGTCGCGGGCGGGCCCGTCGGCACGGACCCGCACCCGGCCGTGAGCGCACGCGCCCGCGACTGGGCCGAGATCCAGGAACGGATGCTGGTGCCGCTGTACGAAGCGGTCTACGAGCGGCTGGAGGTCCGCGCCGGGACGCGGATGCTGGGCCTGGGCTGCGGCTCCGGGCTCGCGCTGCTGCTCGCCGCCGCGCGGGGCGCGCGGGTGACCGGTGTCGACTCCGACCGTGAGCGGCTGGCGCTGGCCAGGGAGCGACTGCTCGCCGAGCGGGAACGGGACCGTGAGGACGGACCTGCCGCCATCGGGACGGGCCTGCCGGCTGCCACCGGGGCGGTGCTGCCCGCCGACCGGATCACCGACGCCGCGGAGCCCGGCCGGCCCTCGTACGACCTGATCACCGCCTTCCAGCCGATCGGCACCGTGGCGGGGGACGAACGGGAGCTGGCGCCCGCCCTGGACTCGGCGATACCGCTGGCGGAGCGGGGCGCCCCGGTGGTGCTGGCCGGGTGGGGGCCGCCGGAGCGCTGTGCCACGGACGCCGTACTGCGGGCCGCGGGGCGGCAGGCGGACCGGCTGCGCGAGGGCTCACGGCGCCCCGCGCGCCGGGACGATCTGGAGGAGGTCGCGGCGCGGGCCGGGCTGCGGCCGGCCGGCTCGGGGCGGGTGGCCTGTCCGTTCGGCTACGCGGACACCGGGAGCGCGGTGCGCGGGCTGCTGTCGACCGGGGTGTTCGACGGGGCGATCCGGGCGACGGACCGGCAGCGGGTGGAGAAGGAGATCAGCGAGGCGCTCCATCCGCATCTGCGGCGCGACGGCACGGTGTGGATGCCGAACGTCTTCCGCTATCTGATCGCCCGTAGGCCCTGAGCTGGAGGCCCTGAGCTGGGCGATCCGGCCCGAGCGACCGGCCGGCCCGCGTTCCGGAAAGGGAACCCGCGGACCCTTGTCACTATCCAGAATCCTGTTTACTGTCTCTTCCGTGACAGGCTTCGACGAACGTTTTCTGACCCGTAACGGCCTCGCGGCCCGGCAGCTCGCCGTTCTGCTGCTCAACCACGAGCCGGACACGCGGCTGCCGCGCGTACGGGACTTCGCCGTGGAACTGGGCGTCGGAAACGGAACCGTCCAGGCCGCGCTCCAGCTCCTGGAGAACGCCCAGGCCATCGAGACGACGGCCCGGGGCCATCTCGGCACCTTCCTCGTCCGCTCCGACCGCTCGATACTGTGGCGGCTCTCCGGGCTCGGCACCCTGCTCGCGGCGATGCCACTGCCGTACTCCCGCCGCTACGAGGGACTGGCCACCGGACTGCGCTCCGCCTTCGAGAAGGCGGGCGCCCCCTTCGCGATCACCTTCATGCGGGGCGCCGGCGCCCGTACCACCGCCCTGCTCGAAGGCAAGGTCGATCTCGTGGTCCTCTCGCGCTTCGCCGCCGACCGGCTGATCGAGGAGCATCCGGTCGAGCTGGTCGCGGATCTCGGCCCCGCCACCTATGTGGGGGCGCACGGGCTGCTGCTGCGTCATGGCTGCACACCGCGGACGCCGGGGCTGCGCGTGGCCGTCGACCACGCCTCCGAGGACCAGCGCATGCTGGCCGAGCGGGCGTTCGCCGGGCGGGCCGACATCACCTGGGTCGAGGCCTCGTACATGCAGCTCCGCGAGCTGTTCGAGCACGATCTGGCCGACGCGACCGTCTGGAACCTGGACGAGGCGCAGGGCCGGCTCGGCCCGGGGGTGGATGTGCTGCCGCTCGACGACGAGGTGACCCGGGATCTGGCCCTGCGCAACTCCCGCGCGGCGATCATCGGCAGGACCGAGGGGGCGAAGGCGCTCGGTGCCGTACGCGAGTCCCTCGATCTGTCCGTCGTCACCACCCACCAGTCCGAGGTACTGAACGGTGAACGCGCGCCCTCCTACTGATACTGACCGCCGCGACGGAGACCGGCCCCCGGAAGGAGCGCGGCGGGTCTTCGGTCGCGGCTCAAAATACAAAATCCTGTTTATTGTCTGATCGTTTCACCGACGGGACCGTCTCACCGGAGGAAAGGAGCACCATGGACGAGCGGCTCGCCCTGCGCATCACGCTGTTCCACGAGAGCGGCCAGGTCAGGCCCGAGGTCGCCGCGTTCGTCAAGGACGAGCTGGAGGCCCTGACCGCCGAGGGCCACACCGTCACCGAGGACACGGCGGGCATGCTGACCAGCCATCTCATGATGGCGCTCAACCGGCTCCTCGACGGGACGCCGGTCGAGGGGTTCCGGACGGACGCGCAGGTGGCGGCCGAACTCGCGGGACATCCCGAGGCGGTGGCACGGGCGCGCGCGGTCTCCGTACGGGCCCGGCGCGAGCTGGGCGCCGCGCTCCCCGAGTCCGAGATCAACTTCCTGGGGCTGCATCTCGCCGTGCTGCTCGGCCGGCACTCCACGGCCTGAAACGGCGGGAACCGCCCGAGCCGCCTCAGCCGCCTCATCCGCCTCATCCGCCTCATCCGCCCGAGACAGCGCGTAAGCGAGAAGGACTGAGCCATGACAAAGATCCTCACCGGCGGCGTCGGCAAGACCGAGGTCGCGCAGACCGTGAACACGCTCGGCCTCGACGGTCTGGAGACCACGGTCTCCAACGACATGGACGCCGCGATGAAATTCCGCGCCGGCCAGGCCGACTACTACCTCGGCACCTGCCACACCGGCGCCGGTGCCTCCCTCGGTGTCCTCGTCGGGCTGCTGGGACAGCCCCTCTGCCACACCTTCGGCCGGTCCGTCCCCACCCCGGACGAGGTCGCCGGACTGCTGGCGGACGGCAAGAAGGTCTTCGGCTTCGCCATCGACCAGATCGACGTGATCGCCCCGATCATGGCCCGCGCGATCGCCGCGCGGCCGACCCCCTGAAGACCTGCCAGGGCCCAGAGGAGACACCCCCGTGAGCACCGTTCTCGCAGCGAGCAGCGCCAGTCTGGACTTCTCGCCGACCCAGAAGCTGTTCGTCATAGCCCTGTGCGCGCTGACCGCCTTCATCTCGCACCTGGCCCTGGCCGTGTTCAACGACGGCGTACGCCCCTTCATGCTCGACTTCATCCGGGGACGCTCCAAGCGCTCCGCCACCACGGCGGTGTCCTTCGGGCTCTCGGCGGGCTTCATCTTCGGCCTCGGCGCCCCGATGGCCCTGTCCAGCGGTGTTCTCAACCCGTGGCTGCTCTTCCTGCCCACCGACATCCTCGGCATCCTCGCGCCGAGGAAGTGGCTCGCCCCGCTGCTCGGCGGCGCCTGGGGCGCGGTGGTCGTCTTCGGTCTCGGCGGCGCCAACAACGTGGCGCACGATCTGCCCGTCGACTTCCTGACCGCACTCCAGCAGATGTCGACGCCGATCCTCTTCCTGTTCACGCTCTTCCCCGTGCTCGCGATCACCCGGCAGTTCGGCCGGCTGCGCGGCGGTCTGGCCGCCGTGCTGGAGCTGGCGCTCGTCCTCATGACGATGAAGCTCTGGCCCGATGTCTTCGCCGGTTCACCGGCCATGGCGGCCGGGGTGCTGCTGCTCATCGGTTTCGCGGTCAGGAAGGACCTGGCCCAGCGGACGGCGGACCGGGCCGCTGCCCTCGCGGCCGGGGGACAGACCTCGGGTCCGGAGCGGGACCAGCCAGGCACGGCCGGCACGGCGAGTACGGCCGGCACGGCGAGCACAGCGAGTACAGGCGGCACGGCGAGTGCGGAGAGCACGGAGAGCACGGAGACCGCTGAAACCGCGGACGATCCGATGGCCTCGCTCTTCAGCTCCAGCGCTGCGCGGCTGCGCCGTCATCTGCCGCTGTTCATGGTGCTCGGCGCGGGCGTCTGCGTGCTCGCGCAGATGCACATATTCGGCGGCGGCGAGGCCACCAGCTTCCTGATCGCCAGGGGGCAGTACAGCGAGGCGGCCCAGGTCGACTTCTACCGGGTCTTCGGCTTCGTCCCGCTGATCGCGACGACCGCGCTCGCCTCCGGCGCGTACGGCATCGCCGGCTTCACCCTGGTCTACCCCATCGGTTATCTGCTGCCGAACCCGTTCCTCGCGGCCGTCGTCGGCGCCGTGGTCTTCGCCCTCGAAGTGCTGGCCCTGTCCTCCATCGGCAGGGTGCTCGGCAAGCTGCCGAGCGTCCGTGACTCGTCCGAGCATCTGCGCGGCGCGATCACCGAGACGCTGTCGCTCGCGATCCTCTTCGGCTCCCTGCTCGCGGCCAATGTCATGGGCGGCGGTCTCGGCATCCTCATCGTCGGCGGGCTCTATCTCCTCAACGAGGCGATGGGCAGGCCGGTGGTGCGGATGGCGGCGGCGCCCGCGGCGGTCCTGGCGGGCGGCGTCCTGCTCAACATCCTCCACTGGCTCGATCTGTTCACCCCGCTGAAGGGCTGATCCACCCGTCCGATCCAGGTACGCGCCCGATCCGGGCGACGCCGGGAAGGCACCCGCACCATGGAGCACCACCCCGGGGCACACCCCCCGTCCCCCCACCCCCGTCACCACCCGCACTCCGTCCCCACCGTCCCCGCCGTCCACACCGTCCACACCGTCCACACCGTCGGCGGGGCGCTGCCCGCCGCCGCCGTGCGCGGCCCGGTGCTCGCCCATGAGCACCTCGTCCTCGATCTCGACCGGGCGGGCGACGGCGCCGCGCTCCTCGGCACCACGCGCCACCGCACCGCCGTCACCGCGGAGCTGGCCGCCCTGCGCGCCGAGTTCGGGCTCGGCCTGGTGATCGAGCTGACCTGCCGGGGCATGGGCCGGGACCCGCGCGCCCTGGCCCGTATCGCCGAGGAGTCCGGGGTCGCGGTCGTCGCGGCCACCGGCTGGTACTACGAACCGTTCCATCCGGACGAGATCCGTGGCGCGAGCGTCGGACAGCTCACCGAGACACTGGTCCGGGAGATCGGCGACGGGTTCGGGGACACCGGCATCAGGCCCGGCGTGCTCGGTGAGATCGGCAGCCACGGCGACCGGCCGAGCGAGCCCGAGACCCGCGCGCTCCTCGCCTCCGCCCACGCCGCCCTCGCCACGGGCCTCTCCGTCGCCACCCATGCCCAGCTCGGCCGCGGCGCGCTCGCCCAGTTCGCCCTGCTCACCGGTACGGGCCTGGCACCGCACCGGATCTCCCTCGGCCACCAGGACCTGCTGGACGACCCCGCCGTCCACCGCGAACTGGCCGCGAACGGCGCCTATGTCGCGTTCGACACCGTCGGCAAGGAGAGCTACCAGAGCGACGACACCCGGCTGCGGCTGCTGCTGGCGCTGCTGGAGGCCGGGCACGCGGACCGGGTCCTGCTCAGCGGCGACATCTCGCGCCACGGCTATCTGGAGTCGGAGGGCGGCCAGGGATACGGCCATCTCTTCCGGTCGTTCCTGCCGAAGGCACGCGCGGCGGGCGTGGACGACTCCCTCATCGACCTGCTGACGCGCCGCAACCCGCTGCGCTTCCTGACCGGCGCCGGCGCCGACGCGGACGCGGAGGAGATCTGAGATGTCCGTACAGCTTCCCCCGACCTTCCCGCTGGCCACGGTGACCCTGGAGGACGCGGTCCGGATCCAGCACCGGCTGCTGGAGTGCGTCGCCGCCCACTTCGAGGGCCCCCAGCTCTTCGAGGCCGACGCCGGTGTCGTACCGGGGCTCGGCCGGCCCCGTACCACCGCGCGGGTCGAGGCCGTGCTCGCCGACCACTTCGGCGCCGAGGACGCCGCGCTCGTCCAGGGCGCGGGAACGGGCGCCATCCGGGCCGCGCTCCAGGCCGCCGTCTCCCCCGGCACCCCGCTGCTGATCCACCGGGCCCCCGTCTACCGGACGACCGGCGTCACCCTGCGCGGACTCGGGGTCCGCACCACGGAGGCCGACTTCAACGACCCCACGGCCCTGCGGGGAGCCCTGGAGTCCGGCGCGTTCGGCTGGGCGTACGTCCAGCACAGCAGGCAGCGGCTCGCCGACTCCTACGATCCGGGCGAGATCCTCGCGCTCTGCCGCGCCGCCGGGGTCCGTACCGTCGTGGACGACAACTACGCGGTGATGCGCGTACCGGCCAGCGGGGTGGAACTGGGCGCGGACGCCTCCTGCTTCTCGCTCTTCAAGCTGCACGGCCCCGAGGGCGTCGGCGCGGTCGTCGGCGCCCGCGACCTCGTCGCGCGCGTACGCGCCGACACCTACTCGGGCGGCGGCCAGGTCCAGGGCCACCAGGCGCTCGACGCGCTGCGCGCCCTCACCCATGTCCCCGTCATGTGGGCGCTCCAGTCCCGGGTGGGCCAGGAGGTCGCGGAGCGGCTCCTGGCCGGTGAGGTGCCCGGGGTCGCGGAGGTACGGCTCGCCAACGTCCAGGACCGCTGTCTGCTGGTACGGCTCGACCGGCCGGTGGCCCGTGAACTGCCCGCCGTCGCCGCCCGCCACGGCGCCGCGCCCTACCCCGTGGGGGCCAACTCCCGCTACGAGATCGCCCCGCTCTTCTACCGGTTGTCCGCCTCGTCGCTGGAGGACGCACCCGGACTCGCCGACTGGACCGTACGGATCAACCCCATGCGGGCCGGCGCCGATCTCGTGATCGGGATCCTCCGCCGTTCGCTGCACGAGCTGAAGGGCTGACCGTGTTCCTCGACACCGTCCTCACCCGCAACCCCGCGCTCGTCGACACGGCGGCCGCGCTCCACCGGTCCGGGGCCGTTCCGCCCGACACCTATGTCATGGACGCCGACGCCGTCGAGTCCAACGCGGCGCTGCTGGCCGCCGAGGCCGAACGGCTCGGGCTCTCGCTCTGGTTCGTCGTCAAACAGCTCGGCCGCAATCCCGCGCTGATCCGGGCGATCGCCCGGCACATCCCGCGCTTCGCCGCGATCGATCCGTCCGAGGCGCGGATCCTGCGCGCCGGCGGCGCACGGGCCGGCAACCTGGGCCATCTCGTACAGGTCCCGCACCGCGAGCTGCCGGGGATGCTCGCCTGGCGGCCGGAGGCCGTGACCGTCTTCGACCTCGCCAACACGCGGGCCGTCTCGGACGCCGCCCGTGGACTCGGCCTCGTCCAGGACGTGTTCGTACGGATCGAGGGCGCCGCGGGCTCGGTCTACCCCGGGCAGGAGGGCGGTGTGCCGCTCGACGCCCTGGACGACTTCGCCGTCGCCGCGGAACGGCTTCCCGGCATCAGGATCGCGGGGGTCACCGCGTTCCCCTGTGTGCTCTGCGACCCGGTGACGGGGGTCCCCGCCCCCACCGCCACCTTCGAACTCGCCCTCAAGGCACGGGAGTCGCTCGCCGCGCGCGGTCACGGCGGGCTGAAGCTCAGCGCCCCGAGCGCCACCGCCGTGGCGACCCTGCCGCTGCTGGCCGAGCTGGGCGCCACCCATGGCGAGCCCGGCCACTCCCTGACCGGCACCACCCCGCTGCACGCGGTCGACCCGGACCAGCCGGAACGGCCCGCCTATGTGTATGTCAGCGAGGTCGCCCACACCCTCGCGGACGGCAGGCCCGCGCTGTACGGAGGCGGCTTCTACCCGCGCGCGGGCATCCGCGACGCCCTGCTGCCGCGCACCGGGCTGCGCCTGCCGGTACAGGACGCGTCCGCCGAGAACATCGACTACTACCGGCTGCTCGCGGCGCCCGGCTCCCCCGGCGCGGTCCGGGCCGGGGACACCGCCGTACTCGCCTTCCGCACCCAGATCTTCGTCACCCGCTCGACCGTCGCGGTCGTCTCCGGTCTCTCGGCCGGCGAACCCCGGCTGACCGGCCTGTACGACAGCCGGGGCCGGGCCCTGTGAGGAGCCGTCCGTCATGAGTGACCCCTTGAGCAGGCGTACGAGCAGGCGTACGAGCAGGCACACAGGCAAGTACACGAGCGAGCACATGAGCGAGGACATGAGCGGACATGAGTAGGACCGTCATCGTCGTCCTCGACGGATTCGGGATCGGCGCCATGCCCGACGCCGGGGCGCTGCGGCCCGGCGACCTCGCGGCCGACACCTGCGGGCATGTCCTCGACCACTGCCGGTCCGCGCTCGGCCGGCCGCTGCGGCTGCCCGCGCTCGGTTCGCTGGGGCTCGGGCTGGTCCGTCCGCACCGGGATCTGGCCCGGGACACGGCGCTTCCGGTGGCCGTGGGCCGGGCCGCCCTCGGCTATCCGGGCGCGGACACCTTCGCCGGGCACCAGACCATGATGGGCGCGGACTTCAGCCGGGTGACGGTGGCCCGGCTCGCCGAGCACCTGGACGAGGTCGCCTCGGCGCTCGGGGCCGCCGGACACCGGGTGGCACGGCTCGACGGCCGTCCGCTGCTGGTCGTCGACGGCTCCGTGCTGGTCCACGACAATCTGGAGGCCGATCCGGGCATCAACTGGAACGCGTCAGGACGCCTGACGGACCTGCCCTTCGACCGTGTCCTCAGCGTCGCCCGTACGGTACGGACCGTGGCGCCCGTGGCCCGGGTGATCGCCGTCGGCGGCCACGCGGACGGGCCGCTCGCCGCGTACGTCCGGGAAGGCGACGGCGGTACGGTCGGCCTCGACACCCCGGCCAGCGGCTTCTACCGCAACGGCGGTCTCGAGGTCCGGCATCTGGGCGCGGAGCTGGACCACACCCGCCAGCTCCCCCAACAGGCCGCCCGCGCCGGTATCCCGGTCACCCTGGCCGGCAAGGCGGCGGACATCCTCGTCTGCGAGGGCGCGGTACGGCGGCCGGCGGTCGCCACGGCGGACGTCCTGGAGCACACCCTGGAGGCGGTGGTGCGCGCCCCGGGCGACGCGCTCGTCGTCGCCAATGTGCAGGAGACGGATCTCGCGGGCCATCAGCAGGACGCCGAGCGCTACGGCCGGATCCTGGAGCGGACCGACGCGGGGCTGGCCGCGCTGATCGGACTGCTGGACCGGCCGGGCGACCGGCTGATCGTGACCGGCGACCACGGCAACGATCCGACGATCGGCCATGCCCATCACACGCGTGAGTATGTGCCCGTGCTGACGCACCGGCCGGGCGCGGCCCGGGTGGAACGGCTGCCGGACGCACCGACCCTGGCGGATGTCGGCGCGACGGCCGCGTGGTCACTGGGCCTGGACACCGGGGCCCTGGCGAACGGTGCCGTACGGACCGCGCCCGGTGACCGGGCACCCGGCGGGCCCGTGTCACGGCCCGCCGGCCGCTGAGACCTCGACGGGCGCCAAGACCTCCGGCGCCCCGCCGGACCGTGCCCGCCCGGCGCCGCACCGGGCGGCGGGCGGGCCGGCGAGCGGACTGGCCGGGCGAGCGGGCTGACCGGACGAGCGGGCCGGCCCCGCCGTCTCAGCCCATGAACTTCTTGAACTCGTCGGGCAGTTCGAAGTTCTTGTCCTGCTCCCCGGCCGGCAGCCCGAACGCGCCGCCCGGCTGCGCGGCCTCCTCGCGCCGCGCGGCGGCGGCCTGCTCCTCGGCCTTCCGCTTCATCGGGTTGCCGGAGCGCTGCTTGCCCTTGGCCTGCTTCTGCTTCTTCTTCGTACGGCCGGGCCCGCCCCCCATGCCGGGCACCCCGGGCATGCCCGGCATCCCGCCGCCCTGCGCCATCCTCGACATCATCTTGCGCGCCTCGAAGAACCGCTCGACCAGGTTCTTCACCGCGCTGACCTCGACACCGGAGCCCCGGGCGATACGGGCCCGGCGCGAGCCGTTGATGATGACCGGGTCGGTGCGCTCGCCGGGGGTCATCGACTTGATGATCGCGGCGGTACGGTCCACGTCCCGCTCGTCGATGTTGTTGATCTGGTCCTTGATCTGCCCCATGCCGGGCAGCATCCCGAGCAGCTTGCTGATGCTGCCCATCTTCCTGACCTGTTCCATCTGGGCCAGGAAGTCGTCCAGCGTGAAGTCCTTGCCGCCCTTGCTGCTCGCCAGCTTGGAGGCCATCTTCTCGGCCTCGGCCTGGCTGAACGTCTTCTCCGCCTGCTCGATCAGGGTGAGCAGGTCACCCATGTCGAGGATGCGGGACGCCATACGGTCCGGGTGGAAGGCGTCGAAGTCCTCCAGCTTCTCGCCGTTGGACGCGAACATGATCTGCTTGCCGGTGACATGCGCGACGGAGAGGGCGGCGCCGCCGCGGGCGTCGCCGTCGAGCTTGGAGAGCACGACACCGTCGAAGCCGACGCCGTCGCGGAAGGCCTCCGCCGTGTTGACCGCGTCTTGGCCGATCATCGCGTCGACGACGAAGAGCGTCTCGTCGGGGCTGACGGCGTCGCGGATGTCCGCGGCCTGCTTCATCATCTCCTGGTCGATACCGAGACGGCCCGCGGTGTCGACGACGACGACGTCGTACTGCTTGGTCCTGGCGTACTCGATGGAGTCCCTGGCGACCTTGACCGGGTCGCCGACACCGTTGCCCGGCTCCGGCGCGTACACCGCGACACCCGCGCGGTCGGCGACGACGGAGAGCTGGTTGACGGCGTTGGGGCGCTGGAGGTCACAGGCGACCAGCAGCGGGGCGTGGCCCTGGCCCTTCAGCCAGAGGCCGAGCTTTCCGGCCAGTGTGGTCTTGCCCGCGCCCTGGAGACCCGCGAGCATGATCACGGTCGGGGGCTGCTTGGCGAAGCGCAGGACCCGGGTCTCACCGCCGAGGATGCCGACCAGTTCCTCGTTGACGATCTTGAGGATCTGCTGGCTGGGGTTGAGGGCCCGGGAGACCTCGGCCCCACGGGCCCGCTCCTTGAGGTTCGCGGTGAAGGCGCGGACGACGGGCAGCGCGACATCCGCTTCGAGGAGGGCGATACGGATCTCGCGCGCGGTGGCGTCGATGTCCGCCTCGGACAGTCGCCCCTTGCCGCGGAGGTTCTTGAACGTCGCTGAGAGGCGGTCGGAGAGAGTGTCGAACACGGTGGTCGCGGATCCTCAGGTCGGGAGCGGATGAGGGGGCCGTCCCCGCGCGGTGAAGGACAGACCGTCCCCCAGGGTATCCGGCCGCGTGCGGTGGGGTCTGCCCCGCGGCGGGCACGGCCGTACGGGTGGCACGCTCCACCGTACGGCCGGTGCCCCGGCACCCGTCGCCGGTACTCGTCGCCGGCCCGTCGGCCGCCCGTCATCGGCCGGCCGTCGGCCCGTCGGCCGCGGGCCCATCGGGCCCATCGGTCGCGGACCGGTGCCGGTACTGGTGCCGGTGCCGGTCCGCGCCGGGATCCCCGCGAGGGGTCCCGGCACGCGCGGGCGTCAGCCGAGGGCCTCCTCCAGGGACTTCGCCAGTGCCACCGCGTCCGCCTCCGGGAGCGGGGAGCCGTCCACGCGCGTGACATAGACCGTGTCCACCGCGTTCGCGCCCAGCGTCGAGACATGGGCGCTGCGTACCCGCACCGCCGCCTCCTCCAGGGCGCGGCCGATGCGGTGCAGCAGCCCCGGCGCGTCCTGGGCGCGGACCTCGATGACCGTCGCGAGCTGCGAGGCGGTCGGCGCGACCGTCACCCGGGGCGGCGGGGCCTGGACGCCCCGGCGGCGCGGGTAGGCGGCCTCGCGCTCGGCGAGCCTGGCGGGGATGTCCAGTGAACCGTCCAGGGCCCGTACGAGATCGGCGCGGAGCCGGGCGGCCTGCGGGAGCGAGCCGTACTCGGCCGCGACGCGCCAGCTCAGTACCAGGACGTCGGTGGTCCCGCCCAGCTCCGTGGGCAGTTCGACCGCGCGCAGATCGGCCGCCCGTACGGTGAGCCGGTGCAGGGCGAGCACCCCGGCCGCGGCGGGCAGGACGCCCGGCTGGTCGGGCAGGGCGATGAGCAGTTCGACGCCGACGGGCTCCGGTGTGCCGTCCTCCTCCTGCCGGGCCTCGGCCTGGGCCCGGAGCGAGAGCACCGGATCTCCGGTGCGCAACGCCTCGACGGCCAGCCGCTCCTGTTCGGCGCTGGGCGCGGTGGGCTCGGGCTCGGCGAGGACGTCGCCCGCGAGGACGGCGGCGACCCGCTCGGCGAGATCCGTGACCAGCGAGGCGCGCCAGGACGACCAGGCCGCGGGTCCGGTGGCGAGCGCGTCGGCCTCGGTGAGGGCGTGCAGCAGTTCCAGGGTGGTGACCGAGCCGACCTGGGCGGCGACGGAGGCGACGGTCGCGGGGTCGTCCAGATCGCGCCGGGTCGCGGTGTCGATCAGCAGGAGATGGTGGCGTACGACCGTGGCGATGACGCCCATGTCCTCCTGGTCGAAGCCGATCCGGGCGGCGACGTCCCGGGCGATGACCTCACCGGCGACGGAGTGGTCACCGGGCCAGCCCTTGCCGATGTCGTGCAGCAGGGCGCAGACCAGCAGCAGGTCGGGACGGCTCACCCGGCGGGTGAGCGAGGAGGCCTGGACGGCGGTCTCCACGAGATGGCGGTCGACGGTCCAGGTGTGGACGGCGTTGCGCTGGGGCCGGCACCGCACCCGCTCCCAGTCGGGCAGTAGCCGGGTGATCAGGCCTTCGGCTTCGAGGGCCTCCCAGACGGGGACGGTGGACTCACCGGCGCCGAGCAGGGTGACGAGTTCCTCGCGGGCCTCGGCCGGCCAGGGCACGGGCAGCGGCTTCGCGGCATGGGCCAGGCGGCGGACGGCGTGCAGCGAGACCGGCAGTCCGGCCTGGGCGGCGGCGGCCGCGGCCCGCAGGGGCAGGACGGGGTCCCGCTCGGGGCGCGCGGTACGGGCGAGCACGGCCTCGCCGTCCATCTCCACGACGCCGTCGGCGAGCGGGGTGCGCTCGGGGGCGGGTTTGCTGCCCAGCATGGCCCGCAGCCGGGGGCGTACGGACCGGGAGCGCAGCACCCGGTTGACCTCGCGCCAGGTGACGTCGGAGGCGTACGAGACCGTGCGCGCCGCCTCGTACACCTGCCGCAGCAGGACATCGGCGTCGAGCAGGCCGAGCTCCTCGGCGACGGGGTCCTGTTCCTGGAGGGCGAGCCGGTCGGTGGCGCGCCCCGTCGTGAGATGGAGGGCGTCCCGTACGTCGAGGAGGGCGCGGCGGGCGTCGGCGAGCCCTTCGCGGGGCGCGTCCGCGAGCCAGGACGCGGCGACGGCGCGCAGCGCGGTGGCGTCCCGCAGGCCGCCCCTGGCCTCCTTGAGGTCGGGCTCCAGCAGGAACTGCAGTTCGCCCTGGCGCTCGGCCCGCTCGCGGCACAGTTCGTCCAGGGCGGGGAGGCGCTTGGCCGCGGTGTTGCGCCAGTCGGCGAGGATCGCGGTGCGCACCCCGGTGACCAGGCCCAGGTCGCCCGCGACATGCCGGGCGTCGAGGAGTCCGAGCTGCACCTTGAGGTCCTCGGCCGCGGTCCTGCGGACCTCGGCGGGGGTGCGTACGGAGTGGTCGAGGGCGAGTCCGAGGTCCCAGACCGGGTACCAGACCCGGTCGGCGAGGGCCGCGATGGCACCCGGGCCGGACTTGCCGTCGTGCAGGAGGAGCAGATCGAGGTCGCTGCGCGGGGACAGCTCTCCCCGTCCGTAGCCGCCGACGGCCACGAGGGCCGCGCCGCGTACCCCGGCCTCCTGAGCGGCGGTGGTGAACAGCGCGTTCAGCCAGTCGTCGGTCAGCCGGGCCAGGGCGGTACGGCGCGGCGGCCCTGGCTGCGTCTTCTCCTGGAGAAGGCGCAGCCGGGCCGCCGCATAGCCGCTGGGTCCCGAGTCTGTCTGTCCGGTCGTCTCTTCGAGGCTCGTCACCCAGTCGTTCCCGTCTCTAGAGTGCGTCCGGACCGCGCTCGCCGGTCCGGACCCGGACCGCCGTGTCGACCGGCACGCTCCATACCTTCCCGTCACCGATCTTGCCGGTGCGGGCGGCCTTCACCACCACGTCGATGAGCTGTTCCGCGTCCCCGTCCTCGACCAGCACCTCTATGCGGATCTTCGGTACGAGGTCGACGGTGTACTCCGCACCCCGGTAGACCTCGGTGTGACCGCGCTGCCGGCCGTACCCGCTGGCCTCCGTGACCGTGAGCCCCTGGACTCCGAAGGCCTGGAGGGCCTCCTTGATCTCGTCCAGCCTGTGAGGCTTCACGACTGCGGTGATGAGCTTCATGCGTCCACCTTCTTGTTCGTCGCCGCGGCGATCCCGTCCTGGTTGGCGGCGGGCACGCTACTACGGCCCGAGGGGGACCCTCCCACCGCGCTGTAGTCGTACGCCGTCTCCGCGTGGAAGGCCATGTCCACACCGCTGGTCTCGTCGTCCTCGGAGGCGCGGAAGCCGATGGTGACATCGACGATCTTCGCGAGGATCCAGGAGACCACGAAGGAGTACGCCATCACCGAGAACGCACCGACGGCCTGCTTGCCGAGCTGCGAGCCGCCACCGACGCCGTCGATCGCGAGGAGACCGACGAGCAGGGTGCCGATCACACCGCCGACGAGGTGGACACCGACCACGTCGAGGGAGTCGTCGTAGCCCAGCTTGAACTTGAGGCTGACGGCCCAGGAGCAGACGGCGCCGGCCACGACACCGATGAGCAGGGCGCCGAAGGGGTTGACGGCGGCACCGGACGGGGTGATGGCGACCAGACCCGCGACCGCGCCGGAGGCGGCGCCCAGCGTGGTGAACGCGCCGTGCCGGATGCGCTCGTAGATCAGCCAGCCGAGCATCGCGGCGCCGGTGGCGATCTGGGTGTTGAAGGCCATCACGGCGGCGGTGCCGTTGGCGGCCAGCGCGGAGCCGGCGTTGAAGCCGAACCAGCCGAACCACAGCAGACCGGCGCCGAGGACGACGAGCGGCAGGTTGTGCGGCCGCATCGGGTCCTTCTTGAATCCGATCCGCTTGCCGACGACGAGAACGGCCGCGAGGGCGCCGACACCGGCGTTGATATGAACGGCCGTACCACCGGCGAAGTCGATGACGCCGAGCTTGAAGAGCCAGCCGTCCGACTGCCAGACCCAGTGGGCGACCGGGAAGTACACCACGGAGACCCAGAGGGTGATGAACAGCGCCCAGGCGCTGAACTTCACCCGGTCGGCCAGGGCTCCGCTTATCAGCGCGGGGGTGAGCACGGCGAACATGAGCTGGAAGAGGGCGAAGGCGAAGACGGGAATGCCTTCCTTGCCCCCGGTCAGCGTGTCGACCGAAATGCCCTGGAAACCGATGTGGTCGAAGTTGCCCAGGAGCCCGCCGCCGATGTCGTCACCAAAGGTGAGCGAGTATCCGTACAGCACCCACAGCACGCTGACGATACCGAGCGAGATCAAGGACATCATGAGCATGTTGAGGGCGCTCTTCACCCGCACCATGCCGCCGTAGAAAAATGCCAGGCCGGGCGTCATCAGCATGACGAGCGCGGCACTGATCAGTACGAATGCGGTATCTGCGCCATTCAAGGCCAGCGTCTCCTCGCGGTCGGAACGGCCCGTGCGGATGCTCAAGGTATGGGCCGACTTGTGCTGAGGAGATTGGCGCAACGCGGTTTCCGTCAGTGCCGCTCGATGTTTCACACCCGTGACGAAGGCTTCCCGCGTGTTACGAGACGATGAACCGGCGGATCGCCGCGGCGGACCCGGATACCCTCTGCGGACATCGGAAACCGGCCGCGGCCCTCACCCTGCTGACCTGGCGGCGGGGGAGCCGTGTCGGGCTGTACGGGGTGACAGCCGCGGCCGGAGCCTCGACGGCCGGCGGGCGGGCCCGCCGCCTCAGACCGCCTCGGCGGACTCGGGGAGCCGGGCGGTGAGCAGATCGGTGAGACCGACGACCTCGGCGACCTCGGAGAAGTCCCTGGCGGCGGTGTCCACCGTCTTGCGCAGCCGGGTGTTGACCCGCTCGGAGCGCACCTTGCGCGCCACCTCCAGGGCCAGCTCCGCCAGGGCGGTGGACTGCTCGGGCTCCCTCTTGAGGAGGTGGACGGTGGCCATGCCGACCAGGTTCAGCGCATACGACCGCTGGTGCTCCTCGTCCTTCTCGAACAGGTCGACGGCGCGCCGCATGAGGGGTTCGGCGAGGGAGGCGTAGGTGGGGCTGCGGCCGGCGACATAGGCCAGATCGCGGTACGAGTGGGCGTTCTCCGCGTGGAGCTCGGCCTCCGAGAAGAAGCGGATCCAGTCGGGCTCCGGCTCACCGTCGAGCCCGGCGTCGGAGAAGCTGTCCTCGGCCATCCTGGTGGCCCGCTTGCACTTGCCCGGCTGCCCCATGTTGGCGTACGCGCGGGCCTCCATCGCATACAGCATCGCCTGGGTCCGGGGGGTGGCGCAGTCACGGCTGCCGTACTGCGCGAGATGGATCAGTTCCAACGCGTCGTCGGGCCGTCCGAGATGAATCATCTGACGGCTCATCGACGAGAGGATGTACGAGCCGAGCGGTTTGTCCCCGGCCTCCTTGGCCGCGTGCAGGGCGAGGACGAAGTATTTCTGCGCATTGGGCTGGAGTCCGACGTCATAACTCATCCAGCCGGCCAGTTCGGCCAGTTCGGCCGCGCACCGGAAGAGCCGTCGCGCGGTGGCCTCGGGCTGCGGTTCCTGGAGCAGATCGGTCACCTCGTGGAGCTGGCCCACGACGGCCTTGCGCCGCAGACCGCCGCCGCACTGGGCGTCCCACTGGCGGAACATCCTGGTGGTCGACTCCAGCAGTTCCAGCTCGGGCCCGGAGAGCTTGGACGGCCGGTGCGAGGGGACGGCCTCGGGCTCCGGCCCGCCCGGATCGCCCGCCGGTACGGGCACCAGCCAGCGCTGCATGGGCTCGACCAGGGCGGGGCCCGCGGCCAGTCCCAGTGAGGTGCCGAGGAAACCGCGCCGCGCGAGCATCAGATCACTGCGGGAGAATTCACTGATCAGGGCGACGGTCTGCGGTCCGGCCCAGGGCAGGTCGACCCCGGACGCCGAGGGCGACTGGTGCGCGGCGCGCAGTCCGAGTTCCTCGATGCCGACCACGGTGCCGAAGCGCTCGGAGAACAGTTCGGAGAGAATGCGCGGGATCGGTTCGCGCGGCTGCTCGCCGTCGAGCCAGCGGCGTACGCGCGAGGTGTCCGTGCTGATGTGGTGCGCGCCCATCTGCCGTGCTCTGCGGTTGACCTGACGTGCCAGTTCGCCTTTCGACCAGCCGCTGCGCAGGAACCACGAGCCGAGTTGGTCATTCGGACGCTTGCCGGTATTCGTACCGCCTGCGCCGCTGCCGCCCACGGGAACGCCCCCATCCGCTGAAACCCTGTCGCGCGAACCGGTACCAGAATGCCGTGAATCGTGGCCGCCTGTCCCGAGGTTGCACTCCTTCGAACAGGAAACCGAGTTGCCCCCGGCATACCCACGCGTGTGCTTTTCCCCACGGTCCGTGCACTGAAAGTAATCCTACGATCACCCGTCCGGCGAGGGCGATTCCACAAACGCCACCATTCGCCACCCCTTCGAATGAACTCACCTCCCGCGCGGCGCGATTGACTTGACACACAGGGACCACCAGCCCGCCGAGCGCTGTGCGCCGGGGCGCGTAAATCGGTTCGCGCGCCCCCAAGTGCCACCTCACGCCGCCCGTACCGCCCCGCTGGCGACGGAGTGTCACGGGCAGACTGCGAGACGTAACCACCGGCGAGTTCGACCCGTTGGAGGGGGCATGGGCTTCACGATCGGCGGCATCCGGGACATGCGGTCCGGCTCACGGCGTCGCGGCCGCGCCACGGAGTGCACCGCGGTGGCGGAGTACACGGGGCTGTGGGGCTGGGACGTCGTGCTCGGCACGCGGGCCGCGGGCGGCGCGTGCTCCCGCGGCGCGGCGGACCGCGCCTCACCCGGCGCCCACGCGCCGGACCCCCGCCCCGAGGTGCCGGCGGGCGCCACGCTCGACGAGGTCACCCGGGCCTGGTCGCGGGCGCCGGGCGCGGCGGTGCTGCTCCCGGTGGGCCGGGGCTTCGACATCATCGACGTGGCGGAGCAGGCGGGCAGCCGCGCGCTGGTGCGGCTCGAACGGATGGGCCTGCCCCTGGGCCCGGTGATGGCGACCCCGGCCGGCCGCGCCCACTTCTTCGTCGCGCCCGGCGCCGCGGCGGAACTGCCCGAGCTGCTCTACCGGATGGGCTGGGACGACGCCGATCTGGATCTGCGCTGCCTGGGCGCGGGCAGCCATGTCCTGGCACCGCCCTCGGAGGTGGCGGGGCTGGGCCCGGTCCGCTGGCTGCGCCCGCCGTCACTGGACAACGCGGCCGACCCGCCCCAGGCCCGGCTGCTGCTGGGCACCCTGGCGTATATCTGCCATCGCTCGTCGACGCCCTGAAGCGCGGGCGGGAGACGGGGACGGCCCTCCAGGACACCCCCGGCCTCCGCCCGCGGCCCGCGCCCGCGGCGTACGGCACACGGCGTACGCCACCACGGCTCAGTCCCCGATCAGCGGCTCAGTCCCCGATCAGCGCGTCCACGAACGCCTCGGGCTCGAACGGCGCCAGATCGTCGGCGCCCTCGCCCAGCCCCACCAGCTTCACCGGTACGCCCAGCTCCCGCTGCACCGCGATCACGATGCCGCCCTTCGCCGTACCGTCCAGCTTCGTCAGCACGATGCCCGTGATGTCCACGACCTCGGCGAACACCCGGGCCTGCACCAGCCCGTTCTGCCCGGTGGTCGCGTCCAGGACCAGCAGCACCTCGTCCAGCGGCCCGTGCTTCTCCACGACCCGCTTGACCTTGCCCAGCTCGTCCATCAGCCCGGTCTTGGTGTGCAGCCGGCCCGCGGTGTCGATCAGGACGACATCCGCGCCCTCCGCGATGCCCTCCTTGACCGCGTCGAAGGCGATCGACGCCGGGTCGCCGCCCTCGGGGCCGCGTACCGTACGCGCGCCGACCCGCTCCCCCCAGGTCTGGAGCTGATCGGCCGCCGCCGCACGGAACGTGTCGGCCGCGCCGAGCACCACCGAGCGCCCGTCCGCGACCAGCACCCGCGCCAGCTTGCCGGTGGTCGTGGTCTTCCCGGTGCCGTTGACCCCGACGACCATCACGACGGCCGGCGTGTCCAGCACGCTCTCGGTCTTCACCGCGCGGTCGAGGTCCGTGCCGAGAAGCTGGATCAGCTCCTCCCTGAGGAGGGTGCGCAGCTCGTCCGGCGTCCGGGTGCCGAGCACCCGGACCCGCTCCCGCAGCCGCCCGACCAGTTCCTGGGTGGGCGCGACACCGACGTCCGCGGTGAGGAGGGTGTCCTCGATCTCCTCCCAGGTCTCCTCGTCCAGGTGCTCACGGGACAGCAGTGTCAGCAGGCCCTTGCCGAGGGAGTTCTGCGAGCGCGCGAGCCGGGCGCGCAGCCGGATCAGCCGGCCCTCCGTCGGTTCCGGGATCTCGATCGCCGGCGCGAGCGCCTCGGCGACGGCCGAGTCCTCGACCACGACCCGGGTGCCGGCGGAGTCGGGGAGGCCGACCTCCTCGATGGTGCGGCGCGACTCGTCGCGCGGCTCCTCGGCCTCGTCGCCGAGCTGCGGTTCGGCGGGCGGGGCTGTGATGGTCGGCGTACTCGACGGGGGCGGGGGCGGCAGCTTCCTCTTTCTGCGGCTGCCGACCACGAGCCCGCCGATCGCGCCGACCGCGACCAGGGCGATGACTACAACAAGGATGACGAGTTCCATAACGCTCCCAGTATCAGCCACGGCCGGTCCCGGCCCTGGTCTCAGAGGATCGCACAAACACCTCCTCGTGATCCGGACGCGTCAGCCCATCTCCTCCAGCGTCCTGCCCTTGGTCTCCTTGACGAACAGCAGCACGAAGGGGATGGAGAGCACGGCGAAGCAGGTGTAGATGACATAGGTCCCCGAGAGGTTCCAGTCGGCCAGGCTCGGGAAGCTCGCCGTGATCGCCCAGTTGGCGATCCACTGGGCCGCCGCCGCGACGCCGAGCGCCGCCGCCCTGATCCTGTTCGGGAACATCTCGCCGAGGAAGACCCAGACGACGACACCCCAGGACAGTGCGAAGAAGAGCACGAACACATGGGCCGCGACCAGCGCGACGGTGCCCTCGGCGGCAGGCAGCTTGCCGTTGACGAGGGGGGCGGAGAACGCCCAGGCCTCACAGGCGAGCGCGAGCGCCATCCCGGCCGAGCCGACGAGCGCGAGCGGCCTGCGCCCCACGCGGTCCACCAGCACCATCGCGATCACGGTGCCGATGATGTTCACGATCGAGGTGGTGAACGAGTAGAGGAAGGAGCTGGACGGATCGATGCCGACCGACTGCCAGAGCGTCGCCGAGTAGTAGAAGGCGACATTGATGCCGACGAGCTGCTGGAACATGGACAGCCCGATACCCACCCAGACGATGGGCAGGAAGGAGAAGCGGCCGCCCCTCAGATCCCTGAACGCGGCCTTGTGCTCTCGGCGCATCGCGCGCTCGATCTCGGCGACCCGGGCGTCCAGGTCGACGTCCTCGTTCTCGACCTCGGCGAGCACCTGCCGGGCGCGCTGGGTGCGGCCCACGGAGATCAGATAGCGCGGCGACTCGGGGATGGCGAGGGTGAGCAGCCCGTACAGCAGCGCGGGCACCACCATCACCCCGAGCATCCACTGCCAGGCCTCGAGGCCCAGGAGTTGGCCGCGCTGGTCGCCGTCGGCGAGCTGGAGGATGCCGAAGTTGACGAGCTGGGAGACCGCGATACCGATGACGATCGCCGCCTGCTGGAAGGAGCCGAGCCGGCCCCGGTAGGCGGCCGGGGAGACCTCGGCGATGTACGCGGGGCCGATCACCGACGCCATGCCGATCGCGAAGCCGCCGATGATCCGCCAGACGGCGAGGTCGTAGATGTCGAAGGGGAGCGCCGAGCCGATCGCGCTGATGGTGAAGAGGGCCGCGGAGATCTGCATACAGCGAATGCGGCCGATCCGGTCGGCGATCCGGCCCGCCGTGGCCGCGCCGATCGCACAGCCGATCAGCGCGACGGCGATGACCTGGGCGAGGACCGCGGAGCCGATGTCGTACCGGCTGCGGATGGCCTCGACGGCACCGTTGATCACCGAACTGTCGTAGCCGAAGAGGAAACCGCCCATCGCGGCCGCGGCCGTGATGAAGACGACATGGCTCAGGTGTTCCGGGTGAGCGGCCCGGTCTCCGGCCGGCGGGGTCTTCGCTGTGCTGGTCACATGGTCTCCTGGGGCCGCCCCGGCCGTGCCGGCCCGAGCGTCGAGGGGGTGCGGCGAGCCCCTCCAGTGGGGCACACCCCCCGGCTGCCCACCACCCGGAGACGGAAACGGTCCGGCGCGCCGAGAGCCTCGCACGGGAGAGGGCACAGGAGAGGGAAAGGGGGAGGTCAGCGCAGCCGCTGGCTGATCACCTTGGAGACACCGTCGCCCTGCATGGAGACCCCGTAGAGCGCGTCCGCGACCTCCATCGTGCGTTTCTGATGCGTGATCACAATGAGCTGGGAGCTCTCCTGGAGCTCCTGCATGATGCGGATCAGCCGCTGAAGGTTGGTGTCGTCGAGCGCCGCCTCGACCTCGTCCATCACATAGAACGGACTGGGCCGGGCCTTGAAGATCGACACGAGCAGCGCCACGGCCGTCAGCGAGCGTTCGCCGCCGGAGAGCAGGGAGAGCCGCTTGACCTTCTTGCCCGGGGGCCTGGCCTCGACATCCACACCGGTGGTGAGCATGTTCTCCGGGTCGGTGAGGATCAGCCGTCCCTCGCCGCCGGGGAAGAGCCGGGAGAAGACACCCTCGAACTGCTCGGCCGTGTCCCGGTAGGCCTCGGTGAAGACCTGTTCGACGCGCTCGTCGACCTCCTTCACCACGAGAAGGAGATCGGCACGGGTCTTCTTGAGGTCTTCGAGCTGCTCGGAGAGGAATTTGTGCCGCTCCTCCAGCGCCGCGAACTCCTCCAGGGCCAGCGGATTCACCTTTCCGAGCTGCTGATGGGCCCGTTCGGCCGACTTGAGCCGCTTCTCCTGCTCGGCACGCGCGTAGGGCTTCGGCTGATTGCGCGGATGCCCGGGGTCGTCGGGCAGTTCCTCGCCCTCGGCGGGCGGTGACGGGGGAACGAGCTGGTCGGGGCCGTACTCGGCGATGAGCCCGGCGGGTTCGACGCCCAGCTCCTCCAGCGCCCTGGTCTCCAGTTGCTCGATCCGCAGCCGCTTCTCCGCGCCCAGCACCTCGCCGCGGTGGACCGAGTCGGTCAGCTTGTCCAGCTCGTTCTTGAGGTCGCGGCCCCGGTTCCGCTCGGCGACCAGTTCCCTCTCGCGTCCGGCCTTCGCCGCCTCGGCCGCGACCCGTTCGGCCTCGGCCCGTACGACCGACACCTCCACATGGGCCAGAAGCTGCCGGGCACCGGCCGCGACGGCGCCGGCGACCTCGGCCTCGTGACGCAGCCGTGCGCGCCGTTCCTCGGCGCGCGCCCGCGCGGCACGCTCGGCGCGCGCCCCCCGGTCGAGTGCGTCGGCCCGGCCCGCGAGCCCCTTCACCCGCTCCTCGTGGGTACGGACCTGGAGGCGGGCCTCCATCTCGGTCTGGCGCGCGTTGGCGCCGTCGGCGGCGAGCCGGTCCCGTACGGAGGTGTCGGGCTCCTCCTCCCCCGGGGCCTCCTCGGCGACGAGCAGCCGCTCCGCCAGTTCCTCCGCCTCGGCCGTGGCGCGCTCCAGCGCGTCCTGCGCCGTGGCGACGGCGGCGGCCGTCCGCTCGGCCTCGCCCGCGGCGCCACGGGCCTGCCCGGAGAGCCGGCCCAGCCGCCCGGACACCGCGGACTTCTCCCGGTCGGCGGCCCGGCGCCGCTCCCCCAGCTCCTCCACGAGCGCGGCGCAGCCGTCCCGCCGCTCGCCGGCCCGCCGTTGCTCCTCGGCCAGTTCCTCGCACCGTACGGCCAGCTCCGCCAGCGCGGCGGCGGCCTCGTCGACGGACGCTCGCACCTCCAGCAGACTGGGCGCCCCCGCCGAGCCGCCCTGCGCGAAGTGTGTGCCGAGGACATCGCCCCCGGCGGTCACGGCGGTCAGGGCGGGCCGGGCGGCGACCAGATCCTCGGCGTCCTCCAGGGTCCCCACGACCACGGTGTCCCGTACGAGCCGCCGTACGGCCTCCATCAGCGCGGCGGGTCCCCGGACCAGATCGACGACATACGGTCCGGCCGGGCCGACGGCGGTACGCAGGGGCGCGTCGGCCGGGGCCGGGCCCCGCGGGCCGCCCGGCCCGGTGCCCGCCTGACCGGGCACGCCGGGAACCGTACCGGCCGCGCCGGGCGCGCCGGCCGCGCCCGTGGAAGCCTCTCCGCCGTCGCCCGGCCGGCCGGGCACGCTCCCGGCCCCGGCCGTGCCGGTCCGGACCTCGCCACGGCGCGGCACCGGCCCGCCCGCCTGTCCGGGCACCCCGGGGGCCGGGGCGCGGGTGTCGTCGCCCGCCTGTCCGGGAAGGGCGACCGGGTCATGGGTCCCGGGAGACGGCCCGGCCGCGCTCGCCAGCAGCAGGGACGCGCGGCCCGCGTCCTGGGCGCGCAGCAGCCGGATCGCCTCGGCCGCTGTGGCGGGGTCCGCGACCGCGACCGCGTCGGCGGCGGCGCCGAGAGCCGCGGCCACCGGGATCTCGTAGCCGGGGGTGACGGTGAGGAGTTCGGCGGCCGGGCCGAGCAGACCGGCGAGACGGTCACGGGCGGCGAGCAGCGCGCCGGTGCCGTCCTTGCGGCGCAGACCGAGGGCGAGCGCGTCATGGCGGGCGGTGAGGGCCGCGTGGGAGCGCTCCGCCGCGGTGGTGGCCTCACGGGCCGCCGTCAGCGCGGCCTCCGCCGCGGCCAGCTCGCCCCGCGCCGCCTCGTACCGCCCGGCCAGGTCGTGGTCGTCGGCGTCCAGCCCGTCCACCTCGGCCTGGAGCCGCTCGTACTCCTCCCGCGCCGCGGCGGCGCGCTCCCGCGCCTGGTCGCTGGCCGCCGCGAGCCTGCCGATCTCCGCCTGGGCGGCGGAGGCCCGGCTGCGGGCGGCGTTGACCTGGCCGGTCAGCCGGGCGAGACCCTCGCGCCGGTCGGCGATCGCCCGTGCCACGTCCTTGAGTCTGCGCTCCTCGGCGGCCAGTTCCCGTTCCAGTTCGGCGCGGTGCGCGACGGTGTCCTCCCGCGCGTGCTCCGCCGCCTCCAGCGCGGCCTCCAGCTCCGCCTCCTGCTCACGGATCCGGGCGGCCTCGCGCTCCATGTCCTCGGGATCGCGCCCCCGGGGCTCCTCCGTGGGCGCCGCGGTCGCGCTCTTGACCCGCGCGTCGGCGAGCGAGACCGTGCCGCGCACCCGCTCCGCCAACTGCGACAGCTCGTACCAGGTCTGCTGGGCCCGCTGGAGCCTCGGCGCCAGCCGCCGTACCTCGTCCTCCAGCTCCGCCTCCCGCGTGAGCGCCGCCCTGAGCCGGGACTCCGCGTCCTCCTTGCGCTGCTTCAGCTCGGCCTCGTCCGCGATCTCGGTCCGCAGTGCCTCGCGCAGCCGTACCAGATCGTCGGCGAGCAGCCGCAGCCGCGCGTCGCGCAGATCGGCCTGGATGACGGCGGCCCGGCGGGCGACGGCGGCCTGCCGCCCGAGCGGTTTGAGCTGGCGGCGCAGCTCGTCGGTGAGGTCCTGGACCCTGGCGAGATTCGCCTGCATCGCGTCCAGTTTCCGCAGCGCCTTCTCCTTGCGCTTGCGGTGCTTCAGCACACCCGCGGCCTCCTCGATGAAGGCCCGGCGCCCGGTCGGATCGGCGTGCAGGACGGAATCGAGCTGGCCCTGTCCGACGATGACATGCATCTCGCGGCCGATACCGGAATCGGAGAGCAGTTCCTGGATGTCCAGAAGTCTGCAGGTGTCGCCGTTGAGCTGGTATTCACTGCCGCCGTTGCGGAACATGATCCGGGTGATCGTGACTTCCGCGTAGTCGATCGGCAGCGCACCGTCGGAATTGTCGATGGTGAGCGAGACCTCCGCGCGGCCGAGCGGGGGGCGGCCGGTCGTCCCGGCGAAGATCACGTCCTCCATCTTGCCGCCGCGCAGCGATTTGGCCCCCTGCTCGCCCATGACCCAGGACAGCGCGTCCACCACATTGGACTTCCCGGAGCCGTTCGGTCCCACGACACAGGTGATTCCGGGCTCGAAGCGCAGCGTCGTGGCGGAGGCGAAGGATTTGAACCCGCGCAGGGTCATGGCCTTGAGGTGCACGCCGCCGGACTCTACCCCGCCCCGATCGTCCATCGGCGGTTTCACCGGCGAACGTGCAGGGCACATCAGACCTTAAGAAACTCGATGCGCCGCCAACAAAGCTTCGTACAGCGGAAGATGGAAAGAAAGAAGGGACGCCGAAGCGTCCCTTGCATATTCTCGCGAGAGTGTTTCTCACCTGACCCCGAGGGGGGCTGTCGTCAGGTGAGCGCAGGCTCCGCCTGGTGAACGTCAATGTCGATGCTGTCGAGCAGCGACTCTCCAGGGTGCTGTGCGACGGCGGCGTTCAACGCGTCGTTCTCGGACTGGATCCGTACGAGTTCGGATTCGAGGTCCTGGACGCGCTGCTGAAGCCGTCGCATCTCGGCGAGGAGTCGCGGGTCGGAGCCGCCGACATAACCGAGAAGCGCCTTTGCCATGATGGATGGTCCTCCACACTGAGTGACCGACCGGATGCGGTGTGGGTCGTGAGGGAAATCGCACCCGCGGTGCCTGGCAGTGCTTGTTCTTCACTGCGGTTCTTTACTGCCAAACAGCTAAGGTGCGCGGGGATTCCAGAGTCTCACCAAAAAGTTTGACGGTCAACACGATCACAGCCCGTGCCGACGGGCCGCCCGGGGCGCACGGCCGCGACACGCGCCGCGCCGGCTCTCCCGCGGTCCCCGTGGGGCCTGGAGATCATCGTTAACCGGGCAGCCTGGCACGGTCGGCCGTTCTTGGCAACCACCAGGTCATCGCGGGCTTGAGCATGTGCCCCGGGCAGGATCCGGGGGTCCCGGACGGTCCGTCGGCGGGGATCGCTCAGCGGATCGCGAAGCTCTCGTAGCCCCCGCGCGGGGTGTCCCAGATCTCAGTGACTCCGGTTACGTGCCCGGGTGTGTCGGGCGAGCGCAGCCACTCCAGCAGACGGTGGCAATTCTCACGTGGGCCCTCGGCGACGATCTGGACCCTGCCGTCGTCCAGATTCAGGGCGAAACCGGTGAGTCCCCCGATCTCCAGGGCGTTCGCCCTGGTGAACCAGCGGAAGCCCACTCCCTGCACCCGGCCGCGTACCCAGGCCGTCAGTCGCACGTCTTCTCTCATGCGCGTAAGCCAACCAGCCAAATGCTCGCTTGCCCCAGCGGCCCCAGACGCCATGCCGTACAGTCCCGTCGCAATGAAGCCTCACTCGTTCGGGTGAGTCACCTCGCCGTCGAGAAGGTTGCCGTCGAGAAGCATGAGGAAGGCACAGCAGATGGGACGCCACCGACGCTCCGCCGTACCCGCCGCCGCGCCGGTGAGGCCCGCCGCCGAGGAGTACGACGGCGCGGCGGCCCGGCACCGGGGCGCTCCGCGCAGGAAGGGACGGGTCGTCGCTCCCATCCGCACCGGTCTGCTCGGCGCCTCCGCGGCGATGGCCGTGGGCGCGGTCGCCGTGGCCTCCGGTCTGCTGCCGGGCGGTGACCAGTACACCGTGGGCGGCAGCACCCCCGACGGGCGCATACGCACCGAGGGCGCCCCCGAGCTGGAGCAGCAGGGCGGTTCGTCCGCCGAGCCGACGCGGGAGGCCTCGGCCTCGGCGGCCCCGTCCGCCGGGCGGACGGGGACCCCCTCGAAGCAGGCCACTCCCCGGGACACCGGGAAGCCCTCCGGGATCCCGGCCCAGCGCACGACGCCGGCCGCCCCTGCCGCGCCGAAGCCGAAGGCGGAGTCCAAGAAGCAGAGCGCGTCCCCGTTCGTCAGCAGGACCCCGGTGCCCGAGCAGACGACGGAACGAGCGGTCGAGACGCCCGCCGCGCCCAGCTCGGCCGTGGCGGCCGTGCTCAGTCTGGTCAACCAGGAGCGGGCCGACGCGGGGTGCGGACCGGTACGGGCCGACGCCGGCCTGGACGCGCTGGCGCAGGACTTCAGCGAGGACATGGCGGCGCGCGGTTTCTTCGACCACACCGACCCCGACGGCAATACGCCCTGGGAGCGCGCGGACGCCGCGGGCGTCGAGGGTCTGGGCGGCGAGAACATAGCCCGCGGCCAGGCCACCGCCCAGGCGGTGATGGACTCCTGGATGAACAGCGAGGGCCATCGCGCGAACATACTGAACTGCGACTACACCCGGCTCGGCGTCGGTGTCCACACCGGCTCGGGCGGCCCCTGGTGGACCCAGGACTTCGGCTTCTAGCACCGCCCCGGAACGTCACTTGCCACCGGAAAGCGCCACCCGACGGGTGGCGCTTTCGGTTGTAGGGTGACCGCCATGGACGCTCCCGCCTTCGATGTGTTCTCCCGGCAGTGCCCCTCGCGCTCCACGCTGGAGCACGCGACGGGCCGCTGGGGCTCTCTGACGCTCGGCGCCCTGTACGAGGGCGGCCGCCGCTTCAACGAACTGCGGCGGCGTGTCGACGGGGTGAGCGAGAAGATGCTCGCGCAGACACTGCACGCCCTGGAGCGGGACGGGCTGGTGCGCCGTGACGCGCGGCCGGTCAATCCGCCGTGGGTGGACTACGAGCTGACACCGCTGGGGCGGGAGATCACCGGGCGGCTGCTCGGTCTCATCCGGCTGGTCGAGGAGCGGATGCCCGAGGTGCTCATGGCCCAGGAGCGCTACGACGCCCCGTGCGGGCGCGGCGGCACACCGTCCGGGAGTGACGCCACACCGCCCGCGCCTCAGGACACGGTGCGCGGCGCCCGCTGACAGCGGGGGCAGAAATAGCTGGAACGGTTCATCCAGGGCCG
The DNA here is from genome assembly GCF_042890865.1 of Streptomyces sp. NPDC002018. Lineage (NCBI taxonomy): Bacteria > Bacillati > Actinomycetota > Actinomycetes > Kitasatosporales > Streptomycetaceae > Streptomyces > Streptomyces sp. NPDC002018. The sequence goes on from NZ_JBIASO010000005.1 coordinate 140,721, forward strand.
GCGGCGGATCGGGGTCCCGCAGCGCCGGCACGGCTCGTCCTCACGCCCGTACGCGTCCAGCGACCGGTCGAAGTAGCCCGATTCACCGTTCACATTGACGTACAGACTGTCGAAGCTGGTGCCGCCGACGGCGAGCGCCGCGTTCATCACGTCCCGTACATGACCGAGGAGCGCGACGGAACGCGGCCGGGTCAGGGTCGCGGTGGGCCGCTCGTAGTGGATCCTGGCGCGCCAGAGCGCCTCGTCGGCGTAGATATTGCCGACACCGCTGATCAGGGACTGGTCGAGGAGCGCCCGCTTGACGGTGGTACGGCGCAGCCGCAGCGCGGTGTGGAAGACCCCGTCCACGAAGGCCGGGTCGAGCGGGTCCCTGGCGATGTGCGCGATGACGTCCGGCAGTCCGTCGGGGGTGGAGTCATGGAGGGAGAGCCCGCCGAAGGTCCGCTGGTCGACGAAGCGCAGCTCCGTGCCGAGGGTGTCGGCGAAGCGGACACGGATCCGCAGATGCTTCTCGTCGGGCGCGTCCTCGGGCCGGACGAGAAGCTGGCCGCTCATCCCGAGATGGCCGAGGACCGCGCTGTCCGTGTCGGCGAGCGGCAGCCAGAGGTACTTGCCCCGGCGGCGGGCGGTCCCGATGGTGTGTCCCTTGAGCCGCGCCGCGAAGTCCTCGGCGCCGGCGGGGTGCCGCCGTACCGCGCGCGGGTGCAGCACCTCCGTCTCGGCGACGGTCCTGCCGCTCACCCAGCGTTCGAGTCCACGCCGGACGACTTCGACCTCGGGCAGCTCGGGCACGGGACTCCTCGGAACGACACCACAACGACGGCAACGACGGCAACGACGGATACGGGAAGGGGCGACGGATACGGAAAAGGGGCGGGGGCGCGGAAAGCCGGTACGCCCCTCGCGCCGAACCGCGGCGGGAGGGGCGTGCCGAGAAGGAGAGCAGCGGACGGGTCAGGTAGCCGCCCGATCGGCGGGAACCTGCTCCGGCGCCGGCGAGGACGAAGGGCTGTCGGCGGCCCCTTCGTCCTCGGCACCGGATCCGGCGGTCCCGGTCCCCGCCGCGGTGTCGGTCCTGGCCTGGGCCCGGACCTCCGCCTCGGCATCGGCGTCGGCGTCGTCCCGGACGGCGGCGGCGGAACGCTCCGCCGTCGCGCGTTCGTCCGCCGCCGTCCTGATGGACCGCCACGCGGACTCCGCCGCCTGCTGCTCCGCCTCCTTCTTGCTGCGGCCGGTGCCGGTGCCGTACGAGACACCACCGACGCGGGCGGCAGCAGTGAAGGTCTTCTCGTGATCGGGGCCCGTCTCCGTGACGAGATACTCGGGGACACCGAGACTCTCCGCCGCGGTCAGCTCCTGGAGACTGGTCTTCCAGTCCAGGCCGGCCCCGAGGTTGGAGGACTTCTCGATCAGCGGGTCGAAGAGCCGGTGCACCAGCTCGGACGCCGCGTCGAGGCCCTGGTCGAGATAGACCGCGCCGATCACCGCTTCAAGGGTGTCGGCGAGGATGGACGCCTTGTCCCGGCCGCCCGTGCCCTCTTCACCCCGGCCGAGCCGGATGAAGGAGCCCAGTTCGAGGCCGCGGCCCACTTCCGCCAGCGCACGCGAGTTGACCACCGCGGCCCGCAATTTGGCCAGCTGGCCTTCAGGCAGATCGGGGTGGATGCGGTACAGCGTGTCCGTCACCACGAGGCCGAGCACCGAATCCCCCAGGAATTCGAGCCGCTCGTTGGTGGGCAGTCCGCCGTTCTCGTACGCGTACGAACGGTGGGTCAGCGCACGCACCAGAAGGGCGGTCTCGAGCTGATACCCGAGCCGCCCTTCCAGAAGCGTGTGGGACGAGGCCGTACTGACATTGTCTGTCTGCTTCTTGGCAGGGGACAGTTCAGACATCGAGCCTCTCACCAGCCGCTCAGACCTCGAGGACCTGGCGCTTGTTATAGGTGCCGCAGCTCGGGCACGCGATGTGCTGAAGCTTCGGCTCCTGGCAGCGCTCGCACGCAACCAGGGTGGGGACCGCAGCCTTCCACTGCGACCGGCGGTGGCGCGTGTTGCTGCGCGACATCTTCCGCTTCGGAACAGCCACGGCTACTTCTCCTGCTTCTCGTCGACGCCCGCTTCGGCGCCGCCCATGTTGTCCTTCTCGCCGTCCTTGACGGTCTCGGCGAGTCCCTGCAGTGCCGCCCAACGGATGTCGACGGCGTCATGGTGGTGGTCCGGGTTCTCGTCCAGCCTGATCCCGCATGCGGAACACAGGCCGGCGCAGTTCTCCCGGCACACCGGCTGCATCGGCAGTGCGAGCACCACCGCGTCACGCAGCACGGGTTCGAGGTCGAACAGTCCGTCCTCGATGAAGAGCCTGTCCTCGTCGTCCTCGGCGTCGTCGTCCGGCTCCGCACGGGTGCGGCCCCGGTCGTCGGCGTCGTGGTACGAGAACAGCTCCTGGAAGTCCGCCGCCACCTTCTGGCGCAACGGCTCCAGACACCTTACGCACTCCCCCTCGGCCACCGCACGGGCGGTGCCCGTGACGAGCACCCCCTCCATGACGGATTCGAGGCGGAGGTCCAGCTCCACCGGCACGCCCTCGGGCGCCCCGATCACGTCCGCGATACCGAAGTCCTTGGGAGCGGGCGCCGAGCGGGTCAGCTTCTGGAGCGCACCAGGGCGCCGCCCCAGCTCGTGCGTGTCGAACACGAGGGGGTTGCGGTGGTCGAGACGCGCGTTCAGGGCTTTTCCCGCTTTCGGATCGTGAGGGGGCCGCTACCGTCGCGGAAGCGTCCGGGCAGCCGGGGCCGCGGACATACACGCGGCCGAAGAGCCAGGGTACTGGACCGGCCGCCGTAGGCCCAATCCGGTCGGTCCGGCCCGGTTCTGGTCCGCCCGGATCAGCGCTCCTGCTCGTACCGGCGGAGCTGATCCATGTCGATCATGCTGGTGTCGAAGAGACTGGTCTCGTCGAGGGCGCTCTGCGGCTCGGGGGCCGCGGGCAGCGCGGGAAGCTGGGCCTGGGGCGCGGCGGGCTGCTGCCAGCCGTAGTTCGGGTCGTACCCCTGGTTCTGGACCTGACCCTGGACCTGGCCCTGGCCGTAGTCCTGCTGCTGGTACGCGTAGGGGTCCTGCTGATAGGCGTACGCGTCCTGCTGCTGGTATCCGCCGTAACCGCCGTCGGTGGCGTACCCGGGGTCCTGGTAGCCGGTCCCGGGGTAGCCGTCGGCGGGCTGCGCGTAGGCGGGCGCGGCGACCGGGGCGGGGGCGGGCTCGGCGTAGGGCTGCTGGACCGGTACGGACGGCTCCACGGGGGTGCGCGGCGTCTCCGCGAGGCCCGCCAGATAGTCCGCGTCGCTGCTGCGCTCCTGCGGTCCCGCCGCGTCCTGGGCGGCCATGTGCGCCCCCAGGTCGTCCGAGGCGGTACGGCCGTGGAGCTTCTGCCGGCCGCGCCCGACGGCTTCGAGGGTCTTGGACAGCACGGCCTCGAAGGCGCCGAGCTTGGCGTCCACATAGTCGTCGGCGCGGCGGATCAGGGTGTCGGGGTCGGCGCTGTACTCGGGGGCGTCGTCGGCGTCGTCCCCCTCGCCGGGGCCGTATCCGTGCTCGTCGGAGCCGGGGCCCCGGCCGAGCAGCTTCTCCCTGCCGCGGTCGACGGAGCCGATGGTCTTGGTGAGGACGACCTCGAAGTTGGCGAGCTTGGAGTCGACGTAGTCGTCCGCCTCGGCGCGGATCTCCTCGGCCTCCCTGCGGGCCTCGTCGAGGATACGGGCGGCCTCGTCCTGGGACTGGCGGGCGACGGCGGTGTCGGAGATCAGCGCGGTGCGCCGGGCGTGGGCCTCTCCGATGATGCGCTCGGCCTCCTGCCGGGCCTGCTCGGCGAGCTGTTCATGGCCGCCCAGCAGCTCCTGGGCCTGCGCCAGCGAACCGGGAAGGGCTTCCCGTACCTCTTCGAGCATCGCGAGCAGCTCGGCGCGGTTCACCACGCAGGACGCCGACATGGGCATGGAACGGGCACTGCCCACGGTGTCGACGATCTCGTCGAGCTTCTTCTGCACGTCCACCGGTGCTCGCCACTCTCTCAGACTGGTTGGAAGACGGACGCAACGACTGTAAGGCCACCGCGAGCCCGGCCGACACCAGGTGACGGGCAGTCAGTCCGTCATCGCTCGCCGAGGCGTTCCATCAGGGCCGTGTGGACGGCCGGAGGCAGCAGGTGGGAGACGTCTCCGCCCCAGGTCGCGACCTCTTTGACCAGGGAGGACGAGAGGAAACTGTAGGTGGGGTTGGTGGGGACGAAGAGGGTCTCGACCCCCGAGAGGCCGTTGTTCATCTGGGCCATCTGCAACTCGTAGTCGAAGTCGCTGACGGCACGCAGGCCCTTCACGATGGCGGGGATGTCACGCTGCTTGCAGAAGTCGACCAGCAGACCGTGGAAGGACTCGACCTCGACATTGCCGAACTCGGCGGTGACCTCGCGGATCAGGGAGATCCGCTCGTCGATGGTGAACAGTCCCTTCTTGGACTGGTTGATCATTACCGCGACATGTACGACGTCGTACAGCTTGGAGGCGCGGGCGATGATGTCGAGATGTCCATTGGTGATGGGGTCGAAGGACCCCGGACAGACGGCGCGGCGCAACTGAACTCCCTCGCTCTCCGGTCCGGTCATGGTGCGTCTTCGTGCGTAGAGGCGGCGCGACCGTACCAAAGCGTTCCCTCGCCGTAGCGACGGGACCGCAGTGGTTCGAAACCGTCCGGCCAGCCGAACTCCCCGCCTCTGGTGCTCCGTTCCACCGTGGCGACGGCGCCGCCGCTGAGCCACCCCCTCGCCCTGAGTGTGAGCAGGATCTCCCGAAGATCGTCATCGGTGACGGCATACGGCGGATCGAGGAAGACCAGGTCGTACGGGGTGTCGGGGGCGGGTCCCCGCACGATCTGCTCCGCCCTGCCCGGCCGGACCTCCGCGCCGGGCAGACCGAGCGCCGCCACGTTCTCGCGGACGGTACGGGCGGCGCGCTGGTCGGCCTCGACCAGCAGGGCGTGCGCGGCGCCGCGCGAGAGCGCCTCCAGGCCGACGGCGCCGGAGCCGGCGTACAGATCGGCGATCCGGATGCCGTCGAGGGTGCCGAGGAGCGACTGCCAGCTCGAGAAGAGGCCTTCGCGCGCACGGTCGGAGGTGGGGCGGGTGCCGTTGCCGGGCGGGACGGCGAGGCGGCGTCCGCCGGCGGCACCGGCGATCACGCGGGTCATGGGTGTCGGGTCCTCGGGTCGTGGGCGGTGGATCCGGGCCGGGGGGCTCGCGGGCGGTTCCCGGAGGGCCTGCGGGAGGCTCTGCCCCCACGATATGGCGTACCCCCCGGCCGGGAGGGTCCGCCCTCGCGGGCCCCCGCGCCGGTCCCGGCCGGTCCCCGGGGTCAGCCCTTGTCGAGATACCGCTCGCGCTCCGTGTCCAGCAGCGCGTCCAGCGCCGTACGCAGCTCGGGGGAGCCCGTCAGCTCCGGGTCCTGGGCGACCACCGCGACGGCCTCCTCGCGCGCCGCCGCGATGACCTCCTCGTCCTCGATGACGGCGAGCATCCGCAGCGAGGAGCGGACCCCGGACTGGGCCTGGCCGAGGACATCGCCCTCGCGGCGCTGTTCGAGGTCGATCCGGGACAGCTCGAAGCCGTCGAGGGTGGCGGCGACCGCGCCCAGCCGTGCCCTGGCGGGGCTCGCCTCCGGCATGTCGGTCACCAGCAGACAGAGGCCGGGCGCCGAGCCCCGGCCGACCCGGCCGCGGAGCTGATGGAGCTGGGAGACACCGAACCGGTCCGCGTCCATGATCACCATCGCGGTGGCGTTGGGGACGTTCACACCGACCTCGATAACCGTCGTGGCGACCAGCACGTCCACCTCGCCCGCGGCGAAGCGCCGCATCACGGTGTCCTTGTCGTCCGGCTGCATCCGTCCGTGCAGGACCTCGATCCGCAGGCCGGCCAGCGGCCCCCTGGTGAGCTGTTCGGCCACCTCGACCACGGCCAGCGGCGGCCGCTTCTCGGTGTCCTCGGCGGCCTTCCCGGCGGCGGGCTTCTTCCCGGCCTTCGCGGTCTTCGCGGTCTTTCCGGTCCGGTCCCCCTGCTCCCCGTCGTCCCCGTCGTCCGCGTCGTCCGCGTCCCCGATCCGGGGACAGACGACATACGCCTGATGGCCCTTGCCCGCCTCCTCGCGCACCCGCTCCCAGGCACGGGCGAGGAAGTGCGGCTTGTCCTGGGCCGGCACCACATGGCTGGCGATCGGTGAGCGCCCGGCGGGGAGCTGGTCCAGGACGGAGGTCTCCAGATCGCCGAAGACGGTCATCGCGACCGTACGGGGAATGGGTGTGGCGGTCATGACCAGCAGATGCGGCGGCTGCTTGCCCTTGGAGCGGAGCGCGTCGCGCTGCTCCACGCCGAAGCGGTGCTGCTCGTCCACCACGACCAGTCCCAGATCGTGGAACCGCACCTTGTCCTCGATCAGGGCGTGGGTGCCGATCACGATCCCGGCCTCGCCGGTGACCAGGTCGAGCAGTGCCTGACGGCGTGCGGCGGCGCCCATGGAGCCGGTGAGCAGCACGACCTTGGTGGCGTGCTCGGCGCCGCCGAGCATCCCGCCCTGGGCCAGCCCGCCCATCATCTCGGTGATCGAGCGGTGGTGCTGCTGGGCGAGCACCTCCGTGGGCGCCAGCAGGGCGGCCTGGCCGCCCGCGTCCACCACGGCGAGCATCGCCCGCAGCGCGACCAGTGTCTTGCCCGAGCCGACCTCGCCCTGGAGCAGCCGGTGCATGGGGTGTTCGGTGGCGAGGTCGGCGAAGATCTCGGCGGTGACCTTCCGCTGGCCGTCGGTGAGGGTGAAGGGCAGCTTGGCGTCGAAGGCGTCGAGCACCCCGTCCGCCACGGGCCTGCGGGCCACGGCGGGCAACTGCGCGTCGGCGTGGCGCCGCCGGGCGAGCGCGACCTGGAGGACGAAGGCCTCGTCCCACTTCAGCCGCTGCCGGGCGTCCTCGATGTCCGCCTTGGTCTCGGGGCGGTGGACCTTGAGCAGCGCCTCGGGCAGCGGGACGAAGCCGCGGCCCTCCCGCAGCGCGGGCGGCAGCGGATCGACCGCTTCCACGGCCCTCGGCAGCACCGCGTCGACCGCTTTGGTGATCTTCCATGACTCCAGCCCCTTGCAGGCCGGATAGATGGGGATCAGCTTGCCCGCGAAGTCGTCCACGGCGCTCGCCGCGTCCGCCACGGACGCGTCGCCGTCCCGGCCCAGCGGCACATAGGTGGGGTGGGCGAGCTGGAGCTTGCGGTTGAAGACGGACACCTTGCCGGCGAACATCCCCCGGCTCCCCGGCGGCAGTTCCTTGTGCGGCTTGTGGAGTCCCCGGCCGAAGAAGACCAGTTGCAGCCGCCCGCTGCCGTCGGTGAGTGTGATCTCCAGACGCTGCCCTCTGCCGTGGTTGAACGTCATGATCCGGGAGTCGGCGACCTGTGCGACGACCGTGACGTCCTCGTCCAGCGGGAGATCGGCGAGCGTGGTGAGCTGGCCGCGCTCCTCGTACCGCCGCGGGTAGTGGTGCAGCAGATCACCGACCGTGTGCAGGTCGAGCTGTTCGGCCATCACCTTCGCGGTGGCGGGGCCGAGCGACTTCTTGAGGGGTTCATCCAGCGCGGACACACGATCCATTGCACACCACACCACTGACACACGTCGCGCACCCCGGCGTTCGCGCGGGTCGTGACCGGGCCGGGGGCGGTGTCACTCCACACCCACCAGCAGGGGCGCGGACTGCCGGCCGCCGCGGTAGACCACCGTGTCGACGGCGAGGTGCCCGTCCCGTACGTACCGCTCCAGCCGGTCGGCGAGCGCGTCGGGCACATCCTCGCCGAGCACCAGGGTCACCAGTTCGCCGCCGGCCGCCAGCATCCGGGAGAGCACCGCCTCGGCCGTGGCGGCGAGATCGGCGCCGATCACCGCCACATCCCCGTCGATCAGCCCGAGGACGTCACCGGCCTGGCAGATCCCGGCCATGGTCCAGGACTGCCGCTCGGCGACGGCCAGTTCGGCGTACCGGGCGGCGCCGGCCGCCGTGGTCATGGCGACCACGTCCTCGTCGAAGCGGCGTTCCGGCTGATGGACGGCGAGCGCGGCGAGGCCCTGGACGGCGGCCCGGGTCGGGATGAGGGCGACCCGTACCCCGTCGGCCCGCGCCTGTTCCGCGGCGGCCGCCGCGGTGTGGCGCAGCGCCGTGTCGTTGGGCAGCAGCACCACCTCGCGGGCGTGTGCCCGCCGGATCGCCTCGACCAGCTCACCGCTGGCGGGCGGCTCCCCGGGGCGCGCGAGCACGGTGGTCGCGCCCGCCTCGGCGCACAGTCCCGCGAGCCCCTCGCCGGGGACCACCGCGACGACGGCCCGCTGGACGCGCTCGGGCGCCTCCTCGGCGGCGGCGAAGTGGGTGATACGGATCCGGTACGGGCGTCCCGCCTCGACCCCAGCCTCCACGGCCGCGCCCGCGTCGTCGACATGCACATGGACGTTCCACAGCCCGTCGCCGCCGACGACGACCAGGGAGTCCCCCAGCCGGTCGAGCCGCTCACGCAGCCGGGCCACGGCGGTGTCGTCCGCCTCCAGCAGATAGATCACCTCGAAGGCGGGCCCGTCCTCGGCGGCGCAGGACCCGGCCTCGGCGGGCGCACCGACCGCGGCGGGCGCGGCGGACTCCTCGGCGCGGCGGTGCCGCACCGGGTAGGCGGCCGGCGTATCGCCCGTGAGGGAGCGCACCAGCGCGCCGAGGACCGTGAGCAGCCCGCGCCCGCCCGCGTCCACGACGCCCGCGCGGCCGAGGACGGCGAGCTGGCCCGGGGTGGCGTCGAGTGCGGCGCGCGCTCCGGCGTACGCGGCTCGTACGGTCGCCGCGCGATCACCGGACGCGCCGTCGAGCACGGCATGCTCCGCCGCGTCGGCGGCGGCGGACGCGACGCTGAGGATGGTGCCCTCCACCGGGTGGGCGACGGCCTCACGGGCCAGCCCGGCGGCCCGCCGCAGCGCCGGTGCGAGCCGGTTCCCGCCCGCGTGCGCCCCATCGTGCCCGCCGGAGTCCCCGCCGCCCTTGCCGCCGTCGGTGGGGCCGTGGGTCCCGCCGTCGGCGGGCGGGGCGGCCAGCACCTCCGCCATTCCCCGCAGCAACTGCGCCAGGATGGTCCCGGAATTCCCCCGGGCCCCGAGCAGCGCGCCGTGCGCCATGGCCCGTACGGCGTCGGCCGCGCCGGGCTCGGACGTACCGGTCGCGTGCGCGGCGAAGACCGCCTCGACCGCCTGCACCGCGGACTCCACGGTCAGATAGAGATTGGTGCCGGTGTCTCCGTCCGCGACCGGATAGACATTGATCGCGTCGATCTCCTCGCGCTCGCGGCCGAGGGCCTCCAGCGCCAGTGAGCACCAGTTCCGCACCTCTGCGGCGTCGAGGGTCTGCGGCACCTGATGCTCCTCCTTGAGCGGCCTGAAGCGGGCTGCACGCAGGGTAGCCCGCGTGCCGCGGGCGGGCCGCCCGGCGATCGTGGGGGCCGGGGCCGGGCGGGGGCCGGTCCCGGCCATGGTAGTTTCGTTGTACCGAGGCAGGCGTTGTATGCTGCTGCGGTTGCCCGATGAGAGTCGGGCCATTCCCCCGGCAACGCCACATCAGTCACTGATTCCGGCACGCCGGATATCTCTGTACGTGCATCTGAAGTCTTTGGAGTGACCCGTGGCTGCCAACTGCGACGTCTGCGGCAAGGGGCCGGGCTTCGGCAACAACATTTCGCACTCGCACCGCCGTACGTCCCGTCGCTGGAACCCGAACATCCAGCGCGTGCGTGCCGTGGTCGGTCGGACGCCGAAGCGGCTCAACGTCTGCACCTCGTGCATCAAGGCCGGCAAGGTCTCGCGCTGACGCCTGCGTCGTAGCGCAGCCCCTGCGGTTGCCTTGAAAGCCGGTCCACCTCGGTGGACCGGCTTTTGCCATGCCCCGGGATGCCCCGGTACGTCGAGCCGTGCCGTGATCCGCCGCCGGTCCGCGGGCCGGCGCGCCTCGCGATGTCAGGCTCCGGTCCCCGGCCCCGCCACTGCCCCGGCTCCCGCCCCCCTACCGGTCCTCGTCCCGCGGAAACGCCAGGCGTGGTCCACCGGACCGATGCCCGCCCCCAGTGGGAATCCGTGCTCGATCGCACCCGTCACATACTCCTTGGCCGCCACGACGGCCTCCACCACGCCCTGCCCGCCCGCCAGCCCGGCGGCGATCGCCGAGGCGAGGGTGCAGCCCGTCCCATGGGTATGACGGTTGTCGTGGCGCGGTGCCCGCAGCCAGTGCTCCTCCCGGCCGTCGGTCAGCAGATCCACCGCGTCCCCGGGCAGATGCCCGCCCTTGATCAGCACCCAGCGCGGCCCGAAGCCCAGCACGGCGTCGGCGGCCCGCCGCAGACCCCCCTCGTCCGTCACCCGCACACCGGTGAGCTGGGCCACCTCGTCCAGATTGGGGGTGGCGACGGTCGCCAGCGGCAGCAGTGACGTCCGTACGCCGTCCAGTGCCGAGTCGGCCAGCAGCGGATCACCGTGCTTGGAGACCCCGACCGGGTCGACCACCACGGGGACGTCGGTGTCCGCGAGCAGTCCGGCGACGGCCGCGACCAGTCCGGCCGAGGAGAGCATGCCGGTCTTCACGGCCTGCACCCCGATGTCGTCCACCACCGCGCGGTACTGGGCCCGTACCGCGTCCACCGGCAGTTCCCAGGCGCCCCGCACACCGAGCGAGTTCTGCGCGGTGACGGCGGTGAGCACGCTCATCCCGTGGACGCCGAACGCCAGCATGGTCTTCAGATCCGCCTGGATTCCGGCACCGCCGCCGGAGTCGGATCCGGCGACGGTCAGCACGCGGGGAGGAGCGGGGGCCGGCACGGACGCGGGCGGGGATACGGATATGTCCATGGACCCGAATCTACTGCTGTCTACTGACCGTCCTCGATGTCCCCGAAGTGGTCCCAGCCGCCCTTGCTGGTCCAGGGCGCCCCGTCGACCGTCACCTGGGGCAGCGCCGAGAGACCGAGGACCTCTCCGATCACCTTCCAGCGGGCGGGCAGCTTCGCGTCGGCCGGGAAGGTGGCGACGATCGCGTGGTCCTCGCCCCCGGTCAGCACCCACTGGAGCGGATCGACCCCGACCGCCTGGCCGATGTCGTGCATCTGGCTGGGGATGTCGATCAGTCCGGAGCGCAGATCGATACGGACCTTGCTGGCGTCCGCGATATGGCCGAGGTCGGCGACGAGCCCGTCACTGACATCGGTCATGGCCGTGGCGCCGAGCCCGGCCGCCGCCGGGCCCGCGTGGTAGGGCGGTTCCGGCCTGCGGTGTGCCTCGACGAAGGCGCGGGGTGAGCGGAAGCCCCGGGAGAGCACGGCGTGTCCGGCCGCCGACCAGCCCAACCAGCCGGTGTAGGCGACGACATCGCCGGGCCGGGCGCCGGACCTGGTCACCGGCTCGTGGTTGCGCAGATCACCGAGGGCGGTGATGGCGAGGGTGATGGTGTCCCCGCGTACGACATCGCCGCCGACCACGGCCGCGCCCGCGACCTGGCACTCGTCACGGATGCCGTCCATCAGTTCGGTGGGCCAGGTGACCGGGAGTTCGGCCGGGACGACCAGCCCGAGCAGCAGCGCGGTGGGGACCGCGCCCATCGCGGCGATGTCCGCGAGGTTCTGCGCGGCGGCCTTGCGGCCCACGTCGTACGCCGTCGACCAGTCACGGCGGAAGTGCCGCCCCTCCAGCAGCAGATCCGTACTGGCCACGACCCTGCGGTCGGGCGCGGCCACGACCGCGGCGTCGTCGCCCGGCCCGAGCCGGACCGCCGGGGTGGTGGTGAGCCGGGACGTGAGTTCTCTGATGAGCCCGAACTCCCCCAACTCGCCCACGGTTCCCTTCACCGAGACTCCCCTCTCGTCGCCGGGCCGCGTCTGCGGTCGCGGACCCTCACTGCTGTGCGTAGCGTCATGAGATACGTCAACTTCTGTCTGCCGTACGCCGCCCGCGCGCGCCACCGGACGCCCGGGTCTCCCCGTGGCCCGCGACGACGCGATACCGTGGCGTCTCTTCTCCCCACATGATCCTCGTGGCCGCCCTGGAGGTTCCGTGGTACAGGCGTACATCCTTATTCAGACCGAGGTGGGCAAGGCGACGACCGTCGCCGAGACCATCGCCAAGATTCCGGGAGTGACCCAGGCCGAGGACGTCACCGGTCCCTACGATGTGATCGTGCGCGCTCAGGCGGACACCGTCGATGAGCTGGGGCGCATGGTGGTGGCCAAGATCCAGCAAGTGGACGGCATCACCCGCACCCTGACCTGCCCGGTCGTGCATCTCTAGCCCCGCTTACCCTTGGCCGGTGATACGTTCCCGCCGCAGGCTATCCGGCCGTCTGCTCGCCCGCGCGTCCGCCGTCGTCCTGTTGTCCGCCGCGGCGGGCTGTGCCACCACCGACGCCACGGTCACGGTCGCGGTTCCCACCCCGTCCCAGGGAGAGACCGCGTTGTGCCGCGCACTGCACCAGGAGCTGCCGGAGACCATCGGTGACCTGGGCAGGAACGATCCCCAGCCGCGTTCGGACCTGACCGCCGGGTGGGGGGACGCCGCGATCGTACTGCGCTGCGGCGTCCCCCGGCCCGAGGGGATGAGTGATCCCCAGGCCGATGCGGTGGAGGCGGACGGCGTCAACTGGATGCTGGAGGAACGCGACTCCGGGCCGCGCTTCACCACCACGTACCGCGAGACCTATGTGGAGGTCACACTGGACTCGCGGTTCACGCACGACTCCACGCCGCTCGCGCGGCTCGCCGCCCCGGTCGTGAAGACGATCCCGTCGGTTCTCTAGGGTCCGGGGCCCTGCGGGTCCCTGATGTCCGGGTCACTGGCGGCTGCGTCCCCGATGGCTCCGTCCCGGTGGCTCCGGCATCACCGGGCGGCGGGAACGGGCGCGGGTGTCTCCCCGCGCGGGGCGAGGGCCCCTCAGCGCAGACCGGTCGGACGGCGCAGCGCCGCCTGGATCAGCCGGTCGATCAGCTCGGCGTACCCGACGCCGCTCTCCTGCCACATCCGGGGGTACATGGAGATCGGGGTGAAACCGGGCATCGTGTTGATCTCGTTGATGACGAACTCGCCGTCCTCGGTGAGGAAGAAGTCCGCGCGGACCAGTCCCTCGCAGGACGCGGCCTCGAACGCCTCGACCGCGAGCCGCCGCACCTCGGCGGTCTGCTCCTCGGTGAGCGGCGCGGGCACCAGTCCGGCGGCCGAGTCGATGTACTTGGCCTCGAAGTCGTAGAAGTCGTGCGCCGTGACCGGCGGGATCTCGGCGGGCACACTGGCGCGCGGCCCGTCCTCGAACTCCAGCACACCGCACTCGATCTCACGGCCGCGCAGCAGCGACTCGATCAGGATCTTGGGGTCGTGGCGCCGCGCCTCCGCGATCGCCTCGTCGAGGCCCGAGGGGCCGTCGACCTTGGTGATGCCCATGGAGGAGCCGGCGCGGGCCGGCTTCACGAAGAGCGGCCAGCCGTGCTCGGCGGCGAAGTCCACGATCCTCGCGCGGACGGCGGCGCCCCCGCCCCCGGTGCCGTTGCCGTCGCCGGAGACCCGCTCCCACTCCCGGGGCCTGATCACCAGATACGGGCCGACGGGCAGCCCGAAGGAGGTGAACACCCTCTTCATGTACTCCTTGTCCTGCCCGACGGCCGAGGCGAGGACGCCCGCGCCGACATAGGGCACCCCGGAGAGTTCCAGCAGTCCCTGGAGCGTGCCGTCCTCCCCGTAGGGACCGTGCAGCACGGGGAAGACGACATCGACCTCGCCCAGCGCCTTGGGCACCGAGCCCGGCTCGCTGTAGACGACCTCGCGATTGCCCGGGTCGACGGAGAGGACGACACCGCCGTCGGTGGACTCGGCGATCTGCTCGACGCTCGGCAGCGTGCGGTCGGCGATCGCCATCCGCTCGGGGTCGTCGGCGGTCAGTGCCCAGCGGCCGTCGGTGGTGATACCGATGGGCAGGACGTCGTACTTCGTACGGTCGATGGACCGCAGGACGGCTCCGGCCGTGACCACAGAAATGGCGTGCTCGGAGCTACGGCCGCCGAAGACGACGGCCACGCGCGGCTTGCGGAGCTGCTGCTCAGGGCTCTGGGAGGAGTTCTCGCTGCTCATATCGCGATGAGCGTACCTGGTGGTAGCGCCCGAGTCAGCGTGGGTCGCGGCCGAGTCAGTCGCGCTCGGGCTTGGCGCTGCGCGACATCAGCTCCTTCAGCGCGACGAGCGGGGGTTTCCCGTTGTGGACGATGTCCACGACCGTCTCCGTGAGCGGCATGTCGACGGCGTGGCGCCGGGCCAGATCGAGGACGGACTCGCAGGACTTGACGCCCTCGGCGGTCTGCTTGGTGACCGCGATGGTCTCCTGGAGGGTCATTCCGCGGCCGAGGTTGGTGCCGAAGGTGTGGTTGCGGGAGAGCGGCGAGGAACAGGTGGCGATCAGATCGCCCATGCCGGCGAGCCCGGAGAAGGTGTGCGGGTCGGCGCCCATGGCGAGGCCGAGCCGGGTGGTCTCGGCGAGCCCGCGGGTCATCAGCGAGGCCTTGGTGTTGTCTCCGAGGCCCATGCCGTCGGCGATCCCGACGGCGAGACCGATCACGTTCTTGACCGCTCCGCCGAGTTCGCAGCCGACGACATCGGTGTTGGTGTACGGGCGGAAGTACGGGGTGTGGCAGGCGGACTGGAGCCGCTGCGCGACGCTCTCGTCCCGGCAGGCGACCACGGCCGCGGCCGGCATGCGGCCGGCGATCTCCTTGGCGAGGTTCGGCCCGGTGACCACGGCGACCCGCTCGGCCGGCGCCTTGGCGACCTCCTCGATCACCTCGCTCATCCGTTTCGCGGTGCCGAGTTCGACGCCCTTCATCAGGGAGACGAGCACGGTGTCGGAGGGAAGGACGGGCGCCCACGCGGCGAGATTGTCACGCAGTGTCTGCGAGGGCACGGTGAGTACGGTGAACTCGGCGCCGTCGGCGGCCTCGGCGGGGTCGGTCGTCGCCCGTACCCCCGCCGGGAGTTCGAAGCCCGGCAGATAGTCGGGGTTGGTCCGGGTGGTGTTGATGGCGTCGACGACTTCCCGGCGGCGGCCCCAGAGCGTCACCTCGCATCCCGCGTCGGCGAGGATCATGGCGAACGCCGTGCCCCATGAACCCGCTGCGAAGACCGCGACCCGCGTCACTTGGACCCCTCTTCCGCGGCCTTGCGCCGCTGTTCCGCCCTGGCCCTGCGATAGTCGTACAGGGCCGCGGGCACCGGCTCTCCGCGTACCTCGGAGAGCAGTTCCGTGATGGCGGCCATGATGACCTCGGTCGCCTCGCGGAGCAGTTCAGGGGTGGGCTCCTGGCCCTCGAAGCGGGACAGATCGACCGGCGGTCCCGCCAGTACCTTCAGCGTCTTGCGCGGAAAGAGCCGCAGGCGGTTCTCCTTCGCGTACGGCGGCATCGCCAGATTGGCGCCCCACTGCGCGACGGGAATGACCGGGGCCTTGGTGAGCAGCGCGACCCGGGCGGCGCCGGTCTTGCCGTTCATCGGCCACATGTCGGGGTCGCGGGTGAGGGTGCCCTCGGGGTAGAAGGCGACGCACTCACCGCGTTCGATCGCGTCGACGGCGGCCCGGAACGCGTTCATCGCGTCGGTCGTCTCACGGTAGACGGGGATCTGTCCGGTGCCGCGGAGCATCATGCCGACGAACGAGCCCTGGAAGAGGCCCGCCTTCGCCAGGAATCGTGGGACGCGTCCGGTGTTGTACTGGAAGTGGGCGTAGGAGAGGGGGTCCAGATAGGAGTTGTGATTGACCGCGGTGATGAATCCGCCGTCAGCCGGAATGTGCTCCAGGCCCTGCCAGTCCCGCTTGAACAGAACGACCAGCGGCGGTTTTGCGATGACGGCCGCCAAGCGGTACCAGAAGCCGATTCTGCGGCGGGACACGCGGACACCTTTCTCTTCGCGCCTGGCTGATTGCCCGGCTGCCGGGGGTCAAGTGTCGCCCCGGGCCCCTGCTCTGTCGAGAACACCGTACGCCCCGCTTCCTGGACCGGCCCTGTGGGCCGTCACGGCGCCGGGCCACAATAGAGGGCCGATACACATGGACGGAGAGTTCGCCACGGACACCGACCCGACCGGGCGCTGGTCCCTGGTCGTTCCGCTCAAACCCCTGCGGCTGGCCAAGAGCAGGCTCGCCGGGACCGCGGGCGACGCGCTGCGGCCGCGGCTTGCCCTCGCCTTCGCGCAGGACACCGTGGCAGCGGCGCTGGCCTGCGCCGCCGTGCGGGATGTGGCGGTCGTCACGGACGACCCGACGGCGGCGGCCGAGCTGTCGGCGCTGGGCGCGCGCATTGTGCCGGATTCGCCGGGGGGCGGTCTCAACGCGGCGCTGGCACACGGGGCGCGGGTGGTCAGGACACGCAGACCGCGGGCCGCGGTGGCCGCGCTCAACGCCGATCTGCCGGCCCTGCGGCCCTCGGAGCTGGGCCGGGTGCTGGCGGCGGCGGAACATTTTCCGCGTGCTTTTCTCGCGGATGCCGCCGAAATCGGGACGACATTGCTGGCGGCCGCGCCGGGCACGGAATTGAATCCCGCTTTCGGCGGTCCGTCCCGGCTTCGCCATTTGTCCTCGGGCGCGGTGGAAATAGTCCTGACCGGGGTGGATTCCGTACGGCGGGATGTGGATACGGGGGACGACCTGCTGGTGGCCGCGGGGCTGGGTCTCGGCCCGCACACGGCCCTGCGGTACGCGGCGCACGGACCGCTTCCCGTGCGGCGGCCGGGGCCCTGAGCGGCGCGGGTGACCGATACGCTGCCGCCATGCAGGCCACTTCGTACACCTACGACTCCGAAACCCGCAGCGGGAGCGTGCTCCTGGACGACGGCACCCCGGTGGAGTTCGACGCCGCGGCGTTCGACGCGGGCGGGCTGCGGATGCTCCGCCCCGGACAGCGCGTACGGATCGAGACGGAGGGCGAGGGCGCGGCCCGACGCGTCACCCTGGTGACGCTGTATACGTTCTGAGCGGTCCGGGTCCGGCGGGCCGCGGGACACCGGCGGGGCCCTGAACCGCCCGCGCGTTCCCGGCCCCCCGGGATCGGCACCCTGACAACGCCGCGGGCCGGGCTCCCCGAGGGGAGCCCGGCCCGGCGCGTGTGGCCCTGTGCCGCTTACTGCCCCCTGGCGACGGTCTTCTTCGCGGTGGTGGTCCGCGAGGTGGTCTTCCTGGCGGGGGCCTTCTTGGCCGTCGCCTTCTTGGCCGGAGCGGTCTTCTTCGCGGTGGCCTTCTTGGCCGTGGCGGTGGCCTTCTTGGCGGTCTTCTTCGCCGGTGTGGCCTTCTTCGCGGTCGTCTTCTTGGCCGTGGTCTTCTTGGCGGCCGTGGTCTTCTTCGCCGGTGTGGCCTTCTTGGCGGCGGTCTTGCGCGCCGCGGCGGTCTTGGCGGTGGCCTTCTTGGCCGCGGCCTTCACCGTGGTGCGGGCGGAAACGCCGCCCGAGAGGCTGCCCTTGGGGGCCTTCTTGACGGCCACGTCGTTCTTGGGGAGCTTCTTCGAGCCGCTGACCAGGTCCTTGAAGCCCTGACCGGCGCGGAAGCGCGGCACCGAGGTCTTCTTGACCCGTACGCGCTCCCCCGTCTGCGGGTTACGGGCGTAGCGCGCCGGCCGGTCGACCTTCTCGAACGAGCCGAACCCGGTGACCGAGACCCGGTCGCCCGCGACGACCGCGCGGACGAGGGCGTCCAGTACCGCGTCGACCGCGTCGGCGGCCTGCTGGCGACCGCCGACCTTGTCCGCAATCGCTTCTACGAGCTGCGCCTTGTTCACGTCTTCCCCTTCGGAGACATTGCCAGAACGAAAGTGTTCAAGCTTTTTCGCACGTTAGGCAGATATATACCGCAAATCAAACACGAAACGGGCTAATCACCCTAGTGCCGCAACGAAGTCGACCTGGCGGAGTTCCGCGGAGGTCAGTCACCTTCGGGGAAACGACCCTCGTCGAGGTCCTTCATCAAGCGGTCCAGACGCCTTGCCGCGTCCGGGAGATCGTGTTTCGCCGCGGCCGTGATGACCAGCAGCTTCCGGGAGAGCGCCATCCGTACGCCCTCCGGGACTTGCAGCCCGCGCACCCTTGTGTGCGCTTCCTTCAGTCGGTCGGCGACTAACCCGTAGAGCTTGAGTTGGCTGTCGCGTTCCATGCACCGATTGTGCCATCTGGGGCGAGTTGTCGCCCGAGGGGGGCTCAACATACAGCTGCGCCCCCTGCCGGGAGGCAGGGGGCGCAGTAGGGGAAAAGTGCTGCTCAGGCGGTAATTGTGCGGGGCTTGTAGGACGGCCTGGCGGCCTCGTAGGCGGCGATGGCCTCTTCGTTCTGAAGGGTGAGGCTGATGTCGTCGAGCCCGTTCAGCAGCCGCCAGCGGGCGTTCTCGTCCAGCTCGAAATCGGCCGTCAGTCCGGCTCCGTCGGGGCCGGCCGCCCTGACCTGCCGGGCCTCCAGATCCACGGTGATCTCGGCCTGGGGGTCGCTCTCCACGATCTTCCAGAGGGCGTCGACGACCGGCTGCTCCAGAACCACGGTCAGCAGACCGTTCTTGAGCGAGTTGCCGCGGAAGATATCGGCGAACCGGGAGGAGATGACGGCCTGGAAACCGTAGTTCTGGAGCGCCCAGACGGCGTGTTCCCGCGAGGACCCGGTACCGAAGTCGGGGCCCGCGACCAGGACCGTGGCCCCCTCGTACACGGGCTGGTTGAGCACGAACGCCGGATCCTTGCGCCAGGCCTCGAACAGCCCGTCCTCGAACCCGTCGCGGGTGACCTTCTTGAGCCAGTGCGCCGGAATGATCTGGTCGGTGTCGACGTTGCTGCGGCGCAGCGGTACGGCGCGGCCGGTGTGGATGGTGAAGGCTTCCATGGTTATCGCGCTCCAGCGGGCGTACGGGCGCCGGCATCGGTGTCGGAGAGATCGGCGGGCGAGGCGAGGTGGCCCAGCACGGCGGTGGCGGCGGCGACCTGGGGAGAGACGAGATGGGTACGCCCGCCCTTGCCCTGCCTGCCCTCGAAGTTGCGGTTGGAGGTGGACGCCGAGCGCTCGCCGGGAGCGAGTTGGTCGGGGTTCATGCCCAGACACATCGAGCAGCCCGCGTGCCGCCACTCCGCGCCCGCGGTGGTGAAGACCTTGTCGAGGCCCTCCTCGACGGCCTGGAGCGCGACCCGTACCGAACCGGGGACCACCAGCATCCGTACACCGTCGGCGACTTTGCGGCCGTCCAGGATCGAGGCCGCCGACCGCAGGTCCTCGATGCGTCCGTTGGTGCACGAGCCTACGAAGACGGTGTCGACATTGATGTCGCGCAGCGCCTGCCCCGCGGTCAACCCCATGTACTCCAGGGCCTTTTCTGCGGCGTGGCGCTCCGAGGCGTCCTCGTACGAAGCAGGGTCGGGGACCCGCGAGGAGAGCGGCGCGCCCTGGCCCGGGTTGGTGCCCCAGGTGACGAACGGGGCCAGCTCCGCGGCCTCGATGAAGACCTCGGCGTCGAAGACCGCGTCGTCGTCGGTGCGCAGTGTCTTCCAGTACGCGACCGCCGCGTCCCAGTCCTCGCCCCGGGGCGCGTGGTCGCGGCCCTTCAGATAGGCGAAGGTGGTCTCGTCGGGGGCGATCATGCCCGCCCTGGCGCCGGCCTCGATGGACATGTTGCAGATGGTCATCCGGGCCTCCATCGAGAGCTTCTCGATGGCGGAGCCGCGGTATTCGAGGATGTAGCCCTGGCCGCCGCCGGTGCCGATCCTGGCGATGATCGCGAGGATCAGGTCCTTGGCGGTGACACCGTCGGGGAGTTCGCCCTCGACCGTGATGGCCATGGTCCTGGGGCGGGCCAGCGGCAGGGTCTGGGTGGCCAGGACGTGCTCGACCTGGCTGGTGCCGATGCCGAAGGCCAGCGCGCCGAAGGCGCCGTGCGTGGAGGTGTGGCTGTCACCGCAGACGACGGTGGTGCCGGGCTGGGTCAGTCCGAGCTGCGGGCCGACGACATGGACGACGCCCTGCTCGACATCGCCCAGCGGGTGCAGCCGCACGCCGAAGTCCGCGCAGTTCTTGCGGAGCGTCTCCAGCTGGATCCGGGAGACCGGGTCGGCGATGGGCTTGTCGATGTCGAGGGTCGGGGTGTTGTGGTCCTCGGTCGCGATGGTGAGGTCGAGCCGCCGGACCGGCCGGCCGCTCTTCCGGAGACCGTCGAAGGCCTGGGGGCTGGTCACCTCGTGCAGCAGGTGCAGATCGATGAAGAGGAGGTCGGGCTCGCCCTCTGCGCGCCGGACGACATGATCGTCCCAGACCTTCTCCGCGAGTGTCCTACCCATCGCTTTCCCTCCGGCCGGCCCGTCGTGTCCGGCGCTCCTAGAGATATATGGGCCCGCGTCCGTCCCCCCGTATCCGAACGCCGGCTGAAGGCCCGTGGTCCGCGGGCCGTACACACAGGTTGGCAAGTTCCCCGGGAAATTGAACTTGCGTTTCACAGAGTGAGACGCAAGTATCGTTTCATGGACAACTCTAGCGGCGTCGGCGTTCTCGACAAGGCTGCTCTGGTACTGAGCGCTCTGGAGTCCGGTCCGGCCACCCTCGCCGGGCTGGTCGCGGCGACCGGGCTCGCACGTCCCACGGCCCACCGGCTGGCCGTGGCACTGGAACACCACCGGATGGTGGCGAGGGACATGCAGGGCAGGTTCATTCTGGGGCCGCGGCTGGCGGAGCTGGCCGCCGCGGCCGGCGAGGACCGGCTGCTGGCCACGGCGGGGCCCGTGCTCACCCATCTACGGGATGTGACCGGCGAGAGCGCGCAGCTCTACCGCAGACAGGGCGACATGCGGATATGCGTGGCCGCCGCCGAGCGTCTCTCGGGGCTGCGGGACACGGTCCCGGTCGGTTCCACCCTGACGATGAAGGCGGGCTCCTCGGCCCAGATCCTGATGGCCTGGGAAGAACCGGAGCGGTTGCACCGCGGTCTCCAGGGGGCCCGCTTCACGGCGACGGCGCTCTCGGGAGTACGGCGCAGGGGCTGGGCACAGTCGATCGGTGAGCGCGAGCCGGGCGTGGCCTCGGTCTCGGCGCCCGTGCGCGGTCCGTCGAACCGTGTGGTCGCGGCGGTCTCGGTATCCGGACCGATCGAGCGGCTCACCCGGCATCCGGGCCGTATGCACGCCCAGGCCGTCATAGACGCCGCGGGACGGCTGAGCGAGGCGCTGCGCCGCACGGGCTGAGGCCCCTCCCGGTACCCGGTCGGCCGCTCCGACGCCGCAGCGGCCCGCCGGCACCGGGACCGCTCGGAGACGGAGCACCGCAACAGGCGCTTCGGCGGGGGCTGTTGAGCGGGAAAAGCGAAAAGGCCCCTCGTTATACGAAGGGCCTTCCCTGATCTGTACCCCCGACCGGATTCGAACCGGCGCTACTGCCGTGAGAGGGCAGCGTGCTAGGCCGCTACACAACGGGGGCATTGCAGACACAATCTGCGCTGGGCTACCAGGACTCGAACCTAGAACAACGGAACCAGAAACCGTCGTGTTGCCAATTACACCATAGCCCATGGTGGTTCAGTCCTTGTGGGACCCGTACCCCCGACCGGATTCGAACCGGCGCTACCGCCTTGAGAGGGCGGCGTGCTAGGCCGCTACACAACGGGGGCCCTAGCGATCCTGCATCGATGTGTCCGGGTGCGACCCGAAGACATCGGAGAGAAGGATCTGTACCCCCGACCGGATTCGAACCGGCGCTACTGCCGTGAGAGGGCAGCGTGCTAGGCCGCTACACAACGGGGGCGTTGCAGAGAACATCTGCGCTGGGCTACCAGGACTCGAACCTAGACTAACGGAACCAGAAACCGTCGTGCTGCCAATTACACCATAGCCCACCAAAACTCAACCCCCGTACGGGGGCTTATTTGGCTTGCGCTCTCCGGCCGGACCTCTCGGCCCTCCCGGGCGGCGCAGGAAGAACATTACCCGATCGCGGACATGGCTCCAAAACGGGTATCCCCCCGCAGCAGGCCGGGAAGCTGGCCGAGATCGGTGATCCTTACCAGCTCAGGACGGCCTCCGAGGCCGCCGCGGTCCAGCCAGACTCCGGCGAGTCCCGCGGCGACGGCGCCGCCCGCGTCGATGTCCGGCTCGTTGCCCACATACGCCACCTCGCCCGGATCCAGCGCGAGGGCGTCGCAGGCGGCGTGGAAGGCGGCGGCGTCGGGTTTGGAAACGCCCAGCTCAGCGGCGCACAGGACGGTCTCGAAGTGATCGCGCACCCCGAGGATGCGCAGTTTCCTGTCCTGGTTGCGGATGCTGGAGTTCGACAGCACGGCCTGCCGGTAGTCGGGCGCGAGCCGGTCGAGCACGGCGACACTGTCGGGAAAGAGCGTCCAGGCGGCTTCGAAGTGAACGATGTACCGCTCGAACCAGCCGTCAGCCTCGGTGTCGCTCAGCTCCGCCCCGGCAAAGGCACGGACCCGGTCGCGCCGCTGCCCCTGGAAGTCCGTCTCCCCCGCGGCGAACCGCTCCCAGTGCAGATCGGTGATCGCCCGCCAGCGCCTGAGTGCCTGGTCGACGGAGGCATAGCCCTCGGTCAGTCCCTCGGCGGCGAGATGCCCCCGCATGCCGGCGCGGTCCGCGGTGCTGTAGTCGAAGAGGGTGTCGTCGATGTCCCAGAGCACGGCGCGAATCGGCATACCGCCGACGGTACCCCGCGCCGGCCCCCCGCCGGGGCCCGATGGGCGGACGACCGGCCCGCGGCACCGGCCCGTGGCATCGCGCGCAGCACCACGCCCCCGCCCCCGTCCCCGGGAAGAGGGGCGGGGGCGAGGGCGGGGAGCGGCGTTCGTGTCCGGACCGGGTGGGCGGTCCGGCCGGCGGGCCCTACGACCTCAGCGCGGCCAGCGCGGCGTCGATACGGGACAGGGTGCGGTCCCGGCCCAGGAGTTCCAGGGACTCGAAGAGCGGCAGCCCCACCGTGCGGCCCGTGACGGCGACGCGGACCGGGGCCTGGGCCTTGCCCAGCTTGAGGCCGTGCTCCTCACCGGCCGCGAGCACCGCGTTCTTGAGGGACTCCGTGGTCCACTCCGCCTCGGCGATCTTCGTACGGGCGGTCTCCAGCAGCGCGTCCGTGCCCGGCTTCATCGCCTTCGCCCAGGACGCCTCGTCCCGTACCGGCTCGTCCAGGAAGAGGAAGTCGACATTGGCGGTGATGTCCGAGAGGACCGTGAGCCGGGTCTGGGCCAGCGGGGCCAGCGCCTCGAAGGCCGCCGCGTCGAAGGACTCCGGCTGCCACGGTGCGTAGGGCGCCTTCAGCCAGGGACCGCACGCCTCGATGAACGTCTTCACATCCAGCAGCCGGATGTGGTCGGCGTTGATCGCCTCGGCCTTCTTCAGGTCGAAGCGGGCCGGATTGGCGTTGACGTCCGCGATGTCGAACGCCGCGACCAGCTCGTCCCTGGTGAAGATGTCACGGTCCGCGGCGAGCGACCAGCCCAGCAGGGAGAGGTAGTTGAGCAGTCCCTCGGGCAGGAAGCCGCGCTCCCGGTACAGGTTCAGCGACGACTGCGGGTCACGCTTGGAGAGCTTCTTGTTGCCCTCGCCCATGACATACGGGAGATGCCCGAACGCCGGGATGTCCTTCGCGATGCCCAGTTCGATCAGCGCCTTGTACAGCGCGATCTGGCGCGGGGTGGAGGAGAGCAGGTCCTCGCCGCGCAGCACATGCGTGATCTCCATCAGCGCGTCGTCGACCGGGTTGACGAGCGTGTAGAGCGGCGCCCCGTTGGCGCGGACGATGGCGTAGTCCGGGACGTTCTCCGGGGTGAAGGTCAGCTCGCCGCGGACCAGGTCCGTGAAGGTGATCGGCTCGTCGGGCATCCGGAAGCGGACGATGGAGGTGCGTCCCTCCGCCTCGTACTCCGCCTTCCGCTCCGCGGTCAGATCGCGGCAGTGGCCGTCGTACCCCGAAGGACGGCCGGCCGCGCGGGCCGCCTCGCGGCGGGCGTCCAGCTCCTCGGTGGTGCAGTAGCAGTGGTACGCGTGGCCGGCGGCGAGCAGCCTCTGCGCGGTGTCGCGGTAGAGGTCCATCCGCTGCGACTGGCGGTACGGCGCGTGCGGTCCGCCCACCTCGGGGCCCTCGTCCCAGTCGAGCCCGAGCCAGCGCATCGAGTCGAGGAGCTGTGCGTACGACTCCTCGGAGTCGCGGGCCGCGTCGGTGTCCTCGATACGGAAGACCAGGGTGCCGCCGTGGTGCCGGGCGAACGCCCAGTTGAACAGGGCGGTGCGGACCAGGCCCACATGGGGGTTGCCGGTCGGCGAGGGACAGAAACGTACACGGACGGGTCCGTTAGCCACGCTTGATCACCTTGTTGGTGAGAGTGCCGATGCCTTCGATGGTGACGGCGACCTCGTCGCCGACGCTGAGGGGGCCGACCCCGGCGGGGGTGCCCGTGAGGATCACATCGCCCGGGAGCAGGGTCATGGCCTCGGTGATGTGCACGATCATGTCCTCGACCGAGCGGATCATGTCGCTCGTACGGCCCAGTTGGCGCTGTTCGCCGTTGACCGTGCACTGGATGGTGAGGTCCGAGGGGTCGAGGTCGGTCTCCACCCAGGGGCCGAGCGGGCACGAGGTGTCGAAGCCCTTGGCGCGGGCCCACTGGTTCTCGGCGCGCTGGGCGTCGCGGGCCGTGATGTCGTTGGCGCAGGTGTAGCCGAGGATCACGTCCTTGACGCGCTCGCGCGGCACCTCCCGGCACATCCGGCCGATGACGACGGCCAGTTCGGCCTCGTAGTGCACCTCCTGGGAGAAGGAGGGGTACTCGATCGCGTCGCCGGTGCCGATCAGCGCGGTCGTGGGCTTGAGGAAGACGACGGGGACCTCGGGGACCGCGTTGCCCAGTTCCGCCGCGTGCTCCGCGTAGTTGCGGCCGACGCCCAGGATCTTGTTGCCGATCACGGGCGGCAGGAGGCGCACCTTGCTCAGCGGGACCTTGGTGCCGGAGAGTTCGAAGTCGGCGTACGGGATGCCCTTGATGATGTCGAGGACAAGACCCGCGGGGTCGCTGCCTTCGCCCTCGACCGCGCCGAAGGCGACATTGCCGTCGATGGAGAACCTGGCGATGCGCACGGAATGCTGCCGCCCCTCACTTGCTCGCTGTACTGGAGACTGACGCTCCAGGCTAGCGCGGGGCGTGCCGCGGCCGTCCCGCGCACGCCGCCGGGCGGCTCACGCGGGCCGCGCGGCCCGCTCGTCCGTGGTCGGGGCCGGTGGTCCGGGTCCCCCTCCCATGCCGGACGGCCGCCTCCCGTCGCCGGGGGCGGCCGTCCGACGTACTACAGTGCGGCGGAAGTGGATCACACGGACCGGCGCCGGGCGGGAACCCGGGAGACCCTAGGGTGCGACCGGTACGTCCATGAGAGTCGTACGGCGGGGATTGGCGGTCCGGTTCGGCAGGGAGACGGGGTGTTCCGGCTGCTCCGCGGGTGCCAGTTCCTCGGCGTCCTTCAGGTGCGTCAGCGTGGTGCGCCGGGGGTTGGCGGTGCTGCGGAACATCATCGTCGTCTTCATCTGTGGTGTCAGACCTCGTCGGGAGCGCGGGCGCCGGGGCGCCGCTTGTCGGATGTGCCGTCTCTGTAAAGCGTCAGGCTAAACATCCGATTCCCCGCCGGAACCGGGATCCATCGGCGATCTCCGTGTGAGTTTGCTCACGAGTTGCCGGGCATTTCCCTCATTCCGGTCAGTGATCAACGTCCAAGGAAACGGACAATGCGTAACTGAACGTTACATTCCGCTCCTGATCATCAGGACTGGGACACCCCCCACCCGTAAGCGGCTCGTCAATAAAAGTCCGTTTCCTCCGTGAACCATTTCTACGGCTTGTGATCCGGCGCTCACACCGTGTCATTCACGCCACTGGCCGCCCCACGGCCCTTGTTGGAGATCCTGCACTGTGCTGGAATTCCCCCCACCGCCGCGGGTTTACAAGCCGGCGCGCAGAGGCGCAACGCAGCGCCGAGTGGCGGCGGGGAAGGGGAGCTGCGCCGGTCACTCACGACCACCATGGGGAGCGTTCTGCGCCCCAAGACGCCGACACCGCCCCGCCGTTCGCGGAGGGGCGCCTGGTCCAGAGGTTGCGACGCTAGTGCAGGGACGTTTCAAGAGGGATAGCAGTGCCGCGGCGGAGCAGGAGCCCCGCGGCGGAACCGACCGCGGCTCCTCGCCCCAGCACACCCAGACCCCGGGCCAGGCACCCTCGGGCGAGAGTGGCGGCAGAGGCGGGTCCACCGGGACGGCGCAGGGCGGAGGCACGCCCTCGACGGCGCCCCAGCCCGCGCCCAACCCGGTTCCGGGTGACGCCGGTTCACGTTTGGCTCTGCGCAACTGGCGTATCAGCACCCGTCTGGTGGCGCTGCTCACCCTCCCCGTGGTCGCCGCGACCTCGCTGGGCGGGCTGCGTATCAACCAGTCGCTGAACGACATGCAGCAACTGGAGCACATGCAGCTGCTGACGAAGATGACCAAGGAGGCGACCAGCCTCGCCGCCGCGCTCCAGGCCGAACGTGACGTGTCGGCAGGTCCGCTCACCAACGGCACGCCGCCCGGCGACTACAAGGTCAAGGACCCGCGCACCAAGACCGACCGCGCGAAGAAGGCCTTCCTCGACGCCACGGTCGACATCGGCAACACGGACGGCGACGAGGCGCTGGAGAGCATCCGCTCCAACGTCAACCAGATCGCCACCCAGGTCAACAAGATCAACGACATCCGCAAGGGCGCCTACACGTCGGAGTCGGACTCGCTGACCGTCGACGCGTACAGCGGACTGATCGACTCGCTGCTGAGCCTCTCGCAGGACATGGCGCAGGCGACCAGCAACCCGGACATGATCAAGCGGACCCGTGCGCTGGCCGCCTTCTCGTCCGCCAAGGAGTACGCCTCCGTCCAGCGGGCGGTCATCGCCGCCGCGCTGCCGGCCGACCCGAAGACCAAGGGCAAGCTCACCGACAGCGACCGGCTCTACGGTCTGGCCGCGGCCACCAAGGAGCAGAACGCCCTCACCTCGTTCAGTTCGCTGTACGAGTCCATGGGCGGCGACGCCGAGGAGCTGATGGCTCCGCTGAACGGCAACGGCAACCCGGAGATCGGGCAGGCCGAGAAGTACGCCGAGCGCGTGCTGGGCACGCCGGACGGTATGGCGCAGCAGCCCAACCGCTCGTATCTGGACTGGACCGACCAGGCGTCCACCCGGATCAACGCGATGAAGACCATCGAGGCCACGCTGCTGGGCGAGATGGAGGGCAAGGCCCGCGAGCTGCGCGACCAGTCGCAGCGCGACGCGTTCATCAACGGTGTGGTCATCCTGCTGGTGCTGGGTGTCTCGCTGGTGGGTGCCTTCGTGGTGGCCCGGTCCATGATCCGCTCGCTGCGCCGGCTCCAGGACACGGCCACCAGGGTCGCCCAGGACCGGCTGCCCGAGCTGGTCAAGCAGCTCTCCGAGTCGGACCCGCAGGATGTCGACACCTCCGTCGAGTCGGTCGGTGTGCACTCCAGGGACGAGATCGGAAAGGTCGCCGCGGCCTTCGACGACGTGCACCGCGAGGCGGTCCGTCTCGCCGCCGAGCAGGCTCTGCTGCGGGGCAACGTCAACGCGATGTTCACCAACCTCTCGCGCCGCAGCCAGGGCCTGATCCAGCGTCAGCTCTCGCTGATCTCGGAGCTCGAGTCCCGTGAGGCCGACCCGGACCAGCTCTCCTCGCTCTTCAAGCTGGACCACCTCGCGACCCGTATGCGCCGTAACGGCGAGAACCTCCTCGTCCTCGCGGGCGAGGAGCCGGGCCGCCGCTGGACCAGGCCCGTCCCGCTGGTCGACGTGCTCCGTGCCGCCGCCTCCGAGGTGGAGCAGTACGAGCGCATCGAGCTGGCCTCGGTCCCCGCGACCGAGGTCGCGGGACGTGTCGTCAACGACCTCGTGCACCTGCTCGCCGAGCTGCTGGAGAACGCCACGTCGTTCTCCTCGCCGCAGACGAAGGTCCGGGTCACCGGTCACGCGCTGCCCGACGGCCGGGTGCTCGTGGAGATCCACGACACCGGTATCGGTCTGTCGCCCGAGGACCTCGCGGCGATCAACGAACGGCTCGCCTCGCCGCCCACCGTGGATGTCTCGGTGTCGCGCCGCATGGGTCTGTTCGTGGTCGGCCGGCTGTCCCTGCGTCACGGCATCAGGATCCAGCTCCGTCCCTCCGACTCCGGCGGTACGACCGCGCTGGTCATGCTGCCCGTCGATGTCGCGCACGGCGGCAAGAAGGCCCCCGCGGGCAGGCCGGGAGCGCCCGGCGCTCCCGGCGGCCAGAACGGCGCGGGCCAGGCGCCCGCCCCCGGCGGCCAGCTGGCCGGCGGTCCCGGCGCCGCCGGTGGCGGCCGGCCCGGTATCGGCGCGGGACCCGGCGGTGGCGCCGGTCTGCTCACGGGCGCGAGCCCGCGTGCCGCGCTGCCGTCCCGGGACGGCTCGGGCGGCCCCCAGGGCGGACCGCAGGACCCGCAGCGGCAGGGGCAGGGCTCCGGACAGCCCAGCATTTTCAGCCAGAACGCCTTCAACGGTCCGGGCCAGGGCGGTCAGGGTCAGGGCGGCCCCCAGGGCCAGGGCCGTACGGACCAGCCCGGCGCCCCGGCCGCAGGACTGCCCGGCCAGAACGGACAGCCCGGCCAGGGCGCCAGGTCCGGCCAGGGCCAGGGCGGTCAGAACGGCTTCAGCGGCCGCGCCCAGAACGCCTTCCAGGGCCAGGGCGGCGCCCCCGACCGCGGCCGGCAGCTCCCGCCGCCCGGCGGACCGCGCGCCGAGCTGCCCGGTGGCAACCCGCAGCCGCAGCGCCCCCAGACCACGAGCTGGGGCAGCGACCAGCAGCCCGGTCAGCGCCCTTCGCTGGACGCCCCGCGCGGTCACGAGGAGCACGACTCCGGCCAGTACGCCCGGCCGGCGGCCGAGCAGCAGGGTCCCGGCTCCACGGCCGAGTTCCAGCGTCCCGACTTCAACGGGCCCCGGCCCGACGCGAACACGGGCCGCGGCGGCCCGCAGGACGCGGCGGCCACGGCGCAGTTCCCCCGGCCGGACTTCAACGCCCCCGCGGGCTACAACTCCCCGCAGAACTACGGCGCCCCGTCCGACTTCCGGGCCCCGGCGGAGTACGGCACCCCGCAGCGCGACTACCAGCCCCAGCAGGACTTCAACGCCCCGCGGCCCCCGGCTCCGTCCCCGGCGCCCGGTTCGCAGGGCGGCTACCGTCCGCCGGGCCTGCCGCCGCAGCAGCAGCCCGAGGCGCTGCCGCCGGCCGGTCCCGGTGACGGGCGCACCCCGCTGTACGACAACCTGGAGACCAACTGGTTCCACGGTCACGGGGCCCAGCAGGGCGGCGGCCAGCAGTACCCGGCGCCGCCGTCGCCGCAGCAGCCCCACGCACAGAACCCGCGGCGGGACCCGATGCCGCGGCGCGAGCCCGCCCAGGGCTCCGGCACCAACGGCGCCGGCTTCCCGGGCCTCGGCAGCAACGGCTCGGGATTCCCGGGCCTCGGTGCCAACGGTTCGGGCGGCAACGACGCCGGCGTCACCTCATCCTGGCGCACGTCGCCCAACGACGAGCTGGTACGCCAGGCCGAGCGGGTCAAGAAGCCCCAGGCCGGCGGTATCACCACCTCCGGCCTGCCCCGCCGGGTGCCGCGTGCCAACCTGGTGCCCGGTACCGCGCAGGAACAGAACACCCAGGCCGGTCCGCAGGTCTCGCGAGCGCCCGCTGACGTGCGCGGCCGGCTGACCAATCTCCGTCGGGGAATCCAGCAGGGTCGTCAGGCGGGCAACACCGGCCCGGCGACCGGCAGCTTCAACCTCGGCACCTCTCACCAGCAGGAGCGTTAGTTGAGTCCGATGAGTCAGGCTGCGCAGAATCTGAACTGGTTGATCACCAACTTCGTGGACAACACCCCTGGGGTGTCCCACACAGTGGTGGTCTCCGCGGACGGACTTCTGCTGGCCATGTCCGAGGGCTTCCCCCGCGACCGAGCCGATCAGCTCGCGGCCGTGGCGTCCGGTCTGACCTCGCTGACCGCGGGGGCGTCCCGGATCTTCGAAGGCGGCCCGGTCAACCAGACCGTCGTCGAGATGGAGCGTGGTTTCCTCTTCCTCATGTCCGTCTCGGACGGTTCCTCCCTGGCCGTGCTCGCCCACCCCGAGTGCGACATCGGCCTGGTCGGGTACGAGATGGCCCTCCTGGTCGATCGCGCCGGTACGGTCCTCACGCCGGACCTGCGCGCCGAGCTTCAGGGAAGCCTGCTGCACTGAGGCTTTCCAGGCAACGCCCCAGCTCCATCACCGTCAGGCCGCCCAACCGGCCCCCCACCGGCCAAGTCAGACGGCACGCAGACATCTTGCTGTCACGCCCGGAGGATTCATGACCCCGCCACCCGCCTCTCACGATCCGTACGGCGCCTCGATCGACGCGTCGTACGGTTCCGAGGGCGACCAGCCGTTGGTCCGTCCGTACGCCATGACCGGCGGCCGGACCAGGCCGCGGTACCAGCTCGCCATCGAGGCGCTGGTCAGTACGACGGCAGACCCGGCGCATCTCGCCACCCTGCTCCCGGAGCACCAGCGGATCTGCCACCTGTGCCGTGAGGTCAAGTCCGTCGCGGAGGTGTCGGCCCTGCTGACGATGCCGCTGGGCGTCGCGCGCATTCTTGTGGCGGACCTGGCGGAGGCGGGCATGGTGGCCATCCACCAGCCGGGCAACGGAGAGGCCGGCGGCACGCCGGATGTGACACTGCTCGAAAGGGTGCTCAGTGGACTTCGCAAGCTCTAGCGGCGGAGCGGCACGATCGACCACCTCCGCGAAGATCGTGGTGGCGGGCGGCTTCGGCGTGGGCAAGACCACGTTCGTCGGCGCCGTCTCGGAGATCAACCCGCTGCGTACCGAAGCCGTCATGACCAGCGCCTCCGCAGGCATCGACGACCTCACCCACACCGGAGACAAGACCACCACCACCGTGGCCATGGACTTCGGACGCATCACCCTCGACCAAGACCTCATCCTCTACCTCTTCGGCACCCCCGGACAGGACCGCTTCTGGTTCATGTGGGACGACCTCGTCCGCGGCGCCATCGGCGCCGTCGTCCTCGTCGACACCCGCCGCCTCGCCGACTGCTTCCCCGCCGTCGACTACTTCGAAAACTCAGGACTCCCCTTCGTCATCGCCCTCAACGGCTTCGACGGACACCAGCCCTACACCCCCGACGAAGTACGCGAAGCACTCCAGATCGGCCCCGACACCCCCATCATCACCACCGACGCACGCCACCGCGCCGACGCCAAAAGCGGCCTCATCACCCTCGTCGAACACGCCCTCATGGCACGACTCAAGTAGACGACCACATACGGCAGTTGCCGTAGAGATCACTGGAGGTGGGCTATGTCCTTCGACACAGCCCGCCTCCATGTTCATAACATTTCGACAGAGAATTCACCGGCTCCGGACACCCGACGCACTCGTCCGGTGCCACTGTGCTCACATCAGCCCCGCCTTTTGACGGGGCTCGTTCTTTATGCCCGTTTTACGTGAGGCTTGGACCACTCGGAATGGCTGATTCCTGCTGTTTGGAATGGGGCCGTTCCTCGTGCTGCAATTCGACAACTCCCGAGTAGTACGGCCCTGAAACAGAACACGGCACAAAAGTAGGTGCCGACGCCGAGAGGTTGTTGGTCGAGTGAGGCGAAGCAAGACGAGCTCCGCGGAGCAGCAGGCGCGGGGCAACTTCACCCCGCCGCCGCGCACGGCGGTGCCGCCTGCGGTCGCGTCCGGCTCGCCGCCGAAGCCCGGCAGCACCAGTGCGCTCTCACCACGCAACTGGCGGGTGCCCACTCGGCTGAACGCCATTCTCCTGATCCCGGTGCTGGTCGGGCTGGTGATGGGCGGCTTCCAGGTGAAGGCGTCCATCGACACCTGGCAGGAGGCACAGGACGCCGAACGGACGGCCCTGGTCGTCCGGGCCGCCTCGGAGTACGGCCAGGCACTGCTCAACGAGCGTGATCTCACCGCTCAGCCCCTGCTGACCGGCGACGGCGACGCGCCGGTCGTCGTCCAGACCCGCGCGGCCACGGACGCGGCGAAGAAGAAGTTCGACCTGGCGGTGCGGGACATGCCCGCGAAGCAGGGCCTGGAACGCCGTCTCAGCCTGTTCAGGGCCGAGGAACCGAAGCTCGTGGCCATCAGGAAGAGCGCGTACATCGAGGCCGTCGAGACCGCGGACAAGAGCAACGGCAAGGGCGGCCCCGTCGCGACCGAAGAGGGCTATGTGCTGGTGCAGCACTCCCTCATGGAGTTCGCCAACGAGCTGGGCCTGGGCACCGGCAACATCACCAGCTACGGCCGTACCGTCTACGCGATCCAGCTCGCCAAGGCCGCCGAGTCGCTCCAGCGCTCCATCGGGATGCATCTGCTCGTCCGGCCGAGCCAGAAGGACGACGTCAGGAACGGCCAGACGATCGCGTTCTCGTCGTACGCCTACCTGGAGGACATCGCCGTCGGCGAGTACGTCTCCGGCGGCACGGGGGCGGACACCGTCCGGCTCCAGGACGTGATGAAGGAGAAGGCGGCCGAGGGAGCCAAGAAGCTCGCGGCGGCCCAGCAGCAGGCCGCCGCGGCGGGTGAGGACTTCACCGCCCCGCCGAGCAAGGAAGGCTCCGTCCTGGACGGCATGGTGGCGGCGATCGCCACCGGCGACAGCCCCGAGCGGCTCGCGCAGCGCGGGGTCACCCCCGCGGCCTGGCTGGCCGCCTCCACCGCCAAGTTCGACGGTTACACGATCCTGGAGAAGGATCTCGTCGACAAGGCCGTGGCCGACGCGGCCCAGATCTCGGACAACGCCAGGAACGACGCGATCACCAACGGCGCGATCGTGGTGATCGCCCTGCTGGCCGCCTTCATCCTGGCCGGGATGATGGCCCGGCAGATGAGCCGTTCGATGCGGGAGCTGCGCACCGCCGCGTTCGGCATCGCCGAGCAGCGGCTGCCGATGCTGGTCGACCAGCTCTCCCGTGCCGAGCCCGGCCGGGTCGACACCCGGGTCCAGCCGATCCCGATCGATTCGCGCGACGAGATCGGCGAGGTGGCCCGCGCCTTCGACCAGGTCCACCGCGAGGCGGTCAGGCTCGCCGCCGAGCAGGCCATGCTGCGCGGAAACGTCAATGCCATCTTCACCAACCTCTCCCGCCGCAACCAGTCGCTGATCGAGGGGCAGTTGACCCTCATCTCCGAGCTGGAGAACAACGAGGGCGATCCGGACCAGCTGGAGAACCTCTTCCGGCTGGACCATCTCGCGACCCGTATGCGGCGCAACGGGGAGAACCTCCTCGTGCTCGCGGGCGAGGAGCCGGGCCGCCGCTGGAACCAGCCGGTGCCGCTGGTGGACGTGCTCCGCGCCGCCTCCTCCGAGGTGGAGTCCTACGCGCGTATCGAGCTGACCGGCGTCCCCGAGACCGAGATCCACGGCCAGTCGGTGACCGACCTGGTCCATCTCCTCGCCGAGCTGCTGGAGAACGCCACCACGTTCTCCTCGCCGCAGACCAAGGTCCGGGTGACCGCGACCCGGCTGCCCGACGGCCGGGTGATGATCGAGATCCATGACAAGGGCATCGGCCTCACCGCCGAGGACTTCGCGGACATCAACCACAAGCTGGCCAACCCGCCGACCGTGGACGCGGCCGTCTCCCAGCGCATGGGCCTCTTCGTGGTCGGCCGGCTCGCCGACCGGCACGGCATCCGGGTCCAGCTCCGGCCCTCGGGCGAGCAGGCCGGCACCACCTCGCTGGTGATGCTCCCCGACGCGATCACCCACGGCGGGGGCGGCGAGCCCGTTCCGGCCGACGACTTCACGGTCTCGCAGATCATCCCGGACCAGCCGGCCCCGGCCGAGGAGCTGCCCCTCCAGAGCGCTCCGATGCTGACCGCCGCGGAACTGGGCTTCGACGACTCGCGCTACGAGGACCAGGCCGCCCCGTCGGCCGACGGCACCCGCACGCTCGACCCCGTCAACCGCACGCTCAGGCGCGAGGAGCGACGGGCCGCGCTGGGCACTCCCCCGGGCGCCGGGCAGCCCGCCTTCGGCGACCTGGGCGACGACCGGTACCGCGAGGAGGTCGACGGCCAGTACGTGCCGCGAGAGACGTCGTACGAGCAGGGGTACGCGCCTCAGCAGCCCGTCGGCCCCGCCGCCGGGTACCCGGCACCCGACTCCGGGTACAACGCGTACCAGGAGCCTCAGGGACAGCCGTATGCGGAGGCCGCCTACCCGGAGCCGCAGAGCCCCGGGACGTCCTACGAGGACCCCTTCGCGGCCCAGCCCCATCAGGACGAGTGGGCCGGTCAGAGCACGTATCAGGACACGTACGAAACCCAGCGGGGAACAGAAGCGGAATCTGTCCCCGACGCTCCCGAGATCGCTCAGGACCGCGTAGGCTTCGACCGTCCGGGCCCGTCCCCGAGCAGCAGTCACACGCTGACGGACGCGGGTCTGCCGCGCCGGGGCGGCGGCCAGCCGCCGCAGCAGCAGTGGCAGCCCGCGGAGCAGGACGGCGGGTCCGCCGCGGCGCCGGCCGGGCCGGCTTCGCCGAACGGCCTCGGCAACGGTCAGGGCGGCGGGCACAGCAGCGGTCAGGACAACGGGCAGAGCGAGGCGGCCGGTTCCGACGACTGGCGTTCGAGGAACGACGAGCGCTGGCAGCGGGCCGAGAAGCTCCGTGAGCCCAAGGCGGGCGGAATCACCTCGTCCGGGCTCCCCCGCCGGGTGCCCAAGGCCAATCTGATCGAGGGGGCGGCCGAGCAGACCCCGCAGGGCGGCACCCAGGTCTCCCGGGCCCCCGAGGACATCCGCGGCAGGTTGAGCAACCTGCGGCGGGGCGTCCAGCGGGGCCGCAACGCGGGAGCGGACACGAACGGACCGGGCCAAGCCCCGGGCAGTACCTACAACCAGGAGCGTTAGTGTGAGCCCGATGAGCCAGGCGGCGCAGAATCTGAACTGGTTGATCACCAACTTTGTGGACAACACCCCCGGGGTGTCCCACACGGTGGTGGTCTCCGCCGACGGACTCCTGCTGGCCATGTCCGAAGGTTTCCCGCGTGACCGCGCCGATCAGCTCGCGGCCGTGGCGTCCGGTCTGACCTCGCTGACCGCGGGGGCGTCCCGGATCTTCGAAGGCGGTGCGGTCAACCAGACCGTCGTCGAGATGGAACGCGGCTTCCTCTTCATCATGTCCATCTCGGACGGTTCTTCCCTGGCCGTCCTGGCGCACCCGGAGGCCGACATCGGCCTGGTGGGATACGAGATGGCACTTCTGGTCGACCGAGCGGGTACGGTCCTCACCCCGGACCTCCGGGCCGAGCTCCAGGGAAGTCTGCTCAACTGACAGACAGTGCGCCGTTCGCCGCCGCACCATTAGGGTGCGGTGGCGCGGATCCACTGGTCCGTCAGCATCGGCCCGGCGACCGGCAGTCGGAGGAGGAAACGTGGCTACACCCCCAGGCGGACATCCCTATGACCATGACGGTGTACAACGGTCCCCAGGCGACCACGCGCGGAACCGCTTCAACTTCCCCTCCGCGCCCAGCGGTCAGGTGACCGGTGAGGACGCCGGACGACCCCAACAGCCTTACCATTCCCAGCAGCAGCCGTACGAACCGCCACAACGGCAGCCGTACGAGCGGCCGCGGCGGCCCCGTATCCAGCCGGTGCCACCGCGCGCCCCGGAGCAGCCCGCTCCTGCCATGACGCACAACCCGTTGGTCCGTCCGTACGCCATGACCGGCGGCCGGACGAGGCCGCGGTACCAGCTCGCCATCGAGGCACTGGTCAGCACGACGGCCGATCCGTCCCAGCTCCATGGGCAGTTGCCCGAGCACCAGCGGATCTGCCGGCTCTGTTTCGAGATCAAATCGGTCGCCGAGATCTCGGCGCTCCTCTCCATTCCCCTCGGCGTGGCCCGGATCCTCGTAGCCGACCTGGCGGAGGCCGGACTTGTCGCCATCCATCAGCCCGGCGGCGACGAGGCCGTCGGTGGCCAGCCAGACGTGACACTGCTCGAAAGGGTGCTCAGTGGACTTCGCAAGCTCTAGCGGCGGTGCAGCCCGCTCAACCACCAGCGCGAAGATCGTGGTGGCGGGCGGCTTCGGCGTGGGCAAGACCACGTTCGTCGGCGCCGTCTCGGAGATCAACCCGCTGCGTACCGAAGCCGTCATGACCAGCGCCTCCGCAGGCATCGACGACCTCACCCACACCGGAGACAAGACCACCACCACCGTGGCCATGGACTTCGGACGCATCACCCTCGACCAAGACCTCATCCTCTACCTCTTCGGCACCCCCGGACAGGACCGCTTCTGGTTCATGTGGGACGACCTCGTCCGCGGCGCCATCGGCGCCGTCGTCCTCGTCGACACCCGCCGCCTCGCCGACTGCTTCCCCGCCGTCGACTACTTCGAAAACTCAGGACTCCCCTTCGTCATCGCCCTCAACGGCTTCGACGGACACCAGCCCTACACCCCCGACGAAGTACGCGAAGCACTCCAGATCGGCCCCGACACCCCCATCATCACCACCGACGCACGCCACCGCGCCGACGCCAAAAGCGGCCTCATCACCCTCGTCGAACACGCCCTCATGGCACGACTCCGATAGGTCTTGCGTCGGGGGCGGGCCGGCTCACCGGCCGGCCCGCCCCGGACGCGCGGACGGTACAGACACAGGCACAGACGCCGACACGCAGACGACGGCCCCCGCACTCACGAGGAGTGCGGGGGCCGTCGTCTGCGGAAATCTCAGCCCTGCCAGCTGTGGGGGGCGCGGAAACCGGGAGTGCGTTCGAGGCGGCGCCAGCCGGCCGTGGAGCGGCCGTGGTGGGCCGGCGCGTCCGGACGGGCCGCGGCGCGGGCCATCAGGACGGCGGTGATGGCGGCCAGCTCCTCGGGGCCGGCCTGCCCCTTCTCGACGCGCAGCAGGGATTCGTTCGTGGATTCGCTCATGGAGGTCGTGTCTCCGTCTTCTCGGCGGGAGGGCGCGGTACGCAGGGTGGTCACTGCGGGGGGTTGCCGTGCTTGCGGGACGGCAAGTCGGCGTGCTTGGTACGGAGCATCGCGAGCGCGCTCGCGAGCACCTCACGGGTTTCGACGGGGTCGATGACGTCATCGACCAGACCGCGCTCCGCCGCGTAGTAGGGATGCATCAGCTCGGCCTTGTACTCCTTGACCATCCGAGCGCGCATGGCCTCCGAGTCCGCGGCTTCCGCGATCTGCTTGCGGAAGATGACATTGGCGGCACCCTCGGCGCCCATCACCGCGATCTCGTTCGTGGGCCAGGCATAGGTGAGGTCGGCTCCGATGGACTGGGAGTCCATCACGATGTAGGCGCCTCCGTACGCCTTGCGCAGGATCAGGGAGATCCGGGGCACGGTGGCGTTGCAGTAGGCGTACAGGAGTTTGGCACCGTGCCGGATGATCCCGCCGTGCTCCTGGTCGACCCCCGGCAGGAAGCCGGGCACGTCCAGCAGCGTCACGATCGGGACATTGAAAGCGTCGCACATCTGGACGAAGCGCGCAGCTTTCTCGGAGGCCTCGATGTCCAGCACCCCGGCGAGGGACTGCGGCTGGTTGGCGACGATGCCGATGACCTGGCCGTCCAGCCGGGCCAGGGCGCAGATGATGTTGCGCGCCCAGCGCTCGTGGACCTCCAGGAAGTCGCCTTCGTCAACCAGTTCCTCGATCACCTTGTGCATGTCGTACGGGCGGTTCCCGTCCGCGGGCACCAGATCGAGCAGTACGTCGGAGCGGCGGTCCACCGGGTCCTCGGAGACGACCGTGGGCGGGTTCTCGCGGTTGTTCTGCGGCAGCATCGACAGCAGGTACCGCACCTCGGCGATGCAGGTCTCCTCGTCGTCGTACGCGAAGTGCGCGACGCCCGAGGTCTCGGCGTGCACATCGGCGCCGCCGAGGCCGTTCTGGGTGATCTCCTCGCCGGTGACGGCCTTGACCACATCGGGACCGGTGATGAACATCTGCGAGGTCTCACGGACCATGAACACGAAGTCCGTGAGGGCCGGGCTGTAGGCGGCGCCGCCCGCGCAGGGGCCGAGCATCACGCTGATCTGCGGGATGACGCCGGAGGCACGGGTGTTGCGCTGGAAGATCCCGCCGTAGCCCGCGAGCGCGGAGACGCCCTCCTGGATCCGGGCCCCCGCACCGTCGTTCAGCGAGACCAGCGGGGCACCGGCCGAGATGGCCATGTCCATGATCTTGTGGATCTTGGTGGCGTGGGCCTCGCCGAGGGCGCCGCCGAAGATCCGGAAGTCGTGCGCGTAGACGAAGACCGTGCGGCCCTCCACCGTGCCCCAGCCGGTGATGACACCGTCCGTGTACGGCTTCTTGGCCTCCAGGCCGAAGCCCGTGGCGCGGTGCCTGCGGAGCTGCTCGACCTCCTTGAACGACCCCTCGTCGAGCAGCAGCTCGATGCGCTCACGCGCGGTCAGCTTGCCCTTGGCCTTCTGGGCCTCGGTGGCGCGGTCGCTGGGCCCTCGGCGGGCCACCTCGCGAAGGGCGTGCAGTTCGGCCACTCGTCCCCGGGCGTCGGTGGGCTCGCTCGGCGTCTCGTCCACTACGGTCATGTGCCAACCCTACGAAGAGCACCGGGGAAAACACGCCGTTGACTCCACACAGTCTCCTGGCGGTATTCCTGGTGGGCCTGGACAGAACCCGGCCGGATGCGGGGTTCCCGGACAGCAAGGTACCCCTGGCTCTTGTGGGATTCCCCTAGATGTCAGATGAACGACACCTCGCAGCGGTGTGTGGCACCGGCGGTCCCGGGGGTGATCCTCAGCCGTAGCGTACGCCCCGCGGTGAGCACCTCGACCGAGGGGTCGTGGGCCAGGACGCGCCGTACCCTCCGGTCCCAGACGACCTCCAGCGGCCGTCCCGTGCGCGGGGGTTCGGCGACACAGAGCGTCGCCGTCCCGCCGTGGACCACGGCGAGCACACTCGCGGGCGCCGTCGCGGTGACCGGTCCCGCCGTGCCGGGCCGCCAGAAATTGACGGCGGTGCGGCCGAGCGGGTGGATCGCGACCCCCTGACAGGCGTCGGTGTTGGCGAGGATCTCCAGCCGACGGTGGTCGGCGGCGCGGGCCGCCAGGGTCCGCCGGGAGGCACCGGGCATCAGCACATAGACATAGGCCGCGCCCGTCGGGTCGGTGCCGTGGTCGAACCAGAGGGTGCGATAGCGGCGGGTACGCCGTTCGGGCGAACTGGTCGTGTTGATGTCGTTCCAGGAGCCCTCCCGCTCCTCGGCGAGGGTCCGCAGGGCGCCGGCGGGGCCGCTCGGGGCGCCACCCGGGAAGAGCCAGCCGCCGTGGCCCTCCAGATGGGCCCAGCGGGGGCGCGGCCCGTCATCGAGGGTGAAGGCGTGGGTACCGCTCTCCCCCAGGTTGCGGTTGTCGACGACCGTCTCCACGGGCACCCCGTCCGTACAGATGATGCCCGCGCCCAGACAGACGACGGCATCGGGGAGACAGAACCAGGACTTGCGGGCTTCGAGCGTGGAGCCGAGGCCCTGGAGATGCTGGCCGACGGCGGCGAAGGTCCCGTCGGTCGCGCCGCCCACCCAGCACACGGCCGGCCTGGGCGCGCCCCATTCGCCGCCGGCCCGGTCCGGGAGCCGCCGGGTGGACACCGTCGTGCCGGGCAGCCGGTACGGGTCGGCCGTGGGCCAGAACCAGTCGGTGTACTGGTCGTTGCCCCGGTCGGCGCACCACCACAGGAGCATTCCTGCCCCGGTGTGCCAGCCGCGCGGATTCTCGCCGTTGCCGCACTCGTAGTGCGCGATCCGCTCCGAGGCCATCGAGAGGGCGGCGGCCCAGCCGGATCCCCGGTGCACGGCCCGGTCCATCGAGGGGAAGAGCCGGTGGCCGGCCGGCTCGGGGGCCGCGGGCACGTCCGAGGCGGCGAGCGCGTGCAGCCGGGCGAGATCGGCGACGTCGTACTGCGGGGCGGTGAGCACCGGGGAGACGGTGTTCCGCTCGATCCAGCCTTTGACGAGGCCCGTCCAGCGTGCGCGCTCGGCGGCGGACGCCGCGCCCGCGAGCAGCGCGACGGCCGCGATGAGCGCCTGGCCGTGGAAGTGGTCGCCGCGCAGGACGCCCCGGTCGTCGCTCTTGAGGCAACCGCGGCTGATGGCACGCCCGTTGACGCTGTCCATCATCAGACCGTTGTAGACCAGCGGTGCGAAGGCGTGCTCCACGCTGTCGAGGATGATCTGCCGGCCGGGGTCGGTGACGGCCCAGGAGGACCCGGCGAGCAGCGAGAAGAGCCGGCCGAGGCCGTCCAGCAGGACCTGGCCGTACGTTCCCGAGTAGGCGACCCAGGTGTGCTGGACGAACGAGCCGTCGGCGTGGAGCCCGTCCCCCTCGGTGACGTACGGGAAGACGGGGGAGAGCGCGTCGCGGGCCAGGACGATCTTCGCGGGGGCCCGGCCGAGGACCCCGCGCAGGGCGACGGAGCGGCAGAGGTCGACACGGTTGGCCCCGGTGCTGATGCCCGTGTACGCGCCGAGGAGGGCGTCGGGGACGAAGTGGTCGACGGCCGCGCAGGCCGCCGCGCGTGACTCCTCGGGAAGGTGGTCGTACAGGACGGCGGTGATGTCCATGAGAAGCCGGGGACTGCCGATCCGCCACTCCCACCAGTTGCCGTAGGGGGTGGTCGCGGGGCGGTAGACGGTGTCGGAGAGATGGCCGAGACCGCGCAGGAGACCGGCGAGGAGCGTCTCGTCACCGGTGAGCCCCGTGCCGGGCTGCGCGTACGCCTGGGTCATGGTCCAGAGCCTGCTGTAGCTCTGGGTGATTCCGGCGGGCGGGTCGAAGGGGTGGTCCGGCCAGAGATGGGTGGCGGCCGGGGCCATCGAACGCCGGAAGCCGGCGGCCAGCCGGCCGGTCCCGGCGAGCCGGGAGGCACAGGGCTCGGCGGCGGGATCGTACCCCGTGCCGAGCTGGAGGTCCCTCCAGCGCAGCCGCAGCTCGTCGAACTCGTCGGCGGGGGCGGCCCGTCCGGCGGCGGCCGGCCGCGCGGGGGCGGGGCCGAGGGCGCTCGCTCCGGCGGCGGCCGGCAGGGCACGCAGCACGGTACGGCGGGACCAGTCGGGCAGGGGCGACACGGCGGCCTCCGGGGACGGGCACGGGCACGGACACGGGGAGGAACGGGGGACGGACGGCCGGGTACGGACGGACCGGGCTGTCCTCCGGTCCCGTACGGGCTGTCCTCCGGTCCCGTACCCGTTTCCCGGGCCGTCGATGACCCGGACACGGTCCTGAGCGGGCGCCCGCGGGGCCGCCGGCCGGACCCGACGGCGACCGGGTGGTGACCGGGTGGTGACCCGTCGCGACCGGAGCGAGGGGTGATCCGTTTTCTGAGAGCGCTCTCAGGCAGAACCCTTGACGCCTTCCGGGTCGTCTCGCGAGAGTGGTCCGCGACGTGGACGCGGCCCCCACATACCGCGCATTCCCGCGTCGCCCCCCACATTTCAGGAGAACTCCGTGATTTCTCGCAGGATGTTTCTTACCGGTACGGCCGCCACGGCCACGGCGCTCACCTATCCCTTCTGGGGAAGCGCTCTCAGCCCGCACGCGTCCGCCGCTCCGGAGACCTGTGAACTCGCTCTGCGGAACCTGTCGCTCCCCGGCTCGGTCAACGCCTATGTCACCGGCCACGACCAGGCCACCAACAGCTGGGTCCTGCTGCGCGCCGACGGCAGCCTCTACCGGCCCGACTCCCCCGGGGCCCCGCAGACCCCGCTGCCCGTGGACTGCGCCATCCCGCTGGCCCCGGCGGGCGGCGCACCGGTCGTGCTGACGCTGCCCCGGATGTACGGCGCCCGCGTCTACTTCGTACGCGACGACACGCTGGACTTCTTCGTCAACCCGGGCCCCGCCCTGGTGGAGCCGGCCTTCGCGACCGAGGCCGATCCCAACTACGGCCGCACCTGGTCGTTCTGCGAGTTCACCTTCAACCAGGACCAGCTCTTCTCCAACATCAGCTATGTCGACCTGGTGACGGCCCTGCCCATCGGCATCACGCTGGAGGGCGACGCCACGCATACGGTCGCCCCGCTGCCGGAAGGCGCGCTGGAGCGGATCGCGGACGGCCTCACCGCACAGGCCGCCGTCGACGGACACCCCTGGGACCGGCTGGTCCTGCGCGGCGGGGACGGCCGGGTCCTGCGGGTCATCTCCCCGCAGAACCTGGCGGGCCAGACGCCGTTCGCGGATGTCTTCACCGGCTATGCCGACCAGGTCTGGGAGAAGTACCGGAGCACCGATCTGCGGATCGACCTCCAGGGCGGCCGGGGCGTGTTCACCGGGCGGGTCAGCGGTGACACGCTCACCTTCGACGGCGGCCACACCTTCGCCAAGCCGACCTCGATGGACATCTTCACCTGCAACAGCGGTCCGTTCGCCAACAATCCGGGCGACTCGGACGAGAAGAAGGGGCTGCTCGCGCGGCTGGCCGCCGCCTTCAACCGGTCGACCGTGCTGAGCCACGCCGACCAGCCGAACGGCGCCACGGCGGCGGACTACTACCAGGACCCCGTCACCAACCACTTCGCGCGGGTGGTGCACGCCAACACACCGATCGGGTACGCCTTCCCGTACGACGACGTGCAGCCGGACGGACAGCCGGATGTGTCGGGTGTGGCGCACGACGGCAATCCGCGCCGTTGGACGGTGTCGGTCGGCTCCTGATCCGCCCGCACGCACGC
Organism: Streptomyces sp. NPDC002018; assembly: GCF_042890865.1. Taxonomy (NCBI): domain Bacteria; kingdom Bacillati; phylum Actinomycetota; class Actinomycetes; order Kitasatosporales; family Streptomycetaceae; genus Streptomyces; species Streptomyces sp. NPDC002018. The sequence continues at coordinate 183,624 of NZ_JBIASO010000005.1, forward strand.
CACACGCACGTCCGCCCGCTCGCGCAGTCGCCCCCGTCCGCACGCGGACTCGCGCCCGTGCGTACGCGGAATCCCGCACGCGCCGGTGACGCGCGCGGACGGCGAGTGCCCCGCCCCTCCCGCTCGGGGAGGGACGGGGCACCGTCACACACGGACCCGCGTGAGCGGGCGGCGGATCAGCAGCCGCCGCAGTTGTAGAACGTCACGTCCCAGTGGTTGCCCTCGTCGGCGTAGACATTGCCGGCGCCGGACTGCCACTGCGGGGCCCCGTCACCGCGCACCCCGATGTAGGTGAACGTGTTCTTGACGTAGTTGGTGACGCAGGTGGCCTTGCCGAAGTCGAGCTTGTAGCCGTTCCAGTGCGAGTACGTGCCGCTGGCGTGGCCCGTCTCCGTACCGCCCGTGATGTTCAGGGCGCAGCCACTGGCGCTCTTCAGGGTCTGCGCACCCTGCGCCGTGGCCTGGTTGAGCTGGTCGAACGACGTACAGGTCGGGTTGTTGCGGTTGGAGCAGCCACCGGACGAGGACCAGGTGATGCCCCGTGAGCTGAACATCGAGGTCGCCGTGGCGTGGGTGATCTTGGTCGCCGCGTAAGCGTCGCCGGCCGAGCTGAGGACGCCGAAACCGGGGGCGAAGAGCGCGCCCAGGACCAGGGCGAGCGCGGTGAGTACCGAGCGGATTCTCATGGGGGGTTGCCTCCTGCTGAAGACCGTTGGTGTCGATGGGGCAGCGGTGCAGGTGGTACAGGCGGTACGGCAGTACAGGCGGTACGGATCACGCCGGACGCACCGGGTGCGGCCGGGCAGACAGATCGTGCCCGATGTCTACGCGCGTCCGCCAGGGTGCGGGGAACTCGATCGGGTGACATTGTTGAAGCTTGAACGAGATGGGTCTATCGTGGGCGTCCATTGAAGGTTTAACCACCGTCGCCCTTCTCAGGAGGAACCATGGCTCTCTTCGGCCGCAAGAACGACAGCGCACCCGCCCCCACGGCCACCGGCACCGCCGTGGCCGACCCGGCTCTCGCCGCGCTGACCGGCGCATACACCATCGACCCGGCCCACAGCACCATCAGCTTCACCGTGCGCCACGCGATGGTCACCAATGTCCGCGGCTCGTTCACCGAGCACGAGGGCACGCTCAACCTGGACGGCTCGAACCCGGCGGCGTCCACGGCCCTGATCGATGTCTCGATCGCCAGCGTCGACACCGGTATGCCCGACCGCGACGGCCATCTGCGCAGCGCCGACTTCTTCGACGCGGAGACGTTCCCGAAGATGTCGTTCCGCTCCACCTCGGCCGAGCAGATCGACGCCGAGACCTACCGGGTCACCGGTGACCTGACGATCAAGGACGTCACCCGGCCGCTCACCATCGACCTGGAGTTCCACGGCTCCGCCACCGACGTGTACGGCAACGAGCGGGTCGGCTTCGAGGGCAGCGCCACCATCCTGCGCTCCGAGTGGGGCCTGACCTGGAACGCGGCGCTGGAGACCGGCGGTGTGATGGTCAGCGACAAGGTCAAGCTGAACTTCGACATCTCCGCGATCAAGAAGGCCGCCGAGGCCGTCTGAGCCAGGTGTACGCCGTGGTGGGCGGAGCGACGGGGGCGCGGTCCGGAGGCAACGGCCCGAGGGCTGTCCCGTAACCCCTGGCGGGCGCGCGACGACAGCCCTCAGAAACCGCCCCCGCCGTCGAACCCCCCGCCACCGCCGAAGTCCCCGCCGCCGCCGAACCCTCCGCCGCCGAAGTCGTCCGGGTTGTAGTCGCCGCCCGAGACGTCGCCCCCGGAGTAGCCGGTGTAGTCGCCGCCGCCGAACTCGGCGGCATAGGCGGGCGTCGCCATCATCGAGCCGAGGAGCGTGCCCACCAGCAGCCCCGGCAGCAGCCCGCCGCCGAAGTAGCCGCCGGCCCAGGGGCCGTACACCGGTCCGGCCTCCCAGTAGGGACGCGGACCGCCCGCCGTCGCCACCGTGCGGGTCATCGGGTCCTCGCCGTCGGCCAGCCGCGCCGCGTCGGCGGCGCAGACCGGTACGGTCCGCCGCGCGCCGGCGGGCGGGGCCCACTGCGCGTCGGCCGTCGAGGGGCCGTGGCGCGGGTCGAAGAAGCACGGCGAACGGCGCTCCGGAAGGGGGGCGCCCCTTCTGCGCGCGTCCAGTACCGCCAGCGAGAACCGGCCGTCCTCCAGCGCCTCCGTCACCGCGCGCACGTCCTCGGGCCGCCGGGCCGAGCCCATCAGGGACTTGGCCTTCTCGTACGCGTCGAGGGAGCGCTCGTACTCCGTGCGCATCGCGTCGTCGGCACCCGCCTCCGCGGGGTGGAAGTCCAGCCGGTCCAGCTCCTCGCCGAACGCGGTGATGTCCTCGTCGACGACGACCCGCAGCGTCTCCAGTGCCTCGCGCTCCCGCTCGAACCGATTGCGGCGGTTGCGCCGCACCACGGCGTAGGCACCGGCGCCGCCCACCGCGAGCACCGAGCCGAGCACGATCAGCCCGGTGGCCGAGCCGGCGGCGGCGCCCGAGCCCGTCGTGTCCCAGGACGACGGGGCCTGGCCCCGTATCTGCGGAAGTGCCTGGTCGACGAAGTTGTTGAGCTGGGTCGCGGCGTCGACGGGGCCGCCCGCCTTGACCGCGCCGGTCAGATTGCGGACCGCCTGCGGGGAGAGGACGGCGGAGTCGGCGCCCGCGTCGAAGCCGTCGCCGAGACGGATGGCGTACAGCCCCGTGACCCCGGTCTCGGTGCGCACCGTGTTCAGCACGCTGTCGGCGGGGAACTGGGCGGTGTCGGGCAGGACGGCGACGAAGAGCGGCTTGTCCGCGTCCTTGATCTTCTTCGCCAGGGCCTCGGCCTCGGTCGTGGAGAGCTGGGCGGCGGCCCCGGGATCCACATAGACGGGCCCGTCCTTGAGTGCCTCGGCCACGGTCCCGGGGCCGGTGGCGGCCTCCGCGGCGGGCGCCACCCCCAGCGCGGCGGCCGAGCCGGCGAGCAACAGTCCGGAGAGCGTGGAGTACAGCCTCGTCCTCATATATTGACGCTACCCGAAATGCGTCAAGTTGGGACAGGGGCGAGCAAAAGTGAAAGCGGAGCGACAGGGAAAGAGCGGGTGAGGCACCCGGGCCCGCCGGCCCGGGTGCCTCACCCCTGGGGTCCCTCGCTGATCAGGCGGCTCGGTAGGCCGCCGTCAGCCTGGCCACGGCACCGGTCAGATCACCGGTGAGCAGCAGATGGTCCGCCTCCGCGAAGGGCTTCGCCGACGCGGGGGTGAGATGGCCGCCGATCTTCTGCTGGACGAGCAGCCTGGCCTGGCCGACCAGCTCCCTGCCCTGCGCGGACCTGCCGAGCCCGGCCTTCTCCAGCACATGGGCCGCGACCCCGAGGGCGGCGAGCGTCAGCTGTCCCCCGGCGGGCGGCGCCTTGAGGGTCGTCAGGCCCCAGCCGTACGGGAACTGCGGGTCGTAGGACGCGTCACCGACATTGATCGGCAGCGACTCGGCCGACTTCGGCCAGGTCACCGGGGACTGGCCGGTGAAGGGCTTCCTGCCGTAGAGGACGTCGGCCACCCCGTCGCCCTCGCTGCCCGGCAGCCAGGACGCCACCAGGGCGTCGATGTCACCGAGCTGGTCACCGATGAGCTGCGGGCGGCCCGAGACGATCAGGACGGCGCACTTCATGGCGGCGCAGACGGTGTCCACGGCCTTTCTGTCCTCGTCGGACAGGAGCAGGTCATGGCCGTTGCCGACATCGCCCTGGCCCTCGGCGTACGGCTTCTCGCCGACGACGACCACACCGACGTCATGGCCCTCGGTGGGCGCGGTGGCCGTCTTGGAGTAGGTGAGACCGGCGTCCGGGGCCGCCTTCCTCATCGCCTCCAGAATGGTGGTGCCGTTGGTGGTCGGCCCGGAGCCGCCCTGCCAGGTGATGGTCCAGCCGCCCATCTGGTTGCCCAGGTCGTCGGCGTTGGAGCCCGCCACGTACACCTTCTGCGACGGCTTCAGGGGCAGGACCGCTCCGTCGTTCTTGAGGAGCACCTGCGACTTGGCCACCGCGTCACGGGCCACCGCCCGGTGGGCGGGGGAGCCGATCTTCGACTGGTTGGCGGTGTCGGCGTACGGCTTCTCGAACAGGCCGAGCCGGAACTTCTGCTCCAGGATGCGGGAGACGGCGTCGTCGATCCGGGCCTGGCTGATCCGGCCGGCCGTCACCTCGGCCTGGAGGATCCGGGTGAAGTCCTTGTACGCCGTCGGGACCATGATCATGTCGAGCCCGGCGTTGACGGACGTACGGATGTCACTCGCGTAGTCGCCGGGGATCTGGTCGATCGCCTGCCAGTCGCTGATGACGAAGCCCTGGAAGCCCATCCGGTCCTTGAGCACACCGTTGATCATGGCGCCGTCGGCGTGCATCTTCACCGCGGGCGCGTTGTCGTCGGTGATGTCCAGCGAGGAGTACGAGGGCATGACCGTGCCCACGCCCCGCTTCACGGCGTCCTCGAACGGCGCGAGATGGACGGTCTCCAGTTCCTCGCGGGTGACCTTGGTGACGCCCTGGTCGATGGTGTACGAGCCGGTCGTGGACGAGCCGTACTCGGTGCCGCCGTCACCGACGAAGTGCTTGGCCGTGGCCAGCACCTTGTCGTTGCGGTCCAGATCCGCGCCGGAGGAGCGGCCCTGCATTCCGTTGACGACCGTGTCCATGGCGGTGACCAGCGCGGGGTCCTCGCCGAAGGTCTCGTACGTACGGCCCCAGCGCTCGTCCCTGCCGACACAGACACAGGGGGCGAAGTCCCACGGGATGCCCGTGGCCCGCACCTCGCTGGCCGTCACGGCGCCCGTCTTCTCCGCCAGCGCCGGGTCACGGGTCGCCCCGAGGCCGATGTTGTGCGGCATGATCGTCGCGCCGATGACATTGTTGTGGCCGTGCACCGCGTCCACGCCGTAGATCAGCGGGATCTGGTAGCGGGTGGCCTGCGCCCTGAGCTGGAAGGCGTCGACCATCCTCGCCCAGGCCTCGGGGGTGTTGGGAGTGGGCACGGAGCCGCCGCCGGAGAGCAGCGAGCCGAGGTCGTAGGCGGCGATGTCGCCCTGGGCCGTGAGCGCGTTGCGCTCGGCCTGGGTCATCTGGCCGGCCTTCTCGGCCAGGGACATCCGGGAGACCAGATCGGCGGCCCGCTTCTTCACGGGCAGCCGGGCGTCGAGATACGGCAGGCCGTGCGCGTCGACCACGATCTGCGGGTTCTCCGCCGGGGCCTTGGCCCCGGTGACGGTCAGCCGCAGCGGAACGGTCTCCGCGCTCTCGGCGGTCCGGTCCTTGAGGGTGGCGACCTCGACGGTCCGCGAGGTGCCCGAGGCGGTGCCGGCCGGGAAGGTGACCGAGCCGGAGACGGCCGTGTAGTCCTTGCCCGCCTGCGCGGTGCCGCCCTCGGTGGTGTAGTCGACCGTCACGGGCTCCTCGACCGGACCGGAGCCGGTCGTCGCGACGGAGATCCGCACCTTGGCCCTGGCGCCCTCGGTGACGGGGTAGACGGCCGCGTCGGTGATGACGCTCGCCGTCAGGCTCGGGTCGGCCTTGCCGTACAGCTCGACCCCGTCCAGGGCGAACCGGCCCGGCGCGCCCGTCGGCAGGGTGACGGCGTAGCCCCACATCTGTGTCAGACCGAGCACCTGGTCGATTCCGCCGACCGGCTGATAGTCGGTCCGGTACTGGAAGTCGGCGAAGGGTATCTCGACCTGGTGCCAGCCCTCCCAGTCGTCGGTGAAGGACGTCGTCCACAGCTCGGAGGCCTCGCCGTTGGCGCCGCCGTCCTTGATCTCGAAGTTGATCCTCTTGCCCGAACCGGGCGGCAGCGGCGCGGTGTTCTGGCCGTACCACCAGAAGCGGACGCCCCGGTGCGCGGACCAGTCGTGGGACGGCTGGTCGAAGGCGAAGTCATGGCTGAATCCGCCGTACCCGCTGATGTCGTAGCTGCCTTCGAGGACCTTGGCGCCCTCGGGGGCGTCGGCGCGGTCGGCCAGGCTCAGCGTCGGCGGGTCGTCGGAGTCACCGCCCCAGGTGAAGATGCCTCCCGCGGGCGGCCCCGCGAACGGGACCTCCCCCTCGAACCGGTCGACGGCCACCGGGGCCGGTTCGTCCGCCGCGGCGGACGGACCGGCCCCCGCGAGGGGCAGCAGCCCCGCCAGGACGGCGGCGGCGAGCACCGCGGCCGTCCTGACGCCGGGGCGCTGTCTGACACGTGTGCCTTGCATCGTGCTCCTTGTGTGGCTGATGTCCCCGGCGGCTCTGGTGCCGCCGGGGACCGTGATACATCCGCTCGCGCTACTTCTGCTCGACCCGGACCCAGTCGACCTCGGCCTTGATGCCGCCCTGGGCGATCCGGTCGACACTCGACTGCGGCAGGCCCCAGTACGGCTGGGTGACCTTGTTCCAGCCCGCCGGATAGGCCCCGCCCAGCGCGAGGTTGAGGATGACGTACTGGTTGTGGTCGAAGACCCACTTGCCCCGGGTGGACTCCAGCTTCTGGCGCGATGTCTCCTGGACCACCCGGTCGTCGACGGTGAAGCGCATGCCCTCGGGCTGCCACTCCACCGCGTAGGTGTGCCACTCGTCGGCACGCCCGCCGTTCGGGAAGGTCTGTGTCTTGCCGATGTTGCCGTCGGCCGAGTAACCGGGCCCGTGCAGCGCGGTGCTGGTCCAGTCCCCGTATCCGATGTTCTCCATGATGTCCGTCTCGCCCGAGCCCGGCCACGAGACGGACGGGTTGTCGACATCGCTGCCCAGCAGCCAGAAGGCCGGCCAGAAGCCGTCGCCGACCGGCAGCCTCATACGGCCGCTGACCTTGCCGTAGGTGAAGTCGAACTTGGTGTTGGTGTCGATACGGCCGGAGGTGAAGTCGTACGTCCCGCCGCCGGGCACGGTCGTGCAGCCCTTGCAGTACTTGGACTCCAGGACCAGGTTGCCGTTCTCGGTACGGATGTTGTTCGGCGAGTCCACATAGGCCTGGGACTCCCCGTTGACCGAGTTCATCTCCGTACCCGTACGGACGACACGCCACTTGTTCCGGTCCAGTCCTGAGCCGGTGAAGTCGTCGAAGAAGGTCGTGCGGTACGCGGCTCCCGAGTTCTTGGGCAGCGCCGGATAGGCCGCCGCCGCGCTGCCGCCCGTGCCCCAGACCTGGAACTCGTACAGCGAGTAACCGAACTGGGCGGTCGAGGGCGCCGGGTTGTAGAAGGAGCGGCGCTCCTTGCCCAGCATCCGGATGTAGCGCGCGGTCGCCGGGGTGGAGAGGGTGACGGTGTCGCGCCGGCCCGTGGCCTCGCCCGGGGACTTGACGTCGGCGCGGCGGGCCGCGATCTCGGCGGCGGACGGCCGGTACACCGTGCGCCAGGTGCGGTTGTCGTCGGAGACCTGGAGTTCGTAGTCGACGGCGTAGGCCGCCTCCCAGTACAGGTCGACCGCCTCGATCCGGGACGAGGCGCCCAGGTCGACCCCGACCCAGCGGTCCGCGTTCCAGTCGCTGGACCAGCGGCTCTGGTCGGCCTTGAGGTCCGCGGGCCAGCCACCGTCGGTCACGAAGGCGGGGGAATTGCCCGCGTGCTGGTAGAGGTTGCCGTACGCCGGGTGGTTGAGGGCGAGATTGGTGCGGGTGGTCGAGGCGGGCGCGGGCGCGCCGCCGTACACCTGGAAGGAGAAGAGGGAGTAGCCCCAGGCGGTCGCCCGCTGGACACCACGCATCCGGACATACCGCGCGGTGACCTCCTGGGGATAGGTGTGGGCGGTGACGGTGCCGCCGGTGCCCTCCGTCTCGGTGTAGAAGCTGGTCCAGTTCGTGCCGTCCTTGGAGGCTTCCAGGACGTACTGCCTGCCGTAGGCCGCCTCCCATTCGAGCTTGACCTGCTGGACGCGGATGACGCTGCCCAGATCGACGCGGATCCAGGCGTTGTCCGCGAAGTCGCTCGCCCAGCGGGTGGCGGCGTTTCCGTCGACGGCTCCCGAGGCCGGGGTGCCGGGGTTCTCACTGCCGGAGGCGGTGACGGAGGCGGGGTTGAGGGCGTAGGCCTCGGCCGCCCGGTCGGTGTTCCAGGCCGCGGCGACGGCGGCGGCCCGGTCGGGCTGGGGTGCGGGCGCGCTGAACGCGAGGGGGGCCGACAGCGCCACAAGCGCCGCCGTGGTGGCCATCAGGGTCATACGTGAGGGCATCGGTACCTCCTGTGGGGGGAGTGCGGGTGGGTGGAGCGATGTCCGTACGGGGTGCTGGAGCGACGCCTCCCGGGTGGGACGGATGGTGTCGCGGTACCACCCGGCGCCGTCCTTGAGGGTTTGATCTCCCCGTCCACGGCGGTACGGGGGAGATCGCGGGGAACGCCGCGGGTGACGGGCAGCCCGTCGGCGTCCACCGGGGAGCCCTCCTCCTCGGGCATCCGGTGGTCGTGGTCGCACGCCACGTCGCCGTGTTCCCCCCGCACGACGGCGCCGGGGACCCGGCAGAAGGTGTCCCAGATCGAGGGGGTCCTGCCGTCCTCGGCAGCCGCGCCCTCGATCTGGTAGGCGGAGGTGGCGACGCCCCGGCGGAAGCCGGCCGACGGGCCGGGGACCGCCGCGGCCGGTGGGGCGAGGGCCTGGGGGGTGGTGGCGTTCATACGGCGGCCGGTGCCCGGAGCTTGCGGGGTGCGGACATGGGGGACTCCTGGGGGAACGGGCAGGTCCGACGTGCTCGGTCTTCCGGTGTGCTGGGCGTGCGAGGTGCCGGGGGCTTGCCTGGGCTCGCTGGGCTTGCTGGGCTCGCTGGGCTCGCGAGGGGGTACGGGCCCCCTACGGGGCCGACTTCCGTACGATCAGTTCGGTGGGCAGGACGACCGGTTCGTCCGGCGCGGACGACCCGCCGAGATGTCCGAGCAGCATCGTCGCCGCCGTCTCGCCCATCTGGCGCGCGGGCTGGTGAACGGTGGTCAGCGGCGGCTCGGTGTGCCGGGCCATCGGGATGTTGTCGAACCCGACCACCGCGATGTCGTCGGGAACGCTCCGCCCCGCGGCCCGCAGGGCCCGCATCGCGCCGGCCGCGCTGATGTCGTTGTGCGCGAAGACGGCGTCGAAGCCGACCCCGCCGGTGAGGAGTTTCTCCACCGCGAGCCGTCCCGACAGCTCGGTGAAGTCCCCCACCACGACCAGATCGGTCGGCAGCACCTCACGGAAGCCGCTGAGCCGGTCGCGTACACAGCCGAAGTGGGCGGGCCCGGTGATGACCAGGGGCCTGCGGCGGCCGTCGGCCAGCAGATGGCGGGCCGCCGACGCGCCTCCCTCGCGATTGGTGGTCACGACGGAGGGGAAGTCCTCGGGATGGCTGCCGCGGTCGTCGATCAGGACCACGGGCAGTCCCTTGTGGTGCAGGCCGATGATGGTGTCGAGGGTGTTCTCGGGTTCGACCACGAGCAGTCCGTCGAACGCGCGGGCCGAGACCTGGGCGGTGAAGTGCTCCACCGACTCGGCGCCCCGGTTGCAGGTGAACAGGAGCAGGCCGTAGCCCGCGGCCTCGACCGTGTCGACGACCCCCTGGAGCACCTCGCCCATCCAGGGCCAGGTCAGTGAGGGCACCAGCATGCCGAGCGTACGGCTGCTGCCGCGGGCCAGTCCGACCGCGCCCGAACTGGGCACATAGCCGAGCTGGGCGATCACGGCTCGAACGCGGGCCGCCGTACCCCGGTCGACCTCACCCTTGGTATTGATCACCCGGGACACGGTCGTCTTGCTGACGCCTGCCTGACGGGCGACGTCGGCGATCGTGACACGCATCGGGGCCTCCGCTTCGAGGTGTGGAACCGGTACCGCAACCGCTTCCGGAACCGGTACCGGCGTTGGGCGGTGAGTTAACCGGCACGCAACACAGTCGTCAATACTTCACGTCGAGATTGGTCCGCACCTTTGTTACGTACCAGGCCGGTAGCAGGTCAAGGGCGTTATGCGTTCAGTTCTCGAATGCGCGGGCTCTTGACGGGAGTTCGCAACGGCAGTTCACTCACGCCGCAGGGAGCGACAGCGCACCACCGCACCACCCCCCACACCTCTGCCGAGAAGGGCAGCAGTTCTATGTCGAGATCGACTGGTACCGGGCGACGGCTGGCGAGAGTTCTGCTCGCCGGTGCCCTCGCCACCGCCGGGCTCACCGGCCTCTCCGCGGGTACGGCCCAGGCCGCCGGCGAACAGGTCAACATCTGGCTGACGACCACCGACGACGCGCTCGGACGCCATGTCACCCGTGGTCTCCAGCAGCAGACTCCCGTCACCTTCCAGGCGGGCAGCGGCGGCAGCGGGACGAACATCACCGTCGACGAGGGCACCCGCTATCAGACCTTCACCGGCGGCGGCGCCTCCTTCACGGACACCGCGGCCTGGCTGATGAAGGGCAGCGGAGCGCTCTCCCAGGCGACCCGTGACGACACGATGAGGAAGCTGTTCTCGCCCACCGAGGGCATCGGCCTCTCCTTCATCCGCAACCCGATGGGCGGCTCCGACCTCGCCCGGTTCGGCTACACGTACAACGATCTGCCGGCCGGTCAGACCGACCCCACGCTCTCCCGGTTCTCGATCGCGCACGACCTCGCGGACGTGCTGCCGCTGACCAAGCAGGCCAAGCAGCTCAATCCGGCCCTGTCGACCATGGCCTCGCCGTGGACGGCGCCGGCCTGGATGAAGGACAGCGGGCAGCTCAACGGCGGCTGGCTGAAGGCGGAGAACTACGGCACCTACGCCAACTACTTCGTCAAATACCTCCAGGCCTACCGCGACCAGGGCATACCGGTCGACTATGTCTCGGCGCAGAACGAGCCCACGTGCTGCGGCGGTTACCCGTCGATGAGCTGGAACGGCTCGGGTCTGGCCTACTTCACCAAGACCGAGCTGCTGCCGAAGCTCCAGGGCGCCGGCCTCCCCACCAAGGTCCTGGCGCACGACTGGAACTGGGACACCTATGACGCGTACGCGGCCGAGACCGTGAACGACGCGGCCGTCCGCAACCACCCCAACTTCGGCGGGGTCGCCTGGCACGGGTACGGCGGCAACATCCAGAAGCAGACGGATGTCCACAACCAGTACCCGCAGTTGAACGCCTTCCAGACCGAGCACTCCGGCGGCACCTGGATCGCCAACCAGCAGCGCGAGGACATGGCGAACATCATCGACTACACCCGTCACTGGGCGAAGTCGGTGACCAAGTGGTCCCTGGCGGTGGACCAGAACCGCGGTCCGCACAACGGCGGCTGCGGTACCTGCGACGGTCTGATCACCGTCCACAACGGTGACTCCCGGCACGGCCAGGTCGACTACACCATCGAGTACTACACGATGGGGCACCTCACCAAGTTCGTGAAGCCGGGCGCGGAGCGCATCGCCTCCACCGCCAGCACCACGGTCTCCAATGTGGCGTGGCGCAATCCGGACGGTTCCAAGGCCCTGATCGCGTACAACGACGGCTCCGGGGCCCAGCAGGTGCGGGTCAACTGGGGCGGGCAGAACTTCAGTTACTCGCTGCCCGGCAAGACCTCGGCCACCTTCACCTGGGCGGGCACCCCGTCCGGCGGCGCGGACAGGACCGGCACGCTGGTCGGGCTCGGCGGCAAGTGCCTGGACGTGGCCGGTGGCAGCAGCGCCAACGGCACGGCCGTACAGCTCTACGACTGCAACGGCTCGACGGCCCAGCGCTGGACCCTGAAGGCGGACGGCTCCGTACAGGTGCTGGGCAAGTGCCTGGATGTCGCCGCGGCCTCGACGGCGAACGGCGCGAAGGTCCAGCTCTACGACTGCAACGGGTCGGGAGCGCAGCGCTGGAGATACGAGGGCTCGGCCGATCTCGTGAACGTCACGGCCGACAAGTGCCTCGATGTGACGGGCAACTCGTCGGCGAACGGGACCTCGACGCAGATCTGGACCTGCACCGGAGCCGCCAACCAGAAGTGGCGGCTCCAGGGCTGAGGCCGTGCCCGGCCGTGCCGTCCACGGCCGGGGACCCCGGGGGCCGGGGTCGGACCGGAGGAGTGACTACTCCGCCGGTTCGACCCCGGCCCTCAGCAGTCCGTAGGTGTACGCGTCCTCCAGGGCCTGCCAGGAGGCGGCGATCACATTCTCGGCGACGCCCACCGTGGCCCAGTCGCCGGTGCCGTCCGAGGTGGTGACCAGGACCCGGGTGGTGGACTCGGTGCCGTGCCGGCCCTCCAGGATCCGGACCTTGTAGTCCACCAGCTCCAGCTTGGCGAGCTGCGGGTAGATCTGCTCCAGACCGACCCGCATCGCCCGGTCCAGCGCGTTGACCGGGCCGTTCCCCTCCGCGGTGGCGACGATGCGCTCGCCCTTGGCCCACAGCTTCACCGTGGCCTCGTTGGCGTGCGTGCCGTCGGGCCGGTCCTCGACGATCGCGCGCCAGGACTCCGTACGGAAGTAGCTGCGGGGCCTGCCCTCCGCCTCCTCGCGCAGCAGGAGTTCGAAGGAGGCGTCGGCGGCCTCGTACGTGTAGCCCTTCAGCTCACGCTCCTTGACCCGGCCGACGACCCGGCCGACCAGATCGCGGTCGCCGCTCAGATCGATGCCGAGTTCCTTGCCCTTCAGCTCGATGGAGGCACGCCCGGCCATGTCGGAGACGAGCATCCGCATGCTGTTGCCGACCAGCTCGGGGGCGATGTGCTGGTACAGATCGGGGTCGACCTTGATCGCGGAGGCGTGCAGTCCCGCCTTGTGGGCGAAGGCGGAGACACCGACGTACGGCTGGTGCGTGGAGGGCGCGAGATTGACGACCTCGGCGATGGCGTGCGAGATCCGGGTCATCTCGGCGAGCGCGCCCGCGGGCAGGACGCGCCGGTCGTACTTCAGCTCCAGGGCGGCGACGACCGGGAAGAGATTGGCGTTGCCGACGCGCTCGCCGTAGCCGTTGGCCGTGCACTGGACATGGGTGGCGCCCGCGTCGACGGCGGCGAGGGTGTTGGCGACGGCGCAGCCCGTGTCGTCCTGGGCGTGGATGCCGAGCCGGGCGCCGGTGTCGGCCAGCACGGTGGAGACGACGGCCTGGATCTGCGCGGGCAGCATGCCGCCGTTGGTGTCACAGAGGATGACCACATCGGCGCCGGCCTCGGAGGCGGCCCGTACGACGGCCTTGGCGTACTCGGGGTTGGCGCGGTAGCCGTCGAAGAAGTGCTCGCAGTCGACGAAGACGCGGCGGCCCTGGTCACGCAGATGGGACACGGTGTCGCGGATCATCTCGACGTTCTCGTCGAGGGTGGTGCGCAGCGCCAGTTCCACATGGCGGTCATGCGATTTGGCGACCAGGGTGACCACCGGGGCACCCGACTCGACCAGCGCTCTGACCTGCGGGTCCGCCGCCGCTGTGGCGCCGGGCCTGCGGGTGGAGCCGAAGGCGACGAGCTGCGCGTGGCGGAACTGGATCTCCTGCCGGGCGCGGGCGAAGAACTCGGTGTCACGCGGGTTGGCACCGGGCCAGCCGCCCTCGATGAAGCCCACGCCGAACTCGTCCAGGTAACGGGCGATGGCCAGCTTGTCGGCGACGGTCAGATTGATGCCTTCGCGCTGTGCGCCGTCGCGCAGCGTGGTGTCGAAGACATGGAAACTGTCGTCGCTCTCCGTGGACTCTGGGGTCATGGTGGGTTGCTCCTGTCGAGTGGATGGTCTGGCTCCACTTGCCCCCATCTTCGCGCGCCGTCCGCTGTCCGCCGGGGTGGGGCCGGAAAACGAAAAAACCCCTCGCGGGTGCGAGAGGTCTGCGCGCGGGTCTGGGGCACGATGGCCGCGCCGTACGTGGTGGTACGAGGCGGTCACTGCGGACCGGCGCGCTTGCTGCCGATAATCATGGCGAACGAGAGCACGAGCCGATTTTCGCACGTCGTCCATGACGGGGCGGAACCGTCTCACCATACGGTCGCGGCCGTGCTCCGCCGCAGTTCACGGCCGCGGCGACACGGACGCCGCCGGTCCGCCCCCGAATCGGGGTGGACCGGCGGCGGGGCCAGCCGGCCGCCCGGCGGGTCAGCCCAGCTCGTGCATCCAGCCGTGCGGGTCGGGCGCCACGCCCCGCTGGATGTCCAGCAGCGCCGTGCGCAGCTCCATGGTGACCTTGCCCGGCTCGCCGCCCGACTGGATCCACTCGCCGGCCGCCGACTTCACCTGGCCGACCGGGGTGATCACCGCGGCGGTGCCGCAGGCGAAGACCTCGGTGAGGGTGCCGTTCTCGGTGTCGCGGCGCCAGTCCTCCTTGGAGATCCGGCCCTCCTCGGCGGTGTAGCCGAGGTCGCGCGCCACGGCGAGCAGCGAGTCACGGGTGATGCCCGCCAGCAGCGAGCCGGTCAGCTCGGGGGTGACGATACGGTCGCCGTACACGAAGTACAGATTCATCCCGCCCAGTTCCTCGACCCAGCGGTGCTCCAGCGCGTCCAGATAGACCACCTGTTCGCACCCCTTCTCCGCCGCCTCGGCCTGGGCGAGCAGGGACGCCGCGTAGTTGCCGCCGGTCTTGGCGAAGCCGATGCCGCCGGGGACCGCGCGGACGTAGTTCTCCGAGAGCCAGACCGAGACGGGCTTCACCCCGCCGGGGAAGTACGCGCCGGCCGGGGAGGCGATGACGAGGAACAGATACTCGTTCGCCGGCCGCACCCCGAGACCGACCTCGGTCGCGATCATGAACGGACGCAGATACAGGGACTCCTCGCCGCCGTGCGCGGGCACCCATGCCTTGTCCTGCTGGACCAGCGCGTCGCACGCGGCGATGAACGTCTCCACCGGCAGCTCGGGCATGGCGAGCCGCCGGGCGGAGAGCTGGAAGCGGGTCGCGTTGGCCTCGGGCCGGAAGGTGGCGACCGAGCCGTCGGGACGGCGGTAGGCCTTGAGGCCCTCGAAGATCTCCTGCGCGTAGTGCAGCGTCATGGTGGCCGGGTCGATCGAGAGCGGCGCGTACGGAACGAGCTTCGCGTCGTGCCAGCCCCGCCCCTCCGTCCACTTGACGGTCACCATGTGATCGGTGAAGTGGCGGCCGAACCCGGGGCGGGCCAGGATCGCCTCCCGCTCGGCGTCGGACAGGGGATGCGCGGAGGGCTTGAGCTCGATCGTGGGCGTGGTCATGAATACTCGTCCTTCACCGGTTGTGTATGACGGACCGCGCTCACGCCGCTCCTGCTACTAGGACGTCCGAGCATTCCCGCATGCCGCGGCCCACGCTGATTATCGCGTGAACGCACAGCGGAGGAAACGGGTGAATGCGGCCCAATGGCTGAGGGGGTGGTACCCGGTGGCCGCACAGCACAGCCGCCGGGTTCCAGGACCCGGCGGCTGTAAGGAGTCGACGGGTCAGCTCGCCACGCGTACGGCGAGCGCGTCACCGATCTCGTCGGTCGTGCGCGCGGGAGCCGTCGCGTCCCGTGCGGCGAGGTCGGCCGCGACGGCCTCCTCGATCCGGACGGCCTCGGCGTCGAAGCCGAGATGACGCAGCAGCAGCGCGACGGAGAGGACCGTGGCCGTGGGGTCGGCCTTGCCCTGGCCCGCGATGTCCGGCGCCGACCCGTGGACCGGCTCGAACATGGACGGGAACGTACGGTCCGGATTGATGTTCGCGGACGCGGCCAGGCCGATACCGCCGGTCACGGCGGCGGCCAGGTCGGTGAGGATGTCACCGAAGAGGTTGTCGGTGACGATCACGTCGAAGCGCTGGGGCTGGGTGACGAAGAAGATCGTCGCGGCGTCGACATGCAGATAGTCGGTGGTGACCTCGGGGTACTCCCGGCCGACGCGGTCGAAGATGTTCTTCCAGAGGTGGCCCGCGTAGACGAGGACGTTGTTCTTGTGGACCAGCGTCAGCTTCTTGCGCGGACGGGCGGCGGCCCGCCGGTACGCGTCCCGGACGACCCGCTCCACCCCGTACGCCGTATTGAGGCTCACTTCCGTGGCCACCTCGGCGGGCGTACCGGTGCGCAGCGAACCTCCGTTGCCCGTGTACGGGCCCTCCGTGCCCTCGCGGACGACGACGAAGTCGATGTCCGGCCGGCCCGCCAGCGGCGTGGCCGTGTGGGGGAAGAGCTTCGACGGACGCAGATTCACATAGTGGTCGAAGGCGAACCGCAGCTTGAGCAGCAGCCCACGCTCCAGCACACCGGAGGGCACGGACGGGTCGCCGATCGCGCCCAGCAGGATCGCGTCATGGCCCTTGAGGGCCTCCAGCTCCGCGTCCGGGAGGGTCTCCCCGGTGCGGTGCCAGCGGCCCGCGCCGAGGTCGTACTCCTTGGTCTCCAGCTTCACGTCCTGAGGAAGGACGGAACTCAGGACCTTCAGGCCCTGGGCCACGACCTCCTGGCCGATGCCGTCACCGGGGATCACTGCGAGATTGATGCTGCGAGACATGTCGGCACCCTACCCGGCGTCCCATCCCATGACACGGTGCGTCCATTCCGTGGACAGAGCGCGTCTCGCCGCCGAGCGCGGGCCGCGTCACCGGCCGCCGGCCGCGTCCGTCACCCGTTCGACGCCCAGGATCCATCCGGACGCCACCCACCGGTGTCACGGTCTGACCATGGACACCCCTCGTGTCGGGATTCCCGGCCCGCTCGCCTCCCGTATGACCATGCCGGAACAGCATGAGTTCCTGCGCGGCCGGATCGGCCGGCGCGGGCTGCTCAGGGGCGGCACGCTGGTCGCGGGCACGGTCGCGGGCGCCGGGCTACTGGGTTCCAGCACGGCGCCCGCCGGGGCCTCCTCGGGCGGACCGGTCACCGGTCCGGCCCTGGTGCCCTCCCCGGTCACCGCCCGGGTGGACGGGTCGCTGGTCGCGCCCTTCGGGCGGCATCTCGCCTTCGGCTCCGACCCGAGGACACGGATGACGGTCTCCTGGCAGGTGCCGTTCCCGGTCCGCGAGCCCTTCCTGCGGGTGGGGCTGAAGCCCTGGGAGCTGAGCCGGCGGATCGAGGCGGAGGTACGGCCGCTGCACACACCGTCACTGTCGTCCGCGCTGCCCGCGGTGGACCAGTACTACCTGCATGTGGCACTGGAGCGGCTGCGCCCCGGGACCACGTACTACTACGGCGTGGGTCACGAGGGGTTCGACCCGGCGGACCCCCGCCGCTTCTCCACCCTCGGCACGTTCCGTACCGCGCCCGCCGCCGCCGAGCCCTTCGTGTTCACCGCCTTCGGCGACCAGGGCGTCTCGTACGACGCGCTCGCCAACGACCAGGTGATCCTGGGCCAGAACCCGGCCTTCCATCTGCACGCGGGGGATCTCTGCTACGCGGACAGCGGCGGCCGGGGGTCGCCGTCCGACGTGTACGACGCACGGGTCTGGGACCAGTTCCTCGCGCAGACCGAGACCGTGGCCTCGCGGGTGCCCTGGATGGTGACCACCGGCAATCACGACATGGAGGCGTGGTACTCCCCCGACGGCTACGGCGGCCAGAACGCGCGCTGGACCCTGCCGGACAACGGCCTCGACCCGGTGGGCTCGCCCGGCGTCTACACGTTCACCTACGGCAACGTGGGCGTGGTGGCGCTGGACGCCAATGACGTCTCCCACGAGATCCGGGCCAACACCGGACATACGGACGGCGCCCAGACACGCTGGCTGGACCGGCGGCTCGGGGAGCTGCGCGCGGACCCGGACCTCGACTTCGTCGTGGTCTTCTTCCACCACTGCGCGTTCTCGACGACCAGCGCGCACGCCTCCGACGGCGGTGTCCGCGAGGCATGGGTGCCGCTCTTCGACAAACACCGCGTCGATCTGGTCGTCAACGGCCACAACCATGTGTACGAGCGCACCGACGCCCTGCGCGGCGGCGCGGTCGGGCGCCGGGTGGACATCGGCGCGTCCGTCAGCTCCACGCGGGACGGGATCGTGTACGTGACGGCGGGCGGGGCGGGCAAGGCGCTGTACGGCTTTCCGGTGCCGGACAGCTACGAGGGCCACGAGGGCGGGGCCGACGAGGTGGAGAGCGTGCCCACCTACCACTGGGAGGCGGACGGCGCGAAGGCGCCCGAGACCGTGGAGTGGTCACGGGTGCGCTACACCGGCTTCTCCTTCCTCGCCGTCGAGGTGACGACGGGGAGCCGCCCGGAGCTGAGGGTCACCGCGCTCGCCGAGAGCGGCGAGCGGGTGGACCACTTCACCGTCACCCGCTGACCGCCCGGAAGGGAACGGCCTGCTCCCGCAGGGGAACGGCGCGACCCCTGGAGGGGAGCGGCGGGCGTGCCGGTGGTGTCAGTGCCGGGTGGTGTCAGTGCGCCGCGGTGTCAGTGCCGGGTGGTGTCAGTGCGCCGCGGTGTCAGTGCCGGGTGGTGTCAGTGCCGGGTGGTGTCAGTGCCCGGTCGAACCGCCGTTGTCCCTGCGGTCGAGGGCACGCTGGAGCGCGGCGGCGGCGTTCTTGCGGTCGGACTCGCTCGTGCGGGGAGTGTGACGGACGCGGCGGACGGTCGTCTCTGCCATGATGATCGACTCCTTGAGATAGCCCAGTCACGCGGCGGGGGGCGCGTGACGCATCTACGAGGTGCCGGAAGGGGCGGGGGGCGTGCGCCACAGGGGTTGCCTGCTGGGGGCGCCGGCCCACGACCGCCATTCGCTGGATGGAGCGAGACGTTCGGCTCTTCCACGCTAAGCGAGGGACGCCGCCCTGTCTCTATATTTACTCGGACTTCCTACTATCTGAGACGGCACCCACTCCGACCTGCGGCGTTCCCATCCGGCGTGCGACCCGAACGGACGGTTCCGTACCGAGCCCCCGGCCGTGCGCCCCCGTACCCCGGCCGCCCCCGACCGCCGCCGTTTCCGGCAGGGGCGCGGGGGCACCCGAGCAGCGGAGGTCAACCATGAACGCACGGACGATGTCACTCGGCGGGCGAGGCAAGGCGCGGCAGGCGGCGAACAGTTCGGCCATGGACGTGGCGGCCCGCTGGGGCTTCGCCGCGCGCGGGGTCCTGTATCTGCTCATCGGCGTGCTCGCGCTCCAGATCGCGTTCGGCGGGGGTGAGAACAAACAGGCGGACCGCGGCGGCGCCCTGGCGGAGGTGTCGAAGCAGCCGATGGGCTCCGTCGTGCTGTGGGCCCTGGGGTTCGGGCTGGCGGGCATGGCGCTGTGGCGGCTCTCCGAGGCGCTCTTCGGCGCGGCGGGTCCGGACGGGCACAAGGCGCACAAACGGCTGATGTCGGCGGCGCGGGCCGTCTTCTACGGATTCGTGGCCTTCTCGGTGCTGGCTTTCGCCGCCGGGGACGCCGGCAGCGGCAGCGGTTCCAGTGACCGGCAGTCCCAGGACGTCACGGCCAGGGCCCTGGAGTTGCCGGGCGGCCAGTGGATCGTGGGGATCGCCGGGGCCGGGATCGCGGTCGCGGGCGTGTGGATCGGGAGCCGCGCGGCCCTGCGGAAGTACCACAAGCATCTCAAGCTGAGCCGGATGTCCCGGCGGGAGAAGCAGTTCGTCGATGTGACCGGGGTGGCCGGCGGGGTGGCACGGGGTGTGCTCTTCGCCGCGGTGGGCGTGTTCGTCGTACGGGCGGCGATCGCGTACAGGCCGGACGAGGCCAAGGGCCTGGACGACACGCTGCGCTCCTTCGCCGGGAACCCGGCGGGTACCTGGCTGCTGGCGGCGGTCGCGCTCGGTCTGGCGCTGTTCGGGCTCTTCTCGTTCGCGATGGCGCGCCGGCGCAAGCTGTGAGCTCGCACGGGGCCAGACGCACGGGGTGAGCGCACGGGGTGAGCGCACGGGGTGAGCGCACGGGGTGAGCGCACGGGGTGAGAGCGGGCCACGGGAGCACTGACGGCCGGCCGTGGAACCGGTCGTGGAGCCGCCCCCGTACCGGCGAGGGGGACGCCGGTACGGGGGCGGGTCTGTGGGGGCGGAGCCGTCAGCCCATGTGCGGGTAGCGGTAGTCCGTCGGCGGGACCAGCGTCTCCTTGATGGAGCGCGTCAGCGTCCAGCGCATCAGGTTCTGCGGCGCGCCCGCCTTGTCGTTGGTGCCGGAGGCACGGCCGCCGCCGAAAGGCTGCTGGCCGACGACGGCACCGGTCGACTTGTCGTTGATGTAGAAGTTGCCGGCCGCGTACCGCAGCTTCGCCATGGCGTCGGCCGCGGCGGCACGGTCGCCGGCGATGACCGAACCGGTCAGCGCGTACGCCGAGACGGACTCCAGCTGGGCGAGCACCGCGTCGTAGTCGGCGTCGTCGTAGACGTGCACCGCGAGGATCGGGCCGAAGTACTCGGTCGTGAAGACCTCGTTCTCCGGGTCGGTGCAGACGATGACGGTGGGCCGGACGAAGTAGCCGACCGAGTCGTCGTACGTACCGCCCGCGACGATCGTGCAGGTCGGGTCGGCGGCCGCGCGGTCGATCGCGGCCTTGTTCTTGGCGAAGGCGCGCGCGTCGATGACGGCGCCGATGAAGTTGTCCAGATCGGTGACATCGCCCATGGCGATCCCGTCGACCTCGGCCGCGAACTCCTCCGCGAAGCCGTCGTGCCAGATCGACGCCGGTACGTAGGCGCGGGAGGAGGCCGAGCACTTCTGGCCCTGGTACTCGAAGGAGCCCCTGGTCAGCGCGGTCTTGAGGACGGCGCGGTCGGCGCTCGGGTGGGCGACGACAAAGTCCTTGCCGCCGGTCTCGCCGACGATGCGCGGGTAGGAGCGGTACTTCTCGATGTTGTTGCCGACCGTCTTCCACAGATGCTGGAAGGTCTTGGTCGAGCCGGTGAAGTGGATACCCGCCAGCTCGGGGTGGTTCAGGGCCACCTCGGAGACGGCGATGCCGTCGCCCGTCACCAGGTTGATGACGCCCTTCGGCAGTCCCGCCTCCTCCAGCAGCTCCATCAGCAGCACGGCGGCCAGCGTCTGGGTCGGGGAGGGCTTCCAGACCACGACATTGCCCATCAGCGCGGGCGCGGTGGGCAGATTGCCCGCGATCGCGGTGAAGTTGAACGGCGTGATCGCGTAGACGAAGCCTTCGAGCGGGCGGTGGTCGAGACGGTTCCAGACACCCGGCGAGTTGGCCACCGGCTGCTCGGCGAGCAGCTCACGGGCGTACGACACATTGAAGCGCCAGAAGTCGATCAGCTCACAGGGCGCGTCGATCTCGGCCTGCTGGGCGGTCTTCGACTGGCCGAGCATGGTGGCGGCGGCGATCGTCTCGCGCCAGGGGCCGGCGAGCAGTTCGGCGGCGCGCAGGATGATCGCGGCGCGGTCGTCGAAGGCCATCGCGCGCCAGCCGGGGGCCGCGGCGAGGGCGGCGTCGACCGCGTCCCGGGCGTCCTGCTCCGTGGCACCGGCGAAGGTGCCGAGCACGGCCCGGTGACGGTGCGGCTGTACGACATCGACGCGCTCGCCGCCGCCCATCCGCTTGACGCCGCCGATGGTCATCGGCAGGTCGGCGGGGTTCTCGGCCAGCTCCTTGAGCCTGACCTCCAGACGGGCCCGCTCGGGGGAGCCCGGCGCGTAGCCGTGCACCGGCTCGTTGACCGGCGCGGGGACCTGGGTCACAGCGTCCATGGTTGCCGAATCTCCTTCATCAGTAGATCAGTTGCGGTCGGGGGTTCAGCCGCGGCTGACCAGCGAACGCAGGAAGAACGCGAGGTTGGCGGGGCGCTCGGCGAGCCGGCGCATGAAGTAGCCGTACCAGTCGGTGCCGTACGCGATGTAGACCCGCATCCGGTGTCCCTCGGCCGCGAGCCGGTTCTGCTCGGCCTCGCGGATGCCGTACAGCATCTGGAACTCGTACTCGTCGGGCTTGCGGCCCGCGCGGTGCGCGCAGTCCTGGGCGATCGCGATGAGGCGCGGATCGTGGGAGCCGACCATCGGGTAGCCCGAGCCCTCCATCAGGATCCGCAGACCCCGGACATAGGCCCGGTCGACCTCGGCCTTGTCCTGGTACGCGACGGAGGCCGGCTCCTTGTAGGCGCCCTTGACCAGCCGTACGCGCGAGCCGGCCGCAGCGAGGGCCCGGCAGTCGTCCTCGGTGCGGAAGAGATACGACTGCACGACGGCGCCGGTCTCCGGGAAGCGCTCACGCAGCTCGCCGTGGATGGCGAGCGTCGAGTCGACGGTGGTGTGGTCCTCCATGTCGAGGGTGACCGTGGTGCCGATCGCGGCGGCGGCCTCGACCACGGCGGTGACGTTCTTCAGGGCGAGGTCGTGCCCGCCGGGGAGTGCCTGGCCGAAGGAGGAGAGCTTGACCGACATCTCGGCGCGGGCGCCCAGCTCCAGCGGGGCGAGCGCCTCGATCAGCCGGAGATACGCGTCACGGGCGAACAGGGCCTCGACCGGATCGGTGATGTCCTCGCCGAGCACATCGAGCGTGACCTCCAGCCCGCGGCCGGCCATGGCCTCGACGACCGGGGCCGTCTCCTCGATCGACTCACCGGCGATGAAGCGGTTCACCACGGGCTTGGTGACCGGGGCGGCCGACACGACACGGCGCATTCTGTCGCTGCGCGCGGCGGCGAGGATCACGGGACCCAGCACAGGGCACCTCCATGGTGAGATCGAGCAGGGCCGGGTCGGGGCGGGCCGGGAGGGCCGCTTCCGTACGGCACGGAGAACCACTGTGAAACCTAGGGACCGCTTCGATCCTCTGCCATCGACAGGTGTCACGCATCCGTGGCCGGGATCTCAGACACTTGTCTGAAGGCGGTGCGAGAATATGCGGATGAAGGGCGATTACCAGGAACTGGTCGACGAGATCACGGCGCTGCTCGGTGTCCCCACGACGCTGGAGAACCGGGATTTCGGGCTGATCGCCTTCGGCGCGCACGACAGCGACGACGACACGGCGATGGACCCGGTCAGGACGCGCTCGATCCTGACCAGGAAGTCCACCCCGGCGGTACGGGCCTGGTTCGAGGGCTTCGGCATCACCCGGGCGAAGGGCCCGGTCCGTATCCCGGCCGCCCCGGACGCGGGCGTCTTCCGCGGCCGGATCTGTCTGCCCGTACGGCACCGGGGCGGGGTGCTCGGGTACGTATGGCTGCTCGACGACTCCGACCCGGGCCCCAGCGACTCCCGGTTGGCCGCGGCCATGGAGGTGACGGCCCGGATCGGCGACCTGCTCGCCGAGGAGGCGAAGGCGGGCGCGGACCTGGCCCGCGAGCTGCGCGCGGTGCTCACGGCGGGGCCGGGCTGGCAGCGCGACATGGCCCTGGCCACCCTGCGCACGGCGCTGGGCCCGAGCGCGGACGGTCCGCATGTCCTGCTGTGCGTGGCGCCCTGGCGGCTGGAGGAGCCCTCGCTGCGCGCCGTCCCGGGCACGGCGGCCCTGTGCACGCTGCCGTATCCGGGGGCGGACCCGCGGTCGCCTTCGGCCGGCCTGAGCGGCGGGACCGGACGCCCCGGCCGTACGGTCCGGTCCCACGGGCCCGCGACGGCCGGCCGCACGAGCGCGTACGAGCCCGCCCGTGCACCCGGTCCCGACGAGCCGGCCGGCCGGACTCCCCGGGGCACACCTAGCGGCGGGCACGGCGGCGGGCACGGCGGCGGGGAAGCATCCGCGCGGCGGACGGACCTGGCGCCCCCGCACGGCCCCTCGCCCGCCGCCGATCCGTACGGCCACCGGGCGTACGACGGTCCGGCCGGTCCGCCCGCCCGGACACCCCGGGGCGGGACGGCCGGGCACCCCGCCGGCCCGCCCCCCGCGGACGCCCCGGCCGGGCGGACTCCTCCCGGCGGGCCCACCGGTCCCCCGGCGGCCCCCGAGGCGGTGGCCGGGTGGCGGACCGGCGACGCGTCCGGCACGGCGGCGGATCAGGGCGACGGGGAGGGCCCCGAGGCGGTGGCCCTGCTCGTACGGCTGCGCTCGGCGGACGCGCTCGCGCCCGTCCTCGCGTCCGTGGCCCGGCTCTGCGCCAGCGCGGGCCCTGAGGTCGCCGCCGGCGTCTGCGCCCCGCGCCGGGGTCTGGCCGAACTGCCCGCCGCCTGGCGGGAGGCGGTCGCCTCCGCCCGTACGTCCCTGGCCCGGCCGCACACGGGCCCGGTGGCCGAGTGGACCTCGATCGGCCCGTACCGCCTGCTGACCGCGCTCCCCACCGGCCCGGATCCCGCGGTCCGCCCACTCCTGGCCCCGGCCCACGCCGAACTCGCCCACACCGCCGAGGTGTTCCTCGACCACGCGGGCCAGGCGGGCCGCACGGCCGCCGCCCTCGGCATCCACCGCCAGACGCTCTACTACCGGCTGTCCCGCATCGAACAGCTCACCGGCCTCGACCTCGACCAGGGCGAGGACCGCCTGCTGCTGCATATGGCCCTCAAATCCGCCCGCCTCTGACGGCCTCGGGGGCCGGGACTCCCCGACTCCCCGACTCCCCAACGCCCCGACGCCCCCGACGCGTTCGAGGCCCCCGACGCGATCGCCTGCCCCGGGCTGCGAGCGCCGCGAGCGCCGTCGCGGGCCAACTGCCGGGAGGGAGGCCGGAGTCGATGAGCGGAACCGGCCTGCGAACCGGCCGGTGAGGCCATCGAGCCAGGGAGACCGTCGAGGAGGCCGCACGGGCCCCCTCGCCGCACCGTCGGCACCGGAGACATGCGAGGGGCCCGGCTGCTGCCGGGCCCCTCGTCGTTCAGCCGGGCCCCCTGGCCCGGTCCGGCCGCTGCGGCCGGTGCGGCTCAGTCGGTCAGGTTCACCGAGCGGGCCGACGTCGCGCCGATCTCCTCCGCGATCTCGGCGAGCACGGACGGCGACACCGTGTCGTCGACGGTGAGCACGACCAGCGCCTCGCCGCCCTCCTCCACCCGGGAGACCTGCATCCCCGCAATGTTCTGTCCGGCCTCACCGAGGATCCGGCCGACCGTGCCGACCACACCGGGACGGTCCTCGTACCGCAGGACGACCATGTGGTCGGCCAGCGCCAGATCGATGTCGTAGTCGCCGATCGCGACGATCTTCTGAAGGTGCTTGGGGCCCGCCAGCGTGCCGGAGACCGCGACCTCCTCGCCGTCGGCGAGCGTGCCGCGCACGGTCACCACATTGCGGTGGTTCGGGGACTCGCTCGATGTGGTGAGCCGCACCTCCACCCCGCGCTCCTGCGCGAACAGCGGCGCGTTCACATAGGAGACCGTCTCGGCGACGACATCCTCGAACACGCCCTTGAGCGCGGAGAGTTCGAGCACCTTCACATCGTGCTGGGTGATCTCGCCGTACACCTCGACATCGAGACGGACCGCGACCTCGCCCGCCAGGGCGGTGAAGATACGGCCCAGCTTCTCGGCGAGCGGCAGCCCCGGCCTGACGTCCTCGGCGATGACCCCGCCCTGGACATTGACCGCGTCCGGGACCAGCTCACCGGCGAGGGCGAGCCGCACGGACCTGGCGACCGCGATACCCGCCTTCTCCTGGGCCTCGTCGGTGGACGCGCCGAGGTGCGGGGTGCAGACGACCTGGTCGAACTGGAACAGCGGGGAGTCCGTGCAGGGCTCCTTCGCGTACACGTCCAGCCCCGCGCCGGCGACCCGGCCCTCCTTGAGGGCGGAGGCGAGCGCCTCCTCGTCCACGATCCCGCCGCGCGCGGCGTTGACGATCCGTACCGTCGGCTTCACCTTGTGCAGCGCCTCGTCGCCGATCAGCCCCAGCGTCTCGGGGGTCTTCGGCAGATGCACGGTGATGAAGTCGGAGACCTCCAGCAGCTCGTCCAGCGTCAGCAGCTTGACGCCCATCTGCGCGGCACGGGCCGGCTGTACGTAGGGGTCGTAGGCGACGATCTTCATCCCGAAGGCGGACATGCGCTGGGCGACCAGCACACCGATCCGGCCCAGGCCCACCACGCCCAGCGTCTTCTCGCTCAGCTCGACGCCCGTGTACTTGGAGCGCTTCCACTCGCCGTTCTTGAGGGCGGTGTTCGCCTGCGGGATATTGCGCGCCGTGGCGACCAGCAGGCCGCAGGCCAGCTCGGCGGCGGTGACGATATTGGAGGTCGGCGCGTTGACGACCATCACGCCGGCCTTGGTGGCGGCGGAGACATCGACATTGTCGAGGCCGACCCCGGCGCGGGCGACCACCCGGAGCTTCGGGGCCGCGGCGACCGCCTCGGCGTCGACCTTGGTCGCGGAACGGACGAGAATGGCGTCCACATCGGCGATGGCGGGCAGCAGCTCCGCGCGGTCGGCGCCGTTGCAGTGCCGGATCTCGAAGTCCGGACCGAGCGCGTCGACAGTGGCGGGCGAAAGCTCTTCGGCGATGAGTACGACAGGTTTCGAGCTCACGTGAGTCCTCACAAGTCCCATTGCGGACGGCCGTCCCGACGGCCGCAGGCGGTGGAGGGGTCCTAGGGCGTGCCCGGTCGGACAGGACCTAGCCGCGTGGAAGACGCACGACGCTGTGGGCCTGACGCGTATGTGTGAGCAGTCTAGTGCTGTCACGGGGCGTGTGATCCGCCCGCGCGAGAGGATCACTCATACGTGCGGTCCCGCGTCGTCGTGCGTGCGGACGGCCCCGGTCCGGGCGGACCGGGGCCGTCCCCGCGCGGTGTTACGCGTCGTCGTTGTCGACCCAGCTCATGAGCTTGCGCAGCTCGGCGCCGGTGGTCGCCAGCAGGCTGTCGCTGTCGGCCTTCTTGTACTCGTTGTACTTCTTCAGACCGCCGTGGTACTCGTCCATCCAGTTCTTGGCGAACGTACCGTCCTGGATCTCGCCCAGGATCTTCTTCATCTCGACCTTGGTCTGGTCGTTGATGATGCGCGGGCCGCTGACGTAGTCGCCCCACTCGGCGGTCTCGGAGACCGACCAGCGCATCTTCTCCAGACCGCCCTCGTACATCAGGTCCACGATCAGCTTCAGCTCGTGGAGGCACTCGAAGTACGCGATCTCCGGCTGGTAGCCGGCCTCGGTCAGCGTCTCGAAGCCCGCCTTGACCAGCGCGGCGGTACCGCCGCAGAGCACCGCCTGCTCACCGAACAGGTCGGTCTCGGTCTCCTCCTTGAACGTCGTCTTGATCACGCCGGCGCGGGTGCCGCCGATGCCCTTCGCGTACGAGAGGGCCAGCGCGAAGGCGCTGCCGGAGAAGTCCTGCTCGACGGCGGCGATACACGGAACGCCGCGGCCCTCCTCGTACTGGCGGCGGACCAGGTGACCGGGGCCCTTGGGGGCGACCATCGCGACATCGACATTGGCCGGCGGCTTGATGAAGCCGTAGCGGATGTTGAGGCCATGGCCGAAGAAGAGGGCGTCGCCGTCCTTCAGATTGTCCTTGATGGACTTCTCGTAGACCTCGGCCTGGATCGGGTCCGGCACCAGGATCATGATGACGTCGGCCTCGGCGGTGGCCTCTGCGGGCGTCACCACGCGCAGGCCCTGCTCCTCGGCCTTGGCCCTGGACGTGGAGCCCTCGTGCAGGCCGACCCGGACATCGACACCCGAGTCACGGAGCGACAGCGCGTGGGCGTGGCCCTGGCTGCCGTAACCGATGACCGCGACCTTGCGGTTCTGGATGATGGACAGGTCGGCATCGTCGTCGTAGAACAGCTCGGCCACTGGGTCTTCTCCTTGGTGTGCACTTCTGTGTATTCGCAGCTTGCGTCCCACCGTACGGCGGGGCGGGCGGGGGCGGTCTTCCGGTCTCGCCATGCGAGCCGGACCCCGGGTGGACGGACGGGCTGAGCGGGCTACGCGCTGCGGTCGAGCGCCCGCAGGCTGCGGTCCGTGATGGACCGCGCGCCACGCCCTATGGCGATCGTCCCGGACTGCACCAGCTCCTTGATGCCGAACTGCTCCAGCATCTTGAGCATGGCGTCGAGCTTGTCACTCGATCCGGTGGCCTCGATCGTGACGGCCTCGGGTGAGACATCGACGGTCTTGGCGCGGAAGAGCTGGACGATCTCGACGATCTGGGAGCGGGTCTCGTTGTCGGCGCGGACCTTCACCAGGACGAGCTCGCGCTGGATCGCGGCGCCGGGCTCGAGTTCGACGATCTTGAGGACGTTCACCAGCTTGTTGAGCTGCTTCGTCACCTGCTCCAGGGGCAGTTCCTCGACATTGACCACGATGGTGATGCGGGAGATGTCGGGGTGCTCGGTGACACCGACGGCGAGGGAGTCGATGTTGAAGCCGCGGCGGGAGAACAGGGCGGCGATCCTGGCGAGGATACCGGGGGTGTTCTCCACCAGAACGGAGAGCGTGTGCCTGGTCATGTGTCGGTCTCTCTCTCGGGCTCTCGGTCTCTCGTGCTCTCGTTCCGGCTCAGTCGTCCGCGTTGTCGCCGAAGTCGGGGCGGACACCCAGCGCGGCCATGACCTCGTCGTTGGAGGTGCCTGCGGCGACCATCGGCCACACCTGGGCGTCCTCGTGGACGATGAAGTCGACCACCACGGGGCGGTCGTTGATCGCGTTCGCCTTGGCGATGACCGCGTCCAGCTCCTCGGGCGACTCGCAGCGCATCGCGACACAGCCCATGGCCTCGGAGAGCTTCACGAAGTCGGGGACGCGGGTGCCACCGGTGGGGCCGCCCTCCGTCGTCTCCTGGCCCGAGTGCAGGACGGTGTTGGAGTAGCGCTGGTTGTAGAAGAGGGTCTGCCACTGGCGGACCATCCCCAGCGCGCCGTTGTTGATGATCGCGACCTTGATCGGGATGTTGTTGAGCGCGCAGGTGGTCAGTTCCTGATTGGTCATCTGGAAGCAGCCGTCGCCGTCGATCGCCCAGACCGTACGGTCGGGCCGGCCCGCCTTGGCGCCCATGGCGGCCGGGACGGCGTATCCCATGGTCCCCGCGCCGCCGGAGTTGAGCCAGGTGGCGGGCTTCTCGTAGTCGATGAAGTGCGCGGCCCACATCTGGTGCTGGCCGACGCCCGCGGCGTAGATGGTGTCCTCCGGGGCGAGCTGGCCGATGCGCTGGATGACCTGCTGCGGGGAGAGGCTGCCGTTCGCGGGCTGCTCGTAGCCGAGCGGATAGGTCTCGCGCCAGCGGTTGAGATCCCGCCACCAGGCGCTGTAGTCCCCCACCCGGCCCTCGGTGTGCTCGGCCTGGACGGCCTGGACCAGATCGGCGAGGACCTCACGCGCGTCGCCGACGATCGGCACGTCGGCGGCGCGGTTCTTGCCGATCTCGGCCGGGTCGATATCGGCGTGGACGATCTTGGCGTACGGGGCGAAGCTGTCGAGTCTGCCGGTGACGCGGTCGTCGAAGCGGGCACCCAGGGCGATGATCAGATCGGCCTTCTGGAGCGCGGTGACGGCGGTGACCGAACCGTGCATGCCCGGCATTCCCACATGCAGCGGGTGGCTGTCGGGGAAGGAGCCCAGCGCCATCAGGGTGGTGGTGACGGGGGCGCCGGTCAGCTCCGCGAGGACCTTCAGCTCGGCGGTCGCGCCGGCCTTGATGACTCCGCCGCCGACATAGAGCACCGGCCGCCTGGCCTGGGTGATCAGCTTGGCGGCCTCACGGATCTGCTTGGCGTGCGGCTTGGTGACCGGGCGGTAGCCGGGCAGGTCGTGGGTGGGCGGCCAGCTGAAGGTCGTACGGGCCTGGAGCGCGTCCTTGGCGATGTCGACCAGGACGGGGCCCGGACGGCCGGTGGAGGCGATGTGGAAGGCCTCCGCGATGGTGCGCGGGATGTCCTCGGCCTTGGTGACAAGGAAGTTGTGCTTGGTGATCGGCATGGTGATGCCGCAGATGTCCGCCTCCTGGAAGGCGTCCGTCCCGATGGCCTTGCTGGCGACCTGGCCGGTGATCGCGACCAGCGGCACCGAGTCCATATGGGCGTCGGCGATCGGGGTGACCAGATTGGTGGCGCCGGGGCCCGAGGTCGCCATGCAGACGCCCACCCTGCCGGTGGCCTGGGCGTAACCGGTGGCCGCGTGGCCCGCGCCCTGCTCATGGCGGACCAGCACATGACGGACCCGGGTGGAGTCCATCATCGGGTCGTAGGCGGGCAGGATCGCACCGCCGGGGATGCCGAATACCGTGTCGGCGCCCACTTCCTCGAGCGAACGGATGAGGGACTGCGCACCCGTGACGTGCTCAACGGAGGCGGAGGACGGTCCGCCGTTACGGGCCCGCGGTTGCGGATGGTGGGCCCCGGTGGCCTGCTCGGTCATCGGCATTCTCTTCTCGAAGCTGAGGGTTTTTGCGAGGTTTGTGGTGTGCCGGTGCAACAAAAAACCCCTCGTGCCGTGAGGCAAGCGAGGGGAGCGCGTCGGTGCGGTCTGCAGAGCGGGATACGGAGCTCTGCTTCAGCCGACGCGCTGTCCAAGTACGAGAATTCGGGTGCGCATGGCTCAGACCCTCCCTCCGGCGCGCCCCGGCTGTCAAGTGGGTGGGATGGGAGTCTCATTATTTGAGCGGATCGAGGGGACGCGGAATCCGGTCGGTGACCGGCTGACGAGGGTTTCTGACCGGCAGCGCGCTCCCGGTCAGGACGGGCCGGACGGCGCCGCCGCCCGGCAGCGTGTACGCGCCGCCCACCAGGGCCCGGCGCAGCCGGTACTCGTCGAGCGGCCCGGAGAAGGCCATCCCCTGGCCGTGGGTGCACCCCATGGCGCGCAGCGCGAGCACCTGCTCGGGCACATCCACGCCGTCGGCCACCGACTGGAGACCCAGATCGCCGGCGATCCTGAGCAGCCCCGCGGTGATCTTGTGCAGCCGGGCGGACTCCACGACGCCCTCCACCAGACCGCGGTCCAGTTTCAGTACGTCGACGGGGAGGCGCCGCAGCGCGTTTATCGCCGCGTAACCGCTGCCGAAGCCGTCGAGCGCGATCCGTACCCCGAGCCGGCGCAGCGCGACGAGCCGGCGCTCCAGCTCGTCCAGCGAGGCGCGCGGGTCGGTGTCGGCCAGCTCGATCACCAGATCCCCGGAGGCGAGTCCATGGCGGGTCAGCAGGGCCTCGATGGAGCCGAGCGGCATCGACCTGTCGAGCAGCCTGCGGGCCGGGAGCCGGACCGCCACGGGTACGGGATGGCCCTTTCTGGCGCGCTCCGCGGCCTGGGCGACGGCTTCTTCGAGCAGCCAGCGGGCGAGTTCCGCGGTGCGGTCGCTGTCGTCGGTGACGCGCAGGAACTCGGCCGGGGTGAAGAGGATGCCCTGGGCCGAGCGCCAGCGGGCCTGGGCGGCCACGGAGGAGACCCGGCCGGTGGCGAGATGGACCACGGGCTGGTGGAGCAGGGCGAACTCGCCGTCGTGGAGCGCGGTGCGCAGCCGGGCGGCCAGCTCCGTCCTGCGGACCACATCGGCCTGCATCTGGGGCGCGTACAGCTCGACGCGGTCCTTGCCGCCCGCCTTGGCGCGGTACATGGCGAGGTCGGCGTTGCGCATCAGATCGGTGGGGGTCGTGCCGGGCTCGGCGAAGGCGACACCGATGGAGGCGGCGACCCGGACATCGTTGCCGTCGATGCGGTAGGGCTGGGAGAGCTTGAGGCGCAGCCGGTCGGCGATCTCATGGACCTGGTACTCCCGGGCCCTGCGGTCGGTGCCGCCGTCGCCGAGGACGAGGGCCGCGAACTCGTCCCCGCCGAGCCGGGCGGCGGTGTCCCCGGCCCGTACGGACTCCTGGAGCCGGTGCGCGGCGAGGATCAGCAGCTCGTCCCCGGCCTGGTGGCCCAGACGGTCGTTGACGGCCTTGAAGCCGTCGAGGTCGATGAAGAGCACGGCGGTGCCGGCGTCGGTCGTACGGCGGCCGGACAGGGCCTGGCGCACCCGCTCGGTGAACAGGGCCCGGTTGGGCAGATCGGTCAGCGGGTCGTGCTCGGCGTTGTGCTGCAACTGCGCCTGGAGACGGACCCGTTCGGTGACGTCCCGGCTGTTGAAGATCAGCCCGCCCTGGTGGCGGTTGACGGTGGACTCCACATTGAGCCAGTCGCCGGTGCCCGACCTGAAGCGGCACTCGATGCGGGTGGTGGGCTCCTCCGAGGGGGGCGCGGCCAGGAATCTCCGCACCTCGTGGACGACGCGGCCGAGATCGTCCGGGTGGATGATCGAGGCGAGTTCGGCGCCGACGAGATCCTCGGCCTCGCGTCCGTACACCCCGGAGGCCGCGGGGCTGACATAGCGCAGTATCCCGGAGGGCGCGGCGATCATGATCACATCGCTGGATCCCTGGACCAGGGAGCGGAAGTGGTTCTCCTTCTGCGCCAGTTCATGGGTGAGGGCGATGTTGTCGATGAGCATGATGCCCTGGCGCACGACGAGGGCGAGTACGACCGTACAGCCCGTGAGGACCACCACCCGGTCCACCTGACGGCCCTCGATGACGTTGTAGAGGATTCCCAGGGTGCAGACCGCCGCCGCGAGATACGGCGTGATCGCGGCCAGGGAACCGGCGATCGGATGGCCGGAGGGGCGGCTCTGCCGGCTCGGGCGCGGCTGCGGGACGCTCTCGGGCGTCCGGCGCACGCCCCAGGGCGCGTAGGCGAGGAGCAGCGAGCCGGCGAACCAGCCGGCGTCCAGGAGCTGGCCCGAGCGGTAGGTCTCCCGCATGAGCGGCGAGGTGAACAGGGCGTCGCACAGCACCGTCAGAGCGAGGGCGGCGATCGCGGTGTTCACCGCGGAACGGCTGCCCGTGGAGCGCCGGAAGTGGAGGGCGAGGACCATGCTGACGAGCACGATGTCGAGCAGCGGATAGGCGAGGGACAGCGCCGCCTGGGTCACGCTCTCGCCGCTGACCCGGGTGGTGCGCGCCAGGGCCAGGCTCCAGGAGAGGGTGAGCAGCGAGCCGCCGATCAGCCAGGAGTCCAGCGCGAGACAGAGCCAGCCGGCCCGGCTGACCGGGCGCTTGGCGAGGACGAGCAGGCCCACGATGGCGGGCGGCGCGAAGCAGAGGAAGAAGAGGTCGGCGAGGGAGGGGCTGGGCACCGGCCTGCCCAGGACGAATTCGTACCAGCCCCAGACCGCGTTGCCGCCGGCGGCCATCGCCGAGGAGAACGAGAACAGCAGCCAGGCGGGCCGGAAGGGGCCGCCCCGGACGCGTGCGTAGAGGAAGCAGGAGACGGCGGCGATCAGGGCGGCGAGGCTCAGCCCGAAATCCCCCATGAAGAGGGCCAGTTTCTCCGAGCCCCAGCCGAGCGCGGCCCCGGTCGCGTATCCCCCGCAGATCAGGGCGAGGAGAAGCTGTGCCAGCAGCGCCGTGCCGCTGCCGGGGACCGACCGCCGGCCGAGGAACACGCCCTCGGCGCTCACCGGATCGCTCCAGGACGCTTCGCTGTCACCGCCGAGGGGGCCGGCCTGCGCACCGGGGTGTCCGGAGGTCGCCGCCGGCGTCCCTGCCGCGTCGGATCGTTGGTCCATCGGCTGTACATCGCCCGTCGCCCCCCTCGGATTCTGGTCGCTCCGCCGCGCCGCTCCGGACATGGAGCAGCCCCCAGATCGGGACGATACACCAGTCTCGTCACTCAGGGACATAGTTCTTCTACTCTCCATGACGACCTGGGCGGTTGTCGGCCACGAGGGTGTCCGGACGGCTGCGGAGCGTGTCCGATGACCGGCGCGCGGACGGTCAGGGGGTGCTTCCGCGGGGGTTCATCCGGTGACGAGGACGGTGTTGCGCAGTTCCTCCCCGGTGGCGAACCGGGTGAGCTGGTCGACCAGCAGACGCTTGGCACGCGGCAGGAACGCCGAGGTGGACCCGCCGACGTGGGGGCTGACGAGGACACCCGGAGCATGCCAGAGCGGATGCCCCGCGGGGAGGGGTTCCGGGTCGGTGACATCGAGAGCGGCCGTGATCCTTCCGCTTTTCGTCTCCGCGAGCAGCGCCTCAGTGTCGACGACGGGGCCGCGCGCCATGTTCACCAGCAGGGCGCCGTCCTTCATCCGGGCCAGGAACTCGGTTCCCACCAGGCCTTTCGTGCTTTCGGTGAGCGGTGTCGACAGGATCACCACATCGGCGTCCGGCAGCAGCGCGGGCAGCTCGGTGAACGCGTGGACCGCACCGCGCTCCGTAGTGCGTGCGGAGCGCGCGACGCGCGCCACCCGCGCGCACTCGAAGGGCGCGAGCCGGTCCTCGATGGCGGCGCCGATCGATCCGTATCCGACGATCAGCACGGACCGGTCGGCGAGCGCGGGGTAGAAGCCCGAGCGCCATTCCTCCCGCTCCTGTCCCCGGACGAAGCCGGGGATGCCGCGCAGGGAGGCGAGGACGAGCGCGAGGGTGAGTTCGGCGGTACTGGCCTCGTGGACGCCCCGGGCGTTGCAGAGCCGCACCCCGGCGGGCAGCGAGCCGAGCCCGGGGGTCACATGGTCGGTTCCCGCCGAGAGGGTCTGGACGACGCGTACCGAGGTCATCGCGGCGAGCGGCCGTATCGCGATCTCCGGGCCCTTCATGTACGGGACGACGTAGAAGGCGCAGTCGGCCGGGTCGGCGGGGAAGTCCTGGGTGCCGTCCCAGAGGCGGAGGCGGAGCCCCGGGGGAAGGCCGTCGATCTCCTCGGCCGGAAACGGGAGCCACACGTCTGAAGTCATGGTCAGGAGGCTATGCGAAGCGCGTCGGACCGATGAGGTTAGCTTGAGGACGGCACAGGGAGGGGTAACGGCGTTGGAGCGCAGGACAATCGGTGCGGCGGCGCTGGACGTGGGAGCGGTCGGGCTGGGCTGTATGCCGATGCACTGGGCCTACACCGGCTCGCAGCAGCGCGGTGACCGTTCGCTCCGTACGGTGCACGCGGCGCTCGACGCCGGGACGACCCTGCTCGACACGGCGGACATGTACGGGCCGTTCACCAATGAACTGCTGCTGGGGCGGGTACTCGGACAGCGGCGCGCGGACGCCTTCGTCTCGACCAAGTGCGGGCTGCTCGTGGGCGATCAGCACATCGTCGCCAACGGCAGCCCCGGATATGTGCGGCGGGCCTGTGACGCCTCGCTGCGGCGGCTCCAGACCGATGTGATCGATCTCTACCAGTTGCACCGCGCCGATCCCGAGATACCGGTCGAGGAGACATGGGGCGCGATGGCGGAACTGGTGGGCGCCGGGAAGGTACGGGCGCTCGGACTGTGCGCGGTCGGGGCGCGCGCGTCCCGGCGCAGATCCGGCGCGCATCTGCACGAGGCGACGATCCGGCAGTTGGAGCGGGTGCAGCAGGTCTTCCCGGTGAGCGCGGTGGAGGCGGAGCTGTCGGTGTGGTCGCCGGAGGCGCTGGAGCGGCTGCTGCCGTGGTGCGAGGCGCGCGGCGTGGGTTTTCTGGCGGCGATGCCGCTGGGCAACGGCTTTCTGACGGGCACGCTCACCCCTGGGCAGGGGTTCGAACCGGACGATCTGCGGGCGCGGCATCCTCGGTTCACGGCGGAGATGATGGCCGCGAACCAGCCGCTGGTGGCCGGGTTGCGGCGGATCGCCGGGCGGCACGGCGCGACTCCGGCGCAGGTGGCGCTGGCCTGGGTGCTCGGCCGGGGGCGTCATGTGGTGCCGCTGCCGGGGACGAAGCGGGAGCGGTGGGCCGTGGAGAACGCGGGCGCGGCCGAGGTGGAGCTGACGGCGCGGGATCTGGCGGAGATCGCGGCGCTGCCGCCGGCACGGGGGTCGTGGGACTGAGACGGCGGCGGATCCGCCGGCGGACGCCGCTGAGGACCTCCGTCGACGGACGCCGTCGGACGCCGTCGGACGCCGTCGGACTGCCGTCGGCCGGCCGCGGGGCATGGTGGGTCAGCGGGTCGGGCGGCGGGTCCCGGGCGATGGGTTGCCTGCGGCGGCCTGCGGGCCGGCGGGCCGGCGGGCCGCTGATTGGCCGGA
Source organism: Streptomyces sp. NPDC002018 (assembly GCF_042890865.1). Taxonomy (NCBI): domain Bacteria; kingdom Bacillati; phylum Actinomycetota; class Actinomycetes; order Kitasatosporales; family Streptomycetaceae; genus Streptomyces; species Streptomyces sp. NPDC002018. The sequence goes on from NZ_JBIASO010000005.1 coordinate 219,259, forward strand.
TCCGTTCGATCGGCCATGAGTACGCCGTCGGCGGGAACCCGAGCCGGGGCGGCGGTGTATGAACAGGGGAAGCGCGCCGTCAGTTCGAGCGCCGTCGTCGAAGGGATCGGAACCGTGCATCGTTCAGCTGTGACGGCCGTGGGGGCCGCTGCCGCTCTTCTCGTGGTCACCGGATGTTCCTCCGACGGCGGGACCGGTCCCGGGCCGGGGCGGCCCGCGGCGTCGAGTCCGGCGGCCTCGCCCGGGAGCGGGACGCCCAGCCCGCCGGCCGCGCCCGCGAAGGGCTCGGTGAAGGTGGTGTCGACCCTGACCGAGGGGCTGAACTCGCCCTGGGGGCTGGCCGCCCTGCCCGACGGCGATCTCCTGGTCTCCTCGCGCGACGAGGGGACGATCACCCGGGTCGACGCGGAGAACGGGAAGAAGAGCCTGGTCTCGACGGTGCCGGGGGTCTCCTCGGCGGGCGAGGGCGGGCTGCTCGGGATCGCCCTCTCCCCCACCTTCGGCGCGGACCGTCTGGTGTACGCGTACTTCACCACCGAGTCGGACAACCGCATCGCCCGGATGCTGTACGACGGGAAGAAGCCCGCGGGGCAGCAGCTCGGCGCGCCCGACACGGTGCTGCGCGGTATCCCGAAAGGCACCATCCACAACGGCGGGCGGATCGCCTTCGGCCCGGACGGAATGCTGTACGCGGGTACGGGGGAGAGCGGGGACGGGCAGCTCGCCCAGGACCGGAAATCCCTCGCCGGCAAGATCCTCCGGATGACTCCCGACGGACAGCCCGTCCATGGCAATCCCGAGCCGGATTCGGTCGTCTATTCCTATGGCCACCGCAATGTGCAGGGTCTGGCCTGGGATTCCGGGAAACGCCTCTGGGCCTCGGAGTTCGGTCAGAACACCTGGGACGAGCTGAATCTGATCGAGCCCGGGAAGAATTACGGCTGGCCGGACGCCGAGGGAAAGTCCGACCGGCCGGGCGTGGTCAGTCCCGTCGCGGAGTGGCCGCCGAGCGAGGCCTCACCCAGCGGGATCGCCTTCGCGGAGGGCTCCATCTGGCTGGCGACCCTGCGCGGTGAGCGGCTGTGGCGCGCTCCGCTGGCGGGACGGGAATTGGCGGCACCACCCCAGGCGTTCCTCGTAGGCGAGTACGGCCGCCTGCGCACCGTGCTTTCCACGGGTGGCGGCACGGTGTGGCTGGTGACCAACAATACGGACGGCCGGGGCACGCCGAAGCCGGGGGACGACAGAATCCTCCGGCTGGAGGTCTCCTGAACGGGGCCCGGCACCAGGTAGTGGGACGGTGAGTTGTCTGTGTTCAACATGATCGAAGAGATCTTCGCTCCGGGCCGCAAGCACACCGACGACGAGCAGAAGCGGCTGGAAGTCAGCCGGGTGGACGTCGATGACAACGATCCGGGCCGGGGCCCGATAGACCTCGCCTCCGGAAAGGTCACGATCAGGGTCCCGGCGCCGGCCGAGGACTGACCACAGAGGACTGACCACCGAGGACTGGCCCCGGAGGACTGGCCCCCGAGGACTTGCCTGAGCCGTCCCCGCGCGGGGACGGCCCTCAGGAACGCGCGGAGGCGTCCGCCGGGTCGGGGAAGAGACGGAGGCGGTGGGAGAGAGCCGCGGCCTCCGTACGCCCGGAGACACCCAGTTTGGCCAGGATGTTGGAGACATGGACGCTCGCGGTCTTGGGTGAGATGTACAGCTCCTCGGCGATCCGGCGGTTGCTGTGACCGGCGGCGACAAGGCGCAGGACGTCCTGTTCCCGGGGGGTAAGCCCCAGGGAGCGGGCCGGGTCGGGGACGGGCCGCGGGGCCGCGCGCTCCACGGCCCCGCCTGCGGCGCCCGGGAGGCCGAGGCGTGCCCGTCCCGCGACCCGCGTGATGTCCTCGGCGAGGGGCCGGGCACCGAGCCGCAGGGCGGTGGTGTGGGCCTGGGCGAGCAGCCCGGCCGCTTCCGCCCGGCCGGCGTGGGCGTCCAGAAGGGCCGACGCCCGGCGCAGACGGGCGAGTGCCCGTTCGAAGGGACGGCCGGTCTCCTCGAAGGCGGCGACGACCCCCGCCCAGTGCTCCGGCGTCGCGGTGCCCTCCGCGCGGGCCAGTTCCGCGTCCAGCATGAGGCCGTACGCGCGCCAGACGGGCACCAGGGTGGGCAGCCGTCCGGCGTGGGAGCGGATGGCCGCGAGCACGGCCGGCCGGTCCTCCTCGGTGCCGGGCAGTCCCCGGGTGTCCGCCTCCGTCGCCGCCGCCGCGCACAGCAGCGGCAGCGCGTACCGCTGGGTGCCCGGCGGGAAGCCCTGCTCGGCGATCCGCTCGAACTCGGCCCTGGCGTCGGCGGGCACGCCCCGCCGTGCGGCGATCCCCATCATCAGCCGGGCCGGTGTGATGAAGTGCTGCGGCTGCGGGTCGTGCGTGCCGACGAGGGCCCGGGTCAGCTCCACCTGGCGCTGTGCCTCGTCGAGTTCACCGCGGGTCAGGGCCAGCTCGGCCCGGCACACGGCGACGACCCCGCGCGCCTTGTGGGAGTGGGCGAGTCCGGCGGCGATGTCGAGGACGGCGTCCGCCTCGGACCAGCGGCCCAGCGAGTGGAGCGAGTGGGCCTGGTTCCCCCGTACCCAGGCCTCCGTGTCGGCGAGGCCGCGCTGATGGGTGACGGCGATGCCCCGGTCCGCGGCGGCCACCGCCTCCTCCGAGCGGCCCATGCCCTCCAGCGTGGACGGCAGATTGATGCTGGCCCGGCCCAGGACCCCGACCGCCCCCAGGGCGTCGGCCCGGTCCCGCACCGCGTACATCTCCGCGAGGCCCTCCTCGACGTCCCCGGCGTCGGCGGTGAGCCAGCCGCGGGTGAGGCGGGCGTGCAGTCCGGTGTGTTCCGCGCCGACGAGCCGGGCGTACTCCACGGCGCGGTTGGCGGCGACCAGGCTGTCGGGTCCCGGCCGGTGCAGCGCGCCCCACGCGGCGACACTGGCGAGGACCTCCGCGTGCACGGCGGACGGCTGGAGCCCGCGTACCAGCTCCTGCGCGGTGGCCAGCTCCTGCCAGCCGTCGCCGCGCGTGAGCTCCTGCATCATCTTGGAGCGCTGGATCCAGAACCACGCGGCGCGCAGCGGGTCCTGCTCCCCGTCCTCGCCGTCCAGGGCCCGGAGGGCCTTCTTGGCTATCGCGAGGGCGCGTTCCCGCTCGCCGCCGAGCCGCGCCGCGACCGTCGCCTCCGCCATCAGGTCCAGATACGTCAGCGGGGCCGGGTCGCGCCCGCAGAGGGGATAGACCTCGGTGTCGGCGTCGTCCGGTGGCCGCAGGGTGTCACGCACGCTCCCGGGGGCGTCGTCCCACAGCTCCATCGCCCTTTCCAGCAGCCGCAGTTGCTCGGAGTAGGCGTAGCGCCGCCGTGCCTCCACAGAGGCTCTCAGAACGGCGGGAAGGGCCTTCGCGACATCGTGCGCGTGGTACCAGTGGCTGGCCAGCCGTGTGGTGCGCTCATCGGCCCGTACGAGCGAGGGATCGGCCTCCAGCACCTGAGCGTAGCGGCGGTTGAGCCGGGAGCGCTCGCCGGGGAGCAGATCGTCGCTGACCGCCTCGCGCACCAGGGAGTGCCGGAAGCGGTAGCCGTCGCCGTCCTCCGTGGGCAGCAGGATATTGGCGCCGACAGCGGCCCGCAGGGCCTCGATCAGATCGTCCTCGGCGAGGCGGCCGACCGCCAGCAGCAGGGGGTACTCGACGGTGGTGCCGCCCTCGGCGACGATCCTGGCGACCCGCTGGGCGTCCTCGGGCAGCGCCTCGACCCTGACCAGCAGCAGATCGCGCAGGGAGTCGCTCAGTCCGGTGCCGCAGCCCGTCCCGAGGGAACAGGCCAGCTCCTCCACGAAGAAGGCGTTCCCGTCGGAGCGCTCGAAGATCTGGTCCAGCAGGGCCGGCTCCGGTTCGGCCGCGAGGATGCCGGTGAGCTGGCGCCGGACCTCGGCGCGGGTGAAGCGGGAGAGTTCGATGCGCCGTACGGACCGCAGCCGGTCCAGCTCGGCCAGCAGCGGCCGCAGCGGATGGCGGCGGTGGATGTCGTCGGCGCGGTAGGTGGCCAGCACGACGAGCCGGCCGCGGCGCAGCGCGCGGAACAGATAGGCCAGGAGATGGCGGGTCGAGGCGTCCGCCCAGTGCAGGTCCTCCAGGACGAGCACGACCGTACGGTCGGCCGCCAGCCGCTCCAGCAGCCGCGCGGTGAGTTCGAACAGCCGGGCCGTGCCGTCCTCGCCGAGCGCGCCCCGGTCGGAGCGGCCCAGCTCGGGCAGGATCCTGGCCAGCTCGTCCTGCTGGCCCTCGGCCGCCGCGGCCAGCTCGTCGGGCAACTGGCGGCGCAGCGAGCGCAGGGCGGTGGAGAAGGGCGCGAACGGCAGTCCGTCCGCGCCGATCTCGACGCATCCGCCGACCGCGACGACGGCCTTCCGCGCGCAGGCGACCTCGTGCAGCTCCTCGATGAGCCGGGTCTTGCCGACCCCGGCCTCACCGGCGATGAGCAGCGCCTGGGGCTCGCCCGCGGTGGCGCGGGCGAGCGCTTGGGTGAGCGCGGTCAGTTCACCGGCCCTGCCGACGAACACCGGGCTGACGGACCTGGTCTCCACAGGCCCGAGCATCGCACAGGCGTCCGACAACGCGGCACCCGTTATCGGGGGGCCCGGCGGTGAGGCGCGCGCGGGCGAGGCGCTCGTCGTCCCCACGGCGTCATGCCGCACGGGTGAACCGGCCGGGGCCCTTCCCCCGGTCCTCCCCCGCGTCCCCGCGGGCGTCCCCGCCCGTGCCCCCGCGGGTGTTCCCGGCCGTGTCCCTGCGGGTGTTCCCGGCCGTGTCCCTGGCCGCCCTCCGGGCCTGTCGGCGTGTCTCACGGCCCGCCTCACGGACCTCGCGTACGAGCCGCTCGTTGTCGGCCCTGCGGATCAGCTCGGCCCTGTGGACCTTCTGGAGTTCGTGCTCCCACATCGTCTTCCCCCTGGTGCGAAGGTGTTCCGGCGTCTTGTCGACGCCTCCACCTTCGTCTCCCAGGGGGTCCCGGCACATCGGGAGAGTTCCGCATTCCGGCGGCCCGCCGGACCTCAGAAAGAGGGCCGGCGAGGGCGGGGAGGGCCTAAGGCCCCCCTGGCCCCTAAGGCTTCCCTGGCCCGTCCGGCGCGCCTAAGGGTTCGGGGACGGGTCCTCGGGCACGGCCTCAGAACAGGCCGACGGGCATACGGGCATACGGGCAACGCTGCGGGGCTTCCGCTCGCCGTCAGGCGGCGGGGGTGGTCGGCAGGGCCGCGAAGAGGTCGAAGTACATCCCTACGGAGACCAGCAGCCCGAGGAAACCGAGAACGGCCCCGGCCACGGCGAAGGGGCGCACCCAGCCGGCCCGCTGGGGCAGGACCAGCACGATCACACCGACGAGGAGCGCCAGCAGCGCCACGACGCCGTTGACCGCGGCGGTGGCGTGCCAGGCGTCACCGTAGATCTCCGAGATCTGCTGCGCCGGGGTGGCGGACTGGCCGGTCGTGATCTGCCCGACAAGGGTCTCGCGCTCGGCGACGACCCGGCCGGTCCAGGTGCCGGTCAGGGCGATGATGCCGAGGCAGACCGCGACGACGGCCGCGGCGGCGGCGCCGAGACCGGACGGACGGCGCTCGTCGGCGTCGTCGTCGTCGATCAGGTCCTCGTCGTCGTCCAGGTCGTGGACGCCCTCGGCGTCCTCGGGGTCGTCGGCGGCGGCACCCTGCGGCCCGGTCCGGGGGCCGGTCCGGGGGTCGGCCTTGGCGAGCGAGGGGCCCTCGGACGCGGAGTCGGATATCACCTCCGGGGCCTTGGCGGTGGGGGCCTCGGCCGTTTCCGGCGTGGAGGTGGGGGTCTCGGGGGTGGGATTCATACCCGCACGCTAGGGGCCCCGTCTGAGAACTTCCTGAGAACGGCGGAACGTCCCGGAACGGGTGGGCTCCCGCCGTTCCCGGCCGGACTCCGGGGCCCGGGGGCCCGAGGGCCCGGAGGCTCGGAGGCCCTGGGAGGGGCCGGTCGCCGGCGAAGGGGCCCGGGGAGACGGCGGCGCGAAGGCTCAGCGGGCGGCGGCGTCCTTCCGCGCGCGCCACTCGGGTGCCAGGACCGACCAGATCTCGGTGTGCTGCCGCACCCCTCGGTGGAGATAGCTCTCCCGCAGCACCCCCTCCCGCGTCATGCCGAGCCGCCGCGCCACGCCGATGCTCGGCTCGTTCGCGGACGACACCTGCCATTCCACCCGGTGGATCCCCCGGCGCTCGACCGCCCAGTCGATCAGCACGCGCGCGGCACGCGTCACCAGCCCGCGCCCCGTCGCGGCCGGCTCCAGCCAGCAGCCGACCTCGCAGTTGCCCGCCTCCGCGTCGAAGACCCGGAAGAGCACCCCGCCCACCAGGGTGGAGCCGAGCCAGATCCCGTAGATCCGTCCGCTGTCGGCGGCCTGCTTCTCCGCGTACCCGGTGAGCACCGCCCGTGCCGATACGACGTCCGAGGCCGCGCGGGCCAGCGGAATGTGCTGGTCGACCAGATCCCTGGCGCGGTCCATATGGGCGAGGAACTCCTCGGCCTGCCACGGCTCCAGTGGCCGCAGCTCCGCCCCGTCACCGAGGGATATCGCGAACATGGGCTCCTCCTGTGCGCTGTCTGCCGTACGAGCCTGCTCCCGCCGCGGGAACACGCTCCGCGGACAGGGCTCAGGGATCCTCGCACGCCGCGACGGCCGCCGTTGTCGGGCGGTGCCGCGCCGGCCCACGTGAGGCGGCGCGGCGGACGCTCAGCCCGAGACGCTCGGGCGCCCGTTCTCGATATGGCCCATGAGACGGCGGCGGAAGCGCGTCCCGGTGTTCCCGGTGGTGACCATGTTCCCGACAGTCCCAGCAGCCCCGACGGTCCCAGCGGCACCGGCGGCTCCAGCGGCACCGGCGGCTCCAGCAGCCCCGGCGGCCCCGGTGTCACGGTCGCCGCCGTGCGCCGACGACGGCTCGGCGGTGATCTCGATGTCGTACCAGCCGTGCGCGTCGGCGGCCGAGTGCACGACGTTCCGGACGCGGCCCGGCTTCACCGTGATCCGGCGGGTCCAGCCGTTCAGATCCGCCTCGTCCACATAGCCCAGCGGCCGCACCGTGAAGGTGACCGACCGCTCTCCCCTGTTGCGCAGGGTGAGATGGAGATCCCGGTCATGGTGGTCGAGCGCGGAGGAGACCTCCGCGCCGAGGCCCCTCACCGGACCGGCGAACTCACGGCGGAAGCCGTTCGGCCCGGTGACCGTGAAGCGGTACCCGTCACCCGTCAGCCCGGTAAGGGGTACGGTCCACTGTCCTGTGCCCCTTACATCGCGGTGCTGCGGGATCGCGAACTCACCGGCGTACGGATAGAGCGCGAAGTGCGCGCTCGCCCGGCCCGTGTTGCTGAGCGCGACGGTGAACGTCCGCCCGTCCGCGCCGAGATGACCGTACGCGTCGGTCTGGTACGGCAGCGGCCTGGCCGGCCGCGCGCCCGGCTCCTGTTCCGGCATCCGCTGCCGGGCCGGCGGTACGGGCAGCCAGCGGCCGGTGAACGGCGGGATCGCGCCGGGCCGTTCCACCTCGGGCCGCGTACGGCCGCGCCGGAAGTCGAAGGCGGAGGTCAGATCGCCGGTGACAGTGCGCCGCCACGCGGTGATGTTGGGCTCGTCGACACCGGTCCACTTCTCCAGGAAGCGGATGACCGAGGTGTGGTCGAAGACCTGGGAGCAGACATGGCCGCCGACGGTCCAGGGCGAGACCACCAGCAGGGGCACGCGCATCCCGAGGCCGGTCGGCCGTCCCTGCCAGCGCTCGGCGGAGCCGGTGGGCCCTTCGGCGGGCGGTACGGGCGGCGGCACATGGTCGAAGAAGCCGTCGTTCTCGTCGTAGTTGATCAGTACGACGGTGTGCCGCCAGACCTCGGGGTGCGCGCCGAGCGCGTCCAGCACCTGGTAGACCAGGGTGGCGCTGGCGACCGGTGACGAGGAGCCGGGGTGCTCGGAGTCGATCGCGGACGGCACCAGATACGACACCTCGGGCAGGGTCCCCGCGGCCACGTCGGCGCGGAACCGCTCGGCCAGGGTGCCGCTCTCGACCCGGCGCAGCCCTCGCTCGAACAGCGAGCGCTCGTGGTCGGTCAGCAGGGCGACGCCCTCGTCCAGCGCGGCCAGCAGCCGGGCGCGCCGGGTCTCGTCGTCCGTGTCGCGCACGGCGGCGTAGAAGGCCTCCATATAGGTGAAGCCCGCCGCCCCTGGCTCGCCGGTGAGGGCCCGCGCCCTGGTGAGCGCCTTGCGGGCGATGTCCTTGAAGGTGGTGAAGAACTCGATGTTGTTGTCGGTGAAGTTCTCCCACTCGGTGTATGTCCGCCAGCTCCGGCCGGCCCGCTCCAGCCGTTCGGCGTAGGTCGGCCACGGATAGCCGGGGTGGGTGTCCTCCTCGTACGCGTCGTTGCCCACGGCCCGCCGGCCGTCGGCCTCGTAACCGGTCCAGCCGCTCCACAGATGGTTGCGGTTGGGGCTCGTCGAGGTGTGGACGGACGAGTGGTACGCGTCGCAGACCGTGAACGTGTCCGCCAGCTCGTAGTGCAGCGGGATGTCACGCCGGTCGTAGTAGGCCATGGTGGCGGCGGTCTTGGCGGAGACCCAGCGGTCCATCCAGCCGTTGTTCCAGGCCTTCGCCCCGCCGTCCCAGGAGTGGTCCAGGGCGTCGATGTACTGGAGGTCCTTGCGCTGCTCCGCCGCCGCGTCCCGGACGGGGAAGGGCAGGACGGTGGCCGGCGGGCCGGGCCGCGGATCCGGCTGCTCGAAGACGGGTCTGCCGGAAGGGAGTTCCACCGCGTTGCGGTCACCGAACCCGCGCACTCCGCGCAGCGTGCCGAAGTAGTGGTCGAACGAGCGGTTCTCCTGCATCAGGACGACCACGTGCCTGATCGCCCCCATCCCGCCGGCGGCGGGCTCCGCCGCGAGGGCGGTCCGCAGGGACGGCGGCAGTACGGACCCGACCGCGGCCGCGCCGAGGGCTCCTGTGCCGAGGGTGACCATTCTTCTCCGCGATATTTCCGCTGACATGCGCGGGACGGTAGTGAGAGCGCATGGCAGAGGGGCGTACCGAGGACGACTACGAGGTGAACGTCCCCGGGGCCGGCACGGTGTGGGGGCGGGTCAGCCGCCCGACCGAGACCACCACGGAATGGCGTCTGGCGGCGATCTCGGCGGGGTCCGTCAGTTCCCCGATCGGCTCGGGGCTGCCCTCGGTCCACGCGCTCGCGAGCGCCACGAGCAGGGCCAGCAGCAGATGGGGCGGCAGCCCGGCGTCGACCGCGCCCCTGCCCTGGGCCTCGGCGAGGGCCTGGAGCTTGGCGCTGTTGGCCTTCTCCGCGACCGGCAGCAGGACTCCTGGGCGCTCCAGGCTGTGCCAGCGCGTCAGCCGCATCAGATGGGGGTGCGCGTGGTGGAAGTCGAAGAGCGCGCCCGCGTATCCGGGCAGATCCCCGGCGTCGAACGGCGCGGCTTCGAGGATCTCCTGGACGGCCGCCTCGTACACCGCGTCGAAGAGCTGCTCCTTGCTCCCGAAGTGCACATAGATCAGGTTCTTGTTGTATCCGGCCGCCGCGGCGATGCGGTCGACGCGCGCGCCGGCGATGCCGTGCGCGGCGAACTCGTCGGTCGCGGCGCGCAGGAGCGTGCGCTTGGTGGTGCGGGAGTCTCTGGCCACGCGCTCATGGTAATCAGCGGCGACGGCCGGGTCCCGGTCGATCACCCCAGGTCGACGGCTGTCAACTGACCGTATGGTCACTTCCGCTCAAGCCCCCTGACCTGCGGATCACCGGCTGTCCACACTCCTTGCATCGGCACCCACCCGGGTCTACAGTGAAGTAACTGGATAGTCAGTTACTTCATTGAAAGGCTCCACCCATGTCTCAGGTCTGGTTCATCACCGGCAGTTCGCGCGGTCTGGGCCGCGCCATCGCCGAGGCCGCACTCGCCGCCGGCCACCGGGTCGTGGCGACGGCACGCGAGCCCGGCCGGCTCGACGATCTCGTGCGTACGTACGGCGAGCGGGTGCGGGCCGTGGCGCTCGATGTCACCGACGGCGAGGCCGCGCGCGCGGCGGTCCGGGGCGCGGCCGAGACCTTCGGACGGCTGGACGTCGTGGTGAACAACGCCGGATACGGCGACATCGCCGCCGTCGAGGACGTCACCGACGCCGATTTCCGCGCCCAGATCGACACCAACTTCTACGGGGTCTACCACGTCACCAAGGCGGCCGTACCGATCCTGCGCGCGCAGGGATCCGGGCATATCGTCCAGATCTCGTCGAGCGGCGGCCGGGTGACCACCCCGGGCCTCGCCGCCTATCAGAGCGCCAAGTGGGCGGTCGCCGGCTTCTCCGAGGTGCTCTCCCGCGAACTGGCCCCGCTGGGGGTGCGGGTCACCGTCATCGAACCGGGCGGTCTGCGCACCGACTGGGCCGGGTCGTCGATGACGATCCCCGAGATCAGCGAGCCGTACCGGCAGACCGTCGGCGCGATGGCCGAGATGGTGCGGGGCGCGGACGGCCGGCAGCCGGGCGATCCGGCCAAGGCGGCCCAGGTCATCCTCGGCCTCCCCGATCTGGCGGAGCCCCCGGTCCATCTGCTGCTGGGCAGCGACGCGTACCGGTATGTCACGGACTCCGACCGGGCCCGCACCGAATCCGACGCGAAATGGCGCGAGTTGACCGAGTCGATCGACTACGACTCCACGGCGGCGGCCGCAGCGGCCGCCGCGACGAAGCTGCCGGGCGCCTGACCCGGTCGCCCGCCCCGCGCACCGTCAGCCACGCCTGCGGCTGCGGCTGCGGCCACGGCTACGGCTACGGCTACGGCTACGGCTACGGCTACGGCTACGGCTACGGCTACGGCTACGGCTACGGCTACGGCCACACCAGCAGCACCGGGCACTGCGCGTGGTCGACCACGAACCGGGTAACGCGGCCGAGGCTGTGCGGTCCCGGGCGGTCACGCTCGCCGTCCCGCGCGCAGATCAGCAGAGCCGCGTCCGCCGCCGCGCGCACGACCTCGTGCTCCGCGCGGCCATGGTGGTCGAGCAGCTCGCAGGGTCGCCCGAGCCGGTGCGCGGCGGCCTCCAGCAGATCGGCCGCCGCCGTCCCCGACAGCGCCTCGAGCCGGGTGCCCGGGTCCCGGTCGGGGCGGTGCCCGCGTCCGAGGAGCCCCTCGTAGGCGTGGTGCGCGGCGGCGGCGACCTCGTCGTCACTGACATGGAGCAGCACCACCGCGTCGTGCGGGGCACGCTCACGGGCCGCGTCCACGCAGGCGGGCCAGGTGGATTCGGTGATCCAGACGAGCACGGGCCCCGGCGGATCCGTCCCCGGCCGCTCGCCTCCGGGCGCACCGGTCGCCGGGGGATCCGTCTCCGGAGGACCGGGCTTCGTCTCCGGAGGATCGGGCATCGGTACGGTCACGGGTCAGCCTCCGACACGGGCTCATCGGCACGGGCTCGGCCGACGCGGGGTCAGCCTCGGATCACTTGCAGCGTGCCCCACAGTGCCACGGTCGACGCGACGAGCGTGGCAGGCACGGTCAGCAGCCCCAGCCGGGTGAAATGCCCCAACTTCGGCTCGGTGTCGTGCTCGTGGAGGACGCGCCGCCACAGCAGGGTCGCCAGCGATCCGACATAGGTCAGATTGGGACCCAGGTTGACGCCGATCAGCGCGGCGAGCACCGGCCCCGGTCCGGCGGGCGCGACGACCGGCAGCAGCGCCAGGATCGCCGGCAGATTGTTGATCACATTGGCCAGTACGGCGGCGACCGCGGCGACCGCCAGCAGCGAGGGCAGCGAGGAGCCGTCCGGCAGCAGCCGGCTGATCCCGGTGTCCAGCCCGTTGTCGACGACCGCCTTGACGACCACGCCGAGCGCGAGGACGAAAAGACAGAACAGCGGTGAGGCGGCGCGGACCAGCCCCGCCGCCGTCGTACGCCGCTGTCGCAGCGCGCGGACGGCGAGCACGGCCGCACCGGCGACGGCGGCCCACAGCGGTTCGATCCCGGCGAACGACGTCACCACGAATCCGGCCAGCGTCAGCCCCAGCACCACCAGGGTGAACACCGGCAGCGCGCGCCGCTCGTCCGTCCCCGGCGGGTGCGCGCCCGCGGCCAGATCGGCGGCGAAGAAGCGGCGGAAGACGGCGTACTCGACGGCGATCGCGGCCAGCCACGGCAGCGCCATCAGCGCGGCGAACCGGGTGAAGGAGAGCCCGCTGGCGGTGAAGGCCAGCAGATTGGTGAGATTGGAGACCGGCAGCAGCAGCGACGCCGAGTTCGCGAGATGCGTACAGGCGTAGACATGCGGCAGCGGGCGGGCACCGACACGGGCCGCCGTCGCGAAGACCACGGGGGTGAGCAGCACGACCGTGGCGTCCAGGCTGAGCACGGCGGTGATCACTGCGGCGACCGCGAACACCCCGCCCAGCAGCCGCCGCGGCCGGCCGCCGCAGGCCCGCGCCACCAGATCGCCGGCCGCGGTGAAGAGCCCTTCCTCGTCGCAGAGCTGAGCCAGCACCAGCACCGCGGCGAGGAACACCACCACGGGCAGCAGTGTGTGCGTCTGCTCCCAGGCGTCCCGCGGCGAGACCGCGCCGAACGCGACGACCAGCAGCGCGGCGGGCACGGCGGCGACGGCCTCGGGCAGGCCGCGCGGCCGTACGACGGCGAACGCCAGCACGGCGAGCAGCAGGCCCACGGAGAGTGCCTCGGCGGCGACGGTGTTCAGGCTGGCGCTCCGGATTCCGGGGGGGGGACGGTCGGGGGCGGCGCACCGGTTCGGTGCGCCGCCCCTCGTGGCTTACGGACGGACCCGCGCCGCCCACCGCCGGACGCGTACGGACCGGCCTGAGCCGGCCCGTACCGCACGGCTGTGCCGCGCCGCTACTCCGCCGGGGCGAGCCGCTCGATGATCAGCTCACGTACCCGCGCCGCGTCCGCCTGGCCGCGGGTGGCCTTCATGACGGCGCCCACCAGCGCGCCCGCGGCGGCGACCTTGCCGGCCCGGATCTTGTCGGCGACGGCCGCGTTGGCCGCGATGGCCTCGTCCACGGCGGCGCCGAGCGCGCTGTCGTCGGAGACGACCTTGAGACCGCGCTTCTCCACGACGGTGTCCGGGTCGCCCTCGCCCGCGAGCACGCCCTCGATCACCTGACGGGCCAGCTTGTCGTTGAGATCGCCGGACGCGACGAGCGCGGCGACCCGGGCGACCTGCTCCGGGGTGATGGGCAGCTCGTCCAGCGGACGGCCCGACTCGTTGGCGTTCCGGGCCAGCTCGCCCATCCACCACTTGCGGGCCTGGTCGGCCGGGGCGCCCGCGTCGATCGTGGCCACGATCAGATCGATCGCGCCCGCGTTGAGGATCGACTGCATGTCGTGCTCGGAGACGCCCCACTCCTCGCGCAGCCGGTTGCGGCGCACCCGCGGCAGCTCGGGGAGCCCCTGACGCAGCTCCTCGACCCACTCACGGGAGGGCGCCACCGGGACGAGGTCGGGCTCCGGGAAGTACCGGTAGTCCTCGGCCTCCTCCTTCACCCGTCCCGAGGTGGTGGAACCGTCCTCCTCGTGGAAGTGGCGGGTCTCCTGGATGATCGTGCCGCCCGCGTTCAGCACCGCGGCATGGCGCTGGATCTCGAAGCGCGCGGCACGCTCGACGCTGCGCAGCGAGTTGACGTTCTTCGTCTCGGAGCGCGTACCGAACTTCTCACGGCCGTGCGGGCGCAGTGAGAGGTTCACGTCGCACCGCATCTGGCCCATCTCCATACGGGCCTCGGAGACACCGAGCGTCCTGATCAGTTCGCGCAGCTCCGCGACGTACGCCTTGGCGACCTCGGGGGCCCGGGTGCCGGCGCCCTCGATGGGCTTGGTGACGATCTCGATGAGCGGGATACCGGCGCGGTTGTAGTCGAGCAGGGAGTGCGAGGCGCCGTGGATCCGGCCGGTGGCACCGCCGACATGGGTGGACTTGCCGGTGTCCTCCTCCATATGGGCACGCTCGATCTCCACCCGGAAGATCTCGCCGTCCTCCAGCTGGACGTCCAGATAGCCGTTGAAGGCGATCGGCTCGTCGTACTGGGAGGTCTGGAAGTTCTTCGGCATGTCCGGGTAGAAGTAGTTCTTCCGGGCGAAGCGGCACCACTCAGCGATCTCGCAGTTGAGCGCGAGACCGATCTTGATCGCCGACTCGACCCCGATCGCGTTGACGACCGGCAGCGATCCCGGCATGCCGAGGCAGGTCGGGCAGGTCTGCGAGTTGGGCGCGGCGCCCAGCTCGGTCGAGCAGCCGCAGAACATCTTGGTCTTCGTGCCCAGCTCGACATGGACCTCCAGGCCCATGACGGGGTCGTACGTCCCGAGGGCATCCTCGTACGACACGAGTTCAATGACGGTCACAGTGCAACTTTCCCTCTCAGCCCAGCAGGACGTCGTCGTCGCCGAGGCGCTTCAGCTCGCGGTACAGGATCGCCAGGCCGGTGACGATGGCGGCGGCCGAGACGACCGCGTCGACGAGCCGGAGCGTGTCGTTGTCCTTGCGGGCCATCCTCGCCTGCTTCACGACGCTGATCGCACCGAAGGCGGTGCTCCCGATCGACAGGTACGTGCCGGTCCTGGACTTCTTGAAACCCTTGGCCTTCGCGGTCATTGCGCTCATAGTGACGGTGCCTCCTCCAGCAGCGGGTGCCCCCACTTTTCCACGAAGGCCGCCTCGACGGCGGCACCGACCGTGTAAAGACGGTCGTCCTTCATGGCGGGGGCGATGATCTGGAGACCGACCGGGAGTCCGTCCTCCGGTGCGAGACCGCAGGGCAGCGACATGGCGGCGTTGCCCGCCAGGTTGGTCGGGATGGTGCACAGGTCCGCCAGATACATCGCCATCGGGTCGTCGGCGCGCTCGCCGATCGGGAAGGCGGTGGTCGGGGTCGTCGGGGAGACGATCACGTCGACCTGCTCGAAAGCCTTCTCGAAGTCCCGGGTGATGAGCGTGCGGACCTTCTGCGCCGAGCCGTAGTACGCGTCGTAGTAGCCGGAGCTGAGCGCGTACGTGCCGAGCATGATGCGGCGCTTGACCTCGTCCCCGAAGCCCGCCTCGCGGGTCAGGGCGGTGACGTCCTCGGCGGACCTCGTGCCGTCGTCGCCGACGCGCAGGCCGTAGCGCATGGCGTCGAACCGGGCGAGGTTCGAGGAGCACTCGGAGGGCGCGATCAGGTAGTACGCGGCGAGCGCGAGATCGAAGGACGGGCAGTCCAGCTCGACCACCTCGGCGCCCAGCCCCTTCAGCAGCTCCACCGACTCGTCGAAGCGCTGGACGACCCCGGCCTGGTACCCCTCACCGCGGAACTGCTTGACGACACCGACGCGCATCCCGGCGACCGAGCCGTTGCGCGCGGCCTCGACGACCGGCGGGACCGGGGCGTCGATCGAGGTCGAGTCCAGCGGGTCGTGGCCGGCGATCACCTCGTGCAGCAGGGCCGCGTCCAGGACCGTACGGGCGCAGGGGCCGCCCTGGTCGAGGGAGGACGAGAAGGCGACCATGCCGTAGCGGGAGACCCCGCCGTAGGTGGGCTTGACACCGACCGTGCCGGTGACGGCGGCGGGCTGGCGGATGGAGCCGCCGGTGTCCGTGCCGATGGCGAGGGGCGCCTGGTACGAGGCGAGGGAGGCGGACGAGCCGCCGCCGGAGCCGCCGGGGACCCTGGTCAGGTCCCAGGGGTTGCCGGTCGGGCCGTACGCGCTGTTCTCGGTGGAGGACCCCATGGCGAACTCGTCCATGTTGGTCTTGCCGAGGATGACGACGCCCGCGTCCTTGAGCTTCCTGGTGACGGTCGCGTCGTAGGGCGGGATCCAGCCTTCGAGGATCTTGGAACCGACGGTGGTCGGGACGCCCTCGGTGGTGAAGATGTCCTTGAGCGCGAGGGGGACGCCGGCCAGCGGGCCGAGCTCCTCCCCCGCGGCGCGCCGGGCGTCCACGGCGCGGGCCTGGGCCAGCGCGCCGTCACGGTCCACGTGCAGAAAGGCATGCACCTTCTCGTCGACCGCTTCGATACGGGCGAGATGGGCCTCGGTGACCTCGACGGCCGTGAGGTCACCGGAGGCGATCTTCCCGGCGATCTCGGCGGCGGTGAGCCTGATGATGCTCTCGGTCCTGTTCAGGTCGGTCATGACGGTTAGTCCTCCCCCAGGATCTGCGGCACCTTGAAACGCTGCTGCTCCTGGGCAGGGGCTCCGGAGAGCGCCTGCTCGGGCGTGAGCGACGGACGGACCTCGTCCGCGCGCATGACATTGGTCAGCGGCAGCGGGTGGGAGGTCGGCGGTACGTCTTGGTCGGCGACCTCGGACACGCGGGCGACCGCGCCGATGATGTCGTCGAGCTGTCCGGCGAAGTGGTCGAGCTCGGAGCCGGACAGCTCCAGACGCGCCAGCCGAGCGAGGTGGACGACCTCCTCGCGCGTGATGCCAGGCATTCAGCGATCCTCAGGGGTTGATTGGCTTCTTTGAGTCAATCCTAGAGGGCGCGGTCACCTCACCACGCAACGGATGAACCGCCCCCCGGGGACGGGCGGCGGAACGGGGAGCACCCGTGCCCCGCCCGGCGCCCCGCCCGGCGCCGGTCGGGCCCCCTCGCGCCGGCGGTGCGGACCGCTTCCGTGTACGCGGACCACCGCACCCGGTGAGGCGCCGGTCCGGATCCCGACGCGGCGCCCGGACGCCGGATGCGGGACAGGGGAGGCCGACCGCGGGACGCGGGGACAGCAGCCGGATGCGGGACAGGGGAGGCCGGGCCCGGATGCGGGGGCCGGGCCGGGGGCGGGGCTACTGCACCACGCCGCCGGTCTTCCCCATGATCTGGGCCGCCTGCTCGCGGCGGGCCGCCTCGAGCTCCGCCGGGCGCTGCCAGCCGCGCTCGCCCCTGGCCAGCAGCCAGGCCGTCGCCTCGGGCGGCGGCATCGCGGCGGCCACCAGCCAGCCCTGGACCGCGTCACAGCCCAGATCCCGCAGCCGCTCCCAGGTCTCGTCGTCCTCAACGCCCTCCGCGACGACCAGCAGACCCAGTGAGTGCGCCAGGTCGACCGTGCAGCGGACGATCTCCGCGTCCTCGGTGTCGACGGCCAGCCGGGCCACGAAGGAGCGGTCGATCTTCAGCTCGCTCACCGGCAGCCGCCGCAGGTGCACCAGCGAGGAGTACCCCGTACCGAAGTCGTCGAGGGACATCTTCACGCCGTGCCCGGTCAGCCCCGCCAGGGTGTCGGCGGCGCGCTGGGGGTCCTCCAGCAGGACGTGTTCCGTTATCTCCAGTTGGAGGGAGCCGGCCGGGACGCCGTGGCGGGCGAGCCGGGCCGCGACCGCTCCCGCGAAACCGGGGGTGTGGACATCGCGCGGCGAGACATTGACGGCGACCGGCACCTTCAGCCCCTGGGAGCGCCAGCGGGCGACCTGGGCGAGGGCGGTTTCGAGGACGTACTCGGTGAGGTGCGGCATCAGACCCGAGGACTCGGCGATCGCGATGAACTCGTCGGGCGGGACCCGGCCGCGCTCCGGGTGCACCCAGCGCACCAGTGCCTCCAGGCCCGCGACCTGGCCGTCGAAGCGGACCTTGGGCTGGTAGTGCAGCTCCACCTCGCCGGCGTCCAGCGCCCGTCTGAGGTCCCCCAGCAGACCGAGGCGGTCGGGGGTGTTGGAGTCCCGCTTGGACTCGTACACCTCGACGCCCGTACGGTCCCGCTTCGCCTGGTACATCGCGACATCGGCCCGGCGCAGCAGCCCCTCCGCGTCCAGCGCGTGCTCGGGGTAGACGGCGACCCCGGCGCTCGCCTCCAGGACCAGCGTCAGCCCGTCCAGGTCCAGCGGTGAGGACAGCTCGGCCACGAGATGGCGGGCGACCCGCTGGGCGCTGGTCGCGGAGTCGCAGGTCGGGAGGAGCACCGCGAACTCGTCGCCGCCCAGCCGCGCGGCCTCCGCACCGCGGGGAAGGGCCAGCCGGAGCCGGTCGGCTATCTGGAGCAGCAGCCGGTCACCCGCGAGATGACCGAGTGTGTCATTGACCGAACGGAAGCGGTCGAGGTCGATCAGGACCAGCGCGGATCTGGCGCCGAGTCCCTCCGCGTCCTCCAGCGCCGACCAGGTGCGCTCCAGCAGCCACTGCCGGTTGGGCAGGCCCGTCAGGGGGTCGCGCAACTGCTCCTCGGCCCGTGCCCTGGCGATCCAGAGCGTGGAGTCCAGGGCGATCAGCGGGATGGAGAAGAGGGGCAGCAGCACCGGCACGGTCATCGCGACCACACAGATCAGCGGGGCGATACCGAGCAGGGCGACCGCGACAAGTCCCTGGCGGTACAGGGCGGTTCGGGCCGCGGTCGCCACCCCGCCGCCCTGCGGGGCCAGCGCATACCACAACAGCACCCGGGTCACGACCAGATGGATCCCGGCCGCCAGCACGATTTCCGGGAGGGCCTCGAACCCCCAGTCGAGCGGATTCCAGGGCTTCTCGACGGTGGGGAGCACATCGAAGAGTCTCAGGACGAGCGCGGCGGCGCCGATGCCCAGCATGTCCGCCGCGCCGTGCAGGACGCCCTGTCGCCAGCGGTGTCTGCGGGCCATGCCGACGAGCACCACGACGGACAGGCTGACGAGGACGGCGGGCACCCAGCCGTACAGCAGCAGGACGGCCAGGGTGAGGGCCGCGCCCGAACCCGTGCCGCCCCACCAGCGGTCGCGGCCGAGCGCCACGAGATGGCCGACGATGATGCCGGTCAGGACGGCCAGCGCCCAGCCCGTCGTGCCGCCGGGGAAAAGCGCGTGGCCGGCCCGCACCGTACGGATGAGACCGGTGACCAGCAGGAGACCCGCGAGTCCCATCACCACGGCGGACGTTTTCGCCGCGCTGTCCGCAATTCCCGCGAAACCGCGCGGGGGTGAGACCGGGGCGGCGCTCTCGGTCGGTTTCATTCCCGTCCCTCTCACAGCCGGCGGAGCCGATGCCACGCGATGGCACGTTGTCATGCCATCACGGCTGAAAACGCACCACGCAGCCGTGCACGACAGGCGCACATCCCAACAGTAGGCCGCGAAAGGCCTCAACGGGCAGCGCTCCACAGCTCTTGCCCGAATGCGACCTGCCCATCCGCATCCGTCCGATATGCGCCGAACGGGTGAGCTTGGGGACCCGGACCCGGCGGTGGCGCCCTACTCCTGGGGGCTCTCGCCCGCCTGCTCCCCCGGCTGCTCCCCGGCCGGCTCCGCGTTCGTCCGCTCAGGGGACTCGCCGGGCGCTTCCTCGGCGGGTTCCCCGGCGGTGAGCGCGACCTCCCGCGCCGCGTCCGGGCCCTGTCCGAGGAGTACGGCGAAGCCCTCCTCGTCCAGCACGGGCACCTTGACCTGCATCGCCTTGTCGTACTTCGAACCGGGGTTCTCACCGACCACCACGAACGCGGTCTTCTTCGAGACCGAACCGGTCACCTTCGCGCCCCGGCTCTGGAGGGCCTCTTTCGCGCCGTCCCGGGTGTACCGCTCCAGGGTGCCGGTGACCACCACCGTCAGACCCTCCAGCGGCCTCGGGCCCTCGTCCTCGCCCCCGCCCTCGTCCTCCGTACGGACCCCGGCCGCACGCCACTTGCGCAGGATCTCGCGGTGCCAGTCGACCGCGAACCACTGGGTGAGGGAGGCGGCGATGGTCGGCCCGACCCCCTCGACGGCCGCCAGCTCCTCCTCCGTGGCCTGCTCGATCCGGTCGATCGAGCGGAACTCCCTGGCCAGCGCCTCGGCCGCGACGGGGCCCACATGGCGGATGGAGAGCCCGGCGATGATCCGGGCCAGCGGGCGCTGCTTGGCCGCCGCGATGTTCTCCAGCATCGCCAGGGCGTTCTTCTTCGGCTCGCCCTCCTGGTTGGCGAAGACCGTGGCGATCTTCTCCTCGCCGGTCTTCGGGTCGCGCTTGGGCAGTCCGCTGTCCTGGTCGAGGACATACGCCTTGATGGGCAGGAGCTGATCGACCGTCAGGTCGAAGAGATCACCCTCGTCCAGCAGCGGCGGCGTCGGCGGCTCCAGCGGCTTGGTCAGGGCCGCGGCGGCCACATAGCCGAAGTTCTCGATGTCCAGGCACTTGCGGCCGGCGAGATAGAACAGCCGCTCCCGCAACTGGGCGGGGCAGCTCCGCGCGTTGGGACAGCGCAGATCGACATCGCCCTCCTTCATGGCCCGCAGCTCCGTGCCGCACTCGGGGCACACGGCCGGCATCTCGAATCTGTAGGCGTCCTCGGGCCGCAGGTCGATCACCGGGCCGAGGATCTCGGGGATGACGTCCCCGGCCTTGCGCAGCACCACCGTGTCGCCGATCCAGACCCCCTTGGCCTTCACCACGTCCTGGTTGTGCAGGGTGGCGAACTCGACCTCGGAGCCGGCGACGGTGACCGGCTCGACCTGGGCGTACGGCGTGACACGCCCCGTACGGCCCACGCCCACCCGGATGTTGACCAGCTTGGTGTTGACCTCCTCCGGGGCGTACTTCCAGGCGATCGCCCAGCGCGGGGCACGGGAGGTCGAGCCCAGCCGCCCCTGGAGCGGGATCTCGTCGAGCTTGACCACCACGCCGTCGATCTCGTGCTCCACGGAGTGGCGGTGCTCGCCGTAGTACGCGATGAACTCCCGGACGCCCGCCAGGTCCCCGACCACCTTGTTGTGCCGGGCCGTCGGCAGGCCCCACTCGTGCAGCAGGCCGTACGCGTGCGACAGACAGTCGATGTCGAAGCCCTCGCGCGCGCCGATGCCGTGCACCACCATGTGCAGCGGACGGGTCGCGGTGATCTTGGGGTCCTTCTGGCGCAGCGAACCCGCCGCCGCGTTGCGCGGATTGGCGAACGGCTTGTCCCCGGCCTCCAGCAGCCGCGCGTTCAGCTCCTGGAAGGCGTCCATCGGGAAGTAGACCTCGCCCCGGATCTCGACGAGGGCCGGCACCCGCTCCCCCGCCAGACGGTGCGGGATCTCGGCGATCGTACGGACGTTGGGCGTGATGTCCTCGCCCGTACGCCCGTCGCCCCGGGTGGCGGCGCGGGTCAGTCTGCCGTGCTCATAGGTGAGATTGACCGCGAGCCCGTCGACCTTCAGCTCGCACAGGAAGTGGTAGTCGGTGGTGCCCACGTCCTTGGCGACCCGGTCGGCCCAGGAGGCCAGCTCCGCGTCGTCGAAGGCGTTGTCCAGGGAGAGCATGCGCTCGCGGTGCTGGACCGCGGTGAAGTCCGTCTCGTACGCGCCCGCGACCTTCTGGGTCGGCGAGTCGGGCGTACGCAGCTCCGGATAGGTCTCCTCCAGCGCCTCCAGCGACCGCAGCAGCCGGTCGAACTCGGCGTCGCTGACGACCGGCTGGTCCTTCACGTAATACCGGAAGCGGTGCTCCTCGATCTGCTCCGCGAGCCGGGCATGCTCCTCCCGTGCCTCCGCGGGCACGCTCGTACGCGCCTGTGCCGGTACTCCGGTCCGCTCTTCGCCAGCCACCGTCTCGTCCTCCCGTTCACCATGACCCGTCACCCGGGATCGTCACTCAGGGTTGTCCGCGAGGGATCTCGCGGCCCTGGCGCAGTGCGCGAGCGCAGCGCGCGCGTACGCGGGTGAAGCGCCCGCGAGCCCGCACGCAGGGGTGAGCACCACGGACTCCGCGAGAGTCCCGGGATTCAGCCCCAGCCTGCGCCACAACGTTCTGACACCCATGACGCTACCGGCCGGGTCTGACAACGGGCCGTCGGTGCCCGGCACGATTCCGGCGAAGAGTTTCGTACCGCCCTCCACCGCCTCACCGATCGCCTCCTCGTCACGCTCGGTGAGCAGGCTGGCATCGAACGAGACGGCGGCGGCGCCCGCCCGCCGCAGCAGCGCGAACGGCACCTCGGGCGCGCAGGTGTGCACGACCGCCGTCCCCCCGCTCACCGCGGTCACCTCCCGCAGCGCGCTCTCCACGACCTGGCGGTCCACGGCGCGGTGGGTGCGGTAGCCGCTGGCCGTCCTGACCTCGCCGCGCAGGACGGAGGTGAGCGACGGCTCGTCGAGCTGGAGCACCGGTACGGCGCCCGGCACCCGGCGCCGCACCTCCGCGAGATGCGCGGTCAGCCCCGCCACCAGCGACCCGGTCAGATAGCGGCAGGCCCCGGGATCGCTGAGCGCCGACTCGCCGTTGCGCAGTTCCAGCGCCGCGGCGAGCGTCCACGGCCCGACGGCCTGGATCTTGAGCGGGCCCTCGTATCCCTGGGTGAACTCCTCCAGCGCGTCGAGGTCCTCGCCCAGCCAGGACCTGGCCCGCTTGGTGTCCCGCCCCGGCCGGTCGCCGACCCGCCAGCCGCTCGGCTCCACGCGCGCGTAGACCTCCACGAGCAGTCCCGCCGTACGGCCGATCATGTCGGCGCCCGGCCCCCGCGCGGGCAGTTCCGGCAGGAACGGGAAGTCCTCGAAGGTGCCCGTGACGGCCTTGGCGGCCTCCCTGGCGTCGCCGCCGGGCATCGAGCCGACACCGGTGGCGGGCCCCCACACGACATCGCTCATCGGCCCGGCCTGACGGTCAGGTCGTCGATCTGGGCGTCCCGCGGCAGGTCGAGCGCGGTGAGGATGGCCGTCGCCACCGACCCGGGGTCGATCCAGCGCGACGCGTCGTACTCCTTGCCCTCCTGCTGGTGGACCCTGACCTGCATGGGGCTCGCCGTACGGCCCGGATAGACGGAGGTCACCCGGACCCCGTTCGGCTTCTCCTCGTCGCGCAGCGCGTCGGCGAGCGCCTTGAGACCGTGCTTGGAGGCGCCGTACGCGCCCCACTGGGCGTGGGCGCGGAGCCCGGCGCCCGAGTTGACGAAGATCACCTGCCCCTGGGAGATCCGTAGCTGGGGCAGGAGGAGCCGGGTCAGTTCCGCCGGGGCGACCAGGTTCACGGCGAGCTGGCCCTGCCAGACCTTGGGGGTCAGCTCCCCGACGGGGCCGAGATCGACCACGCCCGCGATGTGCAGGAGCGAGTCGAGCCGGTCGGGCACCGGCTGCTGGGCCAGCGCCCAGGAGAGCCGCTCGGGGACGGCCAGATCGCCGACGAGCGTCCGGGCGCCGGGGAAGGCCGCGCCGAGTTCCTTTGCGCGGCCGGCGTCGCGGGCGAGAAGCAGCAGGTCGTCGCCGCGCTCGTGCAGTCGGCGCGCGACGGCGGCGCCGATGCCCGAGCCCGCACCGGTGATGAGATGGGTAGCCATGCGGTCATCGTCGCATCACCGGCGACCGGTCAGCGCACGCCCGCGCTCTCCTCCAGATAGGCGAGGGCGCCGACCCCGTCCTCGGCGAAGAACACCAGGTCGGTGAGGGGGACCGGCAGGAAGCCCTCCTCGTCCATCCGCCGGAACTGCTGCTTCAGCCCGTCGTAGAAACCCGCCGTGTTGAGCAGCACCACGGGCTTGGTGTGCAGGGCGTGCTTCTTCAGCTCCAGGATCTCCGTGGCCTCGTCCAGCGTGCCCGCGCCCCCGACCATGATCACCACGGCGTCGGCCCTGGCGAGGAGCAGCGCCTTCCGCTCGGCCAGGTCCTTGGCGATGACCATCTCGTCGGCGCCCGGCCGCGCGAATTCCTTGAGGAAGTCCACCGAGATCCCGACCAGCCGGCCGCCGGACTCCTGCACCCCGTCGGCGACGACCTTCATCAGTCCGCTGTCGGAGCCGCCCCACACCAGGGTGTGGCCGCCCTTGCCGATCAGCTCGGCGAATTCACGGGC
The DNA here is from genome assembly GCF_042890865.1 of Streptomyces sp. NPDC002018. Classification (NCBI taxonomy): domain Bacteria; kingdom Bacillati; phylum Actinomycetota; class Actinomycetes; order Kitasatosporales; family Streptomycetaceae; genus Streptomyces; species Streptomyces sp. NPDC002018. The sequence goes on from NZ_JBIASO010000005.1 coordinate 243,034, forward strand.
GGGTCCGGTGTAGCGCTCGTCCAGATCGGCGGCGGAGAGGAAGACACAGATATTCATGGGGCAACGGTAAGGGCCGGTGCGCCCCCGCCGGGAAGACTCCGCCCCGGATCGTTGCTGAAGAAGGAGGCACGAGCCAGGAAACGCACGAGCCGGGAACGCACGAGCCGGGAACGCGGGAAACCGGGAGCACAGGAAGCCGGGAACGCACGAGCCCGACACGCACGAGCGCGACACGCATGAGCCGGACACGCATGAGCCGGGAATCACCGAAGGGACGGATCACATGGCCACGGGACACATCATCACCGTCGAGCAGGGGACCGAGCACGTTCGCGTCGTACACGACGGACAGGTGCTCGCCGAGAGCCGCAGCCCGCTGGTGCTGCGGGAGACCGGCTGCCCCGTGCGGTACTACCTCCCGCCGGAGGATGTGCGCACGGAACTGCTGACGCCTTCGACGACCACCACGCACTGCCCGTTCAAGGGGGACGCCTCCTACTGGTCGCTGCCCGACGCACCGGATCTCGTCTGGGCCTATCCCACGCCGAAGGCCGAAGTCGCCCAGGTCAAGGACCACTTCTGCTTCTACGGAACCGAAGTCGTCGCGGCCTGAGCGAAAGTCGCGGACGGGAATGAGAATGGACCATGAAAAACCCCGTCGTTGAGCGATGAGCCGTACGCGCCGCGCCGGTCTGCATCACCATGGAGCACGTGTGCACTGCCAAGTCGGGGGACGGCACCCCCATCGCCTACCGGCGTACGGGCGAGGGTCCACCGGTGATCCTGGTCGGTGGCGCGCTCCATACGGCGCGATCGCAGGCTCCGCTGGCGGGGCTGCTCGCGCCGGTCTTCGAGGTGCTCAGCTACGACCGGCGCGGGCGCGGCGCGAGCGGTGACACCGCTCCGTACGCCGTGGAGCGGGAGATCGAGGACCTCGCGGCGCTGATCGCGGCGGCGGGCGGCAGTGCCTCCGTGTACGGCGTCTCCTCGGGCGCGGCACTCGTCCTGGAGGCGGCGGCGGCCGGGCTCCCCGTCACCCAGCTCGCGGTGTACGAGCCGCCGTACGCCACCGGCCCGGCGGATCCGCCGGTGTACGCGGCCTACGCCGAGCGCCTCTCCGGACTGCTGGCGCGGGGGCTGCGGGCCGAGGCCGTCGAGCTGTTCCTGTCCTTCGCCGGGGTGGCGCCCGACACGGTCGCCGGACTGCGGCGGTCACCGATGTGGCCGGAGCTCACGGCCCTCGCGGGGACGCTCGCGTACGACAGCGCGTTACTGGGCTCCGGCCCGGTCCCGGCGGAGCGGCTGCGGTCCGTCAGGGTCCGCGCGATGGTCGTGGACGGGGGATGCAGTCCGGTGCTCCTGCGGAACGCGGCGAGGGCGGTGGCCGAGGCGCTGCCCCGGGGCCGCCACCGCACCCTGACGGGCCAGACGCACGAGGTGGCCCCGCATGTGCTGGCACCGGTGCTGGTGGAGTTCTTCGCCGCGTAGGCCCGCGCGGGGTTTCCCACGCGGAACTGTTCCCCGCGAGGAACTGTTCCCCGCACCGGATCCCGCGCGCGGGGTCCCACGCGCCGGGGGAGCTGCGAGAATCGCCCAACCCCGTTCCCCATGGGGACACTTGGTACTCCTGCCCACCCTTGACATGGACATGACTCACCGATAGGTCTGGTCGTTCAACGGGCGTAGACCCCGGATCCGCTCGCGCGGAGACCGTCGAACCGACCGACCTGGAGGAAGCATGTACCGACGATCGACGCCAGGGAGACGGACGGCGCTGTCCGCGCTCGCCGGCCTGGTCACCGCGGCGCTCGTCGCCACGGCCCAGCCCGCGGGCGCCGCGCCCGCCCCCGTCGGTCCGGCCGGCCGGGACGCCATGAGCCGGGCCTTCGCACGCGCCGCCGCCGAATTCGACGTGCCCCGGGACCTGCTGGTGGCGGTCGGGTACGGCGAGACCCACCTCGACGGGCACCGCGGCGAACCGAGCCAGGCCAACGGCTACGGGGTGATGCACCTCGTGAGCAATCCGACCCGCCGCACCCTGGAGAAGGCCGCCGAGCTGACCGGCGAGCCGGCCGCCGAGCTGCGTGAGGACACCGCGGCGAACATCCGGGGCGGCGCGGCCGTACTGCGCTCCTACGCCGACGGGCTGGGGCTGGACGCCTCGGAGCGGCGCGGCGTCGACGAGTGGTACCCGGTGGTGGCCCGCTACGGCGGAGCGGCCGACACCGCCACGGCCCGGCTCTACGCCGACGCCGTCTACACGTTCCTCGCCCAGGGCATCACCGCGAACGCCGCGGGCGGCGAGCGGGTCACCGTACGGCCGCGCGCCGTCGCGCCCGAGCGCGGCCGGTACGCGGCGGGCGCGGGCGGGCAGCGCGCCGCGCTCAGCCCGGACTATCCGCCCGCCGCCTGGGTCCCCGCCAACGCGGCCAACTACGCTGTCGGCCGCAGCGCGTCGATCAGCACCGTGGTCGTCCATGTCACCCAGGGCTCCTACGCCGGGACCATAAGCTGGTTCCAGAACCCGTCCTCGCAGGTCAGCTCCCACTATGTGGTGCGCTCGTCGGACGGCGCGATCACCCAGATGGTCCGCGACAGCAACACCGCGTACCACGCGCGCTCGGCCAACGCCTCCAGCCTGGGCATCGAGCACGAGGGGTTCGTCGCCGACCCGAGCTGGTTCACGGACGCGATGTACCGTTCCTCCGCCGCCCTGACGAAGTATCTGTGCGAGCGCTACGGCATACCCAAGGACCGGGCGCACATCGTCGGCCATGTCGAGGTGCCGGGCAACGACCACACCGATCCGGGGCCGAACTGGAACTGGAACTATTACATGCAGCTCGTCGGCGGCAGCTCCGGCGGCGGCGGCGGGGGCGTACAGCTCAGCTTCCCCTCGTACAACACCCTCAGGAGCGGTTCCACCGGCGCCCAGGTGACGGCCGCTCAGACCCTGCTCAACCAGCAGGGATACGACGCGGGCACCGCGGACGGTGTCTTCGGCACCCGGACCGCGAACGCGGTCGCGTCCTTCCAGAGCGCCCGCGGGCTCAGCTCGGACGGTGTGGTCGGCGCCCGCACCTGGACGGCCCTGCTCTCGGCCGGCAGCGCCACCGTGGTGCGCGAGGGCAGCACGGGCGCGGCGGTGGAGCGTCTCCAGCGCGCGCTGACGGCCGCGCTCGGGCGGACCGTGTCCGCCGACGGGCAGTTCGGGTCGGGGACGGCCCAGGCGGTCCGGGACTACCAGAGCAGCCGTGGGCTGACGGCGGACGGCATCGTCGGCGCGGCCACCTGGTCAGCGCTCCAGGCCGGACGCTAGGACCGGGCCGGACGTCAGCTCCCGTCCGGACGCCAGGCCCTGTCCGGACGGCGGCGCGGGGGACGGACGGGGGCGGACGGGCCCCGGTGGCGTCCGGCACCGACCCGCTCGTGCGGGGGCCGTACCGGCCTCCGCACGCGGGGGCGGCCGTACAGACCGTACGAGCCGTACGAGCCGTTCGAGCCATCAAGCCGTACCGAGGGCCGGCGACGTGAAGGGCTCGGCCGGTCAGCCGGTCGGCCGCCTGTGCGCAGGCGCCCGGACGGCCGGCCGGTGGTCAGCCGGCCAGGGCCGCCGTGCGGCGCCGGGTCGTCGCGATCGTCGCCGAGCCGACCACCCGCGTGCCGTCGTAGAGCACGATCGCCTGGCCCGGCGCCACCCCGCGGACCGGCTCCTCGAAGCTGACGTGCAGCGTCCCGTCCGTCAGCTCCGCCGTCACCGCCGTCTCCCCGCCGTGGGCGCGCAACTGCGCGGTGTAGCCGCCGGGGCCCGTGGGGGCGGTGCCGCACCAGCGGGGCCTGACGGCCGTCAGCGCCAGGACGTCCAGCGCGGCGGCCGGGCCGACCGTCACGGTGTTGTCGACGGGCGAGATGTCCAGGACATAGCGGGGCTTGCCGTCGGCGGCCGGGTGGCCGATGCGCAGGCCCTTGCGCTGGCCGATGGTGAAGCCGTACGCGCCGTCGTGGCTGCCCACCTTCGTACCGGACTCGTCGACGATGTCGCCCTCGGCCCGGCCCAGACGCGCCGCGAGGAAGCCCTGGGTGTCACCGTCCGCGATGAAGCAGATGTCGTGGCTGTCGGGCTTCTTCGCCACGGCCAGACCACGGCGCTCGGCCTCCGCGCGGATCTCGTCCTTGGTGGTGAGGGTGTCACCGAGCGGGAACATCGCGTGGGCGAGCTGGCGCTCGTCCAGCACCCCGAGGACATACGACTGGTCCTTGGCCATGTCACTGGCGCGGTGCAGCTCGCGGGTGCCGTCCTCGCCGGTGACGACCGTCGCGTAATGGCCCGTGCACACGGCGTCGAAGCCCAGGGCGATCGCCTTGTCGAGCAGCGCCGCGAACTTGATCTTCTCGTTGCAGCGCAGACACGGATTGGGGGTACGGCCCGCCTCGTACTCCGCGACGAAGTCGTCGACCACGTCCTCACGGAAGCGCTCGGCGAGGTCCCACACATAGAACGGGATGCCGATCACATCGGCCGCGCGGCGCGCGTCGCGGGAGTCCTCGATGGTGCAGCAGCCGCGCGCGCCCGTGCGGAAGGACTGCGGATTCGCGGAGAGCGCGAGATGCACTCCGGTGACATCGTGGCCCGCCTCGGCGGCACGCGCGGCGGCGACGGCGGAGTCCACTCCGCCCGACATGGCGGCGAGCACACGGAGGGGGCGCTGAGGATTCTGAGTCATAGCCTCCCCAGGGTACGGCCCCGCGGGAACCGGAGTCGCCCCGGTTTGCGTTGACGATCACATGGGCGAGAAAACACCGGGCACGGCCCGGATCCCCGGTGGTGGCGGACGCCATCGCGGGGCCCCGGACTCCGGGGAGATCAGTCGCAGGACGGTGCTGATCGGCGGCGCCGCGGCGCTGATCGGCGGCGGCGTGCTGGCGCGGGAGCGGATCACGCGCGCGTGGTGGCGGGTGCCCGGCATCGACAAGCCGCGCACGGAAGGTGAGCTGGATTACACCTCGGCCCAGTGGGTCGCGGCGTCCCCGGCGAACTGGCGGCGGGCGGACCGCCCGGCCGACTACACGGTGGACCGTGTGGTGATCCATGTCGTCCAGGGCAGCTACCAGGTGGCGCTCAAGGTCTTCCGCGATCCGGCCCACGGCGCCGCCTCGCACTATGTGGTGCGCAAGGACGGCCATGTGGCACAGATGATCCGTGAGCTGGACGTGGCGTACCACGCGGGCAACCGCGGCTACAACGAGCGGTCCATAGGCATCGAGCACGAGGGGTGGGTGGACCGGCCCGCGTCCTTCACCGACGCGATGTACCGCTCGTCGGCGCGGCTGACCGCCGGGATATGCGAGCGGTACGCGATCCCCGTGGACCGGGAGCACATCATCGGCCATGTGGAGGTCCCGGGCACGGACCACACGGACCCCGGGCCGCACTGGGACTGGGACCGCTATCTCCGGCTGGTACGGGAGGCGGGCGCCCCGGGCACGGGCGCGGCCTGAGGCCCTCCGGGCCCCGTCCTCCGGGCCCCGTCCTCCGGGCCCCGTCCTCCGGGCGGACGGCGCTCCTTTCACCATCCGGACGAAAGACCCGGGAGGCCCTAGCTGAGGCCCGCGCTCCTGGCCCGGTCGACGGCGGGGCCGATGGCCTTCGCCACCGCCTCCACATCGGCCCGGGTGGAGGTGTGGCCGAGCGAGAAGCGCAGGGTGCCCCTGGCCAGATCGGGATCGCTGCCGGTGGCCAGCAGGACATGGCTGGGCTGCGCCACACCGGCCGTGCAGGCCGAGCCGGTGGAGCACTCGATGCCCTGGGCGTCGAGCAGCAGGAGCAGCGAGTCGCCCTCGCAGCCGGGGAAGCTGAAGTGCGCGTTGGCGGGGAGGCGGTGGTCGGGGTCGCCGCCGAGGACGGCGTCGGGGACGGCGGCCCGTACGGCCTCGATCAGTTCGTCCCGCAGGGCGCCGATCTCCTCCGCGAACCACTCGCGCCGTTCGGCGGCGATCCGGCCCGCGACGGAGAAGGCGGCGATCGCGGGGACGTCGAGGGTGCCCGAGCGCACATGCCGCTCCTGGCCGCCGCCGTGCAGCACGGGCACGGGGGTGTACTCCCGGCCCAGCAGCAGCGCGCCGATGCCGTACGGTCCGCCGATCTTGTGTCCTGAGACGGTCATCGCGGCGAGCCCCGAGGCACCGAAGTCCAGTTCCGTCTGGCCGAAGGCCTGGACGGCGTCGGAGTGCAGCGGAATCCCGAACTCCGCCGCCACCTCGGCCAGTTCACGGACCGGCAGGAGGGTGCCGATCTCGTTGTTGGCCCACATCACGGTGGCGAGGGCGACATCCTCCGGGTTGCGCGCGACGGCCTCGCGCAGCGCCTCGGGCAGCACCCGGCCGTAGGAGTCCACCGGCAGGTACTCGACGGTCGCGCCCTCGTGCGTGCCGAGCCAGTCCACGGCGTCGAGGACGGCATGGTGCTCCACGGGGCTGGCCAGCACCCGGGTCCTGGCCGGGTCGGCGTCGCGGCGGGACCAGTAGAGGCCCTTCACGGCGAGGTTGTCGGCCTCGGTGCCGCCCGAGGTGAAGACCACCTCGCTGGGCCGTGCGCCGAGGGCCTCCGCGAGCGCCTCGCGGGCCTCCTCGACGGTACGACGGGCCAGACGGCCGGCGGCGTGGAGCGAGGAGGCGTTGCCGGCGAGGCCGAACTGGGCGGTCATCGCCTCGATCGCCTCCGGCAGCATCGGAGTGGTCGCGGCGTGGTCGAGGTATGCCATGGTGAGCTCGATTCTACGAGTCACGGGAGGCACCCACGCGCCCGGTCCGCGCCGGCCCGGCTCCGTGACGGGACGGCCGGCCGCCCGTCGGTGTCCCCCGCGGGCCGGACGTCCCGCGGGGCCGGGGCGGCGGCGGGCCGGGACCGTGGCCCGGCGGCCCCCGGGATCCCGGCCCGGCGGGCCGTCAGCCGTCGGGCCGTCAGCCGCGCGGCGCGCGGGCCAGTTGGCGGGACTGGGCCACCAGACGGTCGGCGCTGTCCCAGATCTCCGCGTCCTCCTCCAGGAAGCCGCCGGCGAGATTACGGGTGGTGAGGGCGACCCGGAGCGGTCCCGGCGCGGGACGGCAGCGGACATGGACGGTCAGTTCGACCGTCGGGGTCCAGCCGGTGAGGCCCATCTCGAACGCGGTCGGCGGCAGCGCGTCCACGGCGAGCAGCAGCGCGAGCGGATCGGCGTCACGGCCGTCGGCGAATCCGAACCAGCCGCGCATCTCGCCGCGCCCCGAGGGGGTCCCGAGGGCCCAGCCGACCGTGGCCGGGTCCAGCCGCAGGGCGAGCCGGTCGATCATCGAGAAGTCACCGGGCGGCGGTGGTCCGTCGGCCGTGCCGACACAGTGCTCCAGCGGCGGGATCGCGGGCGGTTTCGCCGCCGTCCGCACATCGCCGGGCAGCGCGTCCAGCTCGCCGTACGAGGCGAGGACGCGTATCCGCTCGGTCTCGGTGCCGTCCTCGGCGGTCTGGAAGAGGGACGCCTGGCCGGTGGAGAGCGTACGGCCGGTCCGCACCACCTCCGTACGGACCACGGCGGGGCCGGGTGTCGACGGCGTCATGTAGTGCGCCGAGACGGCGAACGGGTCGGTGTGCGGCAGGGTGTCGCCGAGCGCCCGGCCGATCAGCGCCAGCAGATAGCCGCCGTTGAGGACGTTCATGATCGTCCAGCCCGGGTCGAGCTCCGCGTCGTGGACGCCCGGTTCCCGGAGGGTGACGGCGGTGCCGCGGTCGAACTCGCTGTCCCCGATGGACGCGATGGATGCCTGTGCCATGGAAGACAAGCGTACAAGAGGATTGTACTAAGCAGTAGCTTACCGGCGTACGGGTTCCGGCTCCTCGGCCGCGGCCGAGCGCCGGTTCCAGGCGCGCGGCGCCCGCCAGTGGAAGCGCATCGCCAGCAGCCGCAGCAGGAACGCGGTCAGGACGGCGAGCCCGCTGGTCAGCCCGTTCAGCGCGTCGAAGCGGATGCAGAGCGCCACCATCGTGGCGCCGACGATGGCCGGGACGGCGTAGAGATCGCGGTCCCAGCGCAGCAGCGAGGGCACCTCGTTGGCGAGGACGTCCCGCAGCACACCGCCGCCGACCGCCGTGCCGAGACCGAGCACCACGGAGGCGGTGAGGTTGAGGCCGTGCTCGTACGCCTTGGTGGTGCCCGTGACACAGAAGAGGCCGAGCCCCGCCGCGTCGAAGACATTGACCGCGCCCTGGATCCGCTCGACCTGCGGATGCAGGAAGAAGACCAGGGCCGTCGCCACCAGCGGCATGGAGAAGTACCCGAGATCGGTGAAGGCGGCGGGCGGGACGGCGCCGATGACCAGATCACGGAGCAGTCCACCGCCGAGCGCGGTGATCTCGGCGAGTACCGCCATACCGAAGATGTCGAAGTTCTTGCGCACGGCGAGCAGGGCCCCGGATATCGCGAAGACGAAGATCCCGGCGAGGTCCAGCCCGTGCTGGACGGAGGGCGTGAAGAGGTCGTGGAGCACCCCGACATTGTGCAGGGCACCGGTGAACAGACGGCCGGCCCCCGGCCCCCGTTCGGCGGGGGTCGGGGGCCGGGGGCCGGCCGGTCCTGCTGACCGCTCGTCCGGTGCGCCGCTCGGGCGCGCCGCTCAGGTGGTGGAACCGGCCTCCGGGGAGGCGTCGCCCGTGGCCGGTGCCTCCGTGGTGTCCGCCGTGTCCGTGGCGTCCGGCGCCTTCGCCAGCGCGATCGTCTCGCGCGCCGCGACCGACACCGTGTCCTGGGGACGCTGGTCCGGGGCGTTCTCCGGGTGGTGGCAGGCCGCCTGGTGGCCGGGCGCGAGCTGGATCAGCGGCGGCTCGGTGGTCTTGCAGATCTCCGTCGCCTTCCAGCACCGGGTGTGGAAGCGGCAGCCGCTCGGCGGCTTGATCGGCGACGGCACATCGCCCTTGAGCAGGATCCGGTCGCTCTTCGCCCCGCGCCTGCTCGGGTCGGGCACCGGCACCGCGGAGAGCAGCGCCTTGGTGTACGGGTGCTTGGGAGACTCGTACAGCGACGAGCGGTCCGCCAGCTCGACGATCTTGCCGAGGTACATCACGGCGATCCGGTCCGACACATGGCGGATGACCGAGAGGTCGTGGGCGATGATCACATAGGTGAGGCCCAGCTCCTCCTGGAGGTCGTCCAGCAGGTTCACGACCTGCGCCTGGATCGACACGTCCAGCGCCGAGACCGGCTCGTCGGCCACGACCAGCTTCGGGTTGAGCGCGAGCGCCCGCGCGATACCGATGCGCTGCCGCTGGCCGCCGGAGAACTCGTGCGGATAGCGGTTGTAGTGCTCGGGGCTCAGGCCCACCAGCTCCAGCAGCCGCTGGACCTCCTTCTTCACCCCGCCCTCGGGCTCGATGCCCTGGAGCTTGAAGGGGGTGCCGACGATCCCGCCGATGGTGTGGCGCGGGTTCAGCGAGCCGTACGGGTCCTGGAAGATCATCTGGACGTCGCGGCGCATCGGCCGCATGGCGCCGGCCGAGAGATGCGTGATGTCCCGGCCCTCGAACTCGACCTTTCCGCCGGTCGGTTCGAGCAGCCGCGTGATCAGCCGGCCCATCGTCGACTTGCCGCAGCCGGACTCACCGACCACACCGAGGGTCTCCCCCGGACGGACGTCGAAGGAGAGCCCGTCGACCGCCTGGACCGCTCCGACCTTGCGCTTGAGCACGCCCTTGGTGATCGGGAAGTGCTTGACCAGGCCGGTGACCTTGAGGAGCGGCTCGGGGCCGGAACCGTCCGGTACCTGGCCCGCCCCCTGCTCGGGAATCTTCTTGCTCGGATCAGTCACAGCTTCGGCGCAATCTCTTCGGTCCAGATCTGTTCCCGCTCCGCCGGCGACATGTGGCAGGCGGAGAAGTGCCCGTCGGTGATCTGCCGCAGCTCAGGACGCTCGGTGCGGGTGATGTTGTCCTTGGGGATGTCCGCGTACGGGCAGCGCGGGTGGAAGGCGCAGCCGGACGGGACATTGATCAGGCTCGGCGGGGTTCCCTTGACCGGCACCAGCCGGTCGGTCTGCTCCCGGTCGATGCGGGGCATCGAGCCCAGCAGACCCCAGGTGTAGGGGTGCTGGGGCCGGTAGAAGACCTTCTCCGCGGTGCCGCGCTCGATACAGCGGCCCGCGTACATCACCAGCAGCTCGTCCGCGATCTCGGCGACGACGCCCAGGTCATGGGTGATGATCACGACCGCCGAGTGGAACTCCTTCTGGAGGTCCCGGATGAGGTCGAGGATCTGCGCCTGGACGGTGACGTCCAGGGCGGTCGTCGGCTCGTCGGCGATCAGGAGCTGGGGGTTGTTGACCAGGGCCATCGCGATCATCGCGCGCTGGCGCATACCGCCGGAGAACTGGTGCGGGTAGTCGTGGTAGCGCTGCGCCGGCTCGGGGATGCCGACCCGGTCGAGCATCTCGACGGCCCGCTTCTTCGCGGTCTTCTTGTCCACGGCGTTGTGGACGCGGTAGGCCTCCACGATCTGCGCGCCGATGCTGTAGTACGGGTGCAGCGCGGACAGCGGGTCCTGGAAGATCATGGCCATCTTCTGGCCGCGCAGCTTGCGCACCCGCTCGGGACCGGCGCCGATCAGCTCCTCGCCGTCCAGCCAGATCTCACCGGAGATCCTGGCCCGCTCGGAGCTGTGCAGGCCCATGATGCCCAGCGAGGTCACGGACTTGCCGGAGCCGGACTCACCGACGATGCCGAGGGTCTGGCCGGCCTTCAGGTCGAAGCTGACGCCGTCGACGGACCTCACCAGGCCGTCGTCGGTGTCGAAGTGGATCCGCAGGTCCCGGACGGACAGGAACGACGTGTCGGACGTGTCGGACGTGTCAACGGAGACCGGGGCGGCCGTACCCGCGTCCGTACCCGCAGCCGTAGCGGCCTCGTCCGCGTCCGTCTTGCGTACGTCGCTCATGAGAGCCTCACCCGGGGGTCGATCGCGGCGTACACAAGGTCCACCAGCAGGTTGCAGACAACGATGAAGAAGGCCGCGACCAGCGTCACAGCCATCACCTTGGGCAGGTCGCTCTGGGTCACGCCCTGGATGGCGTAGGCGCCCATGCCCTGGAAGGAGAAGACGCGCTCGGTGATGACCGCGCCGCCGAGCAGCAGCGCGAAGTCCATGCCGAAGATGGTGACGAGCGGGGTCAGTGCGGCGCGCAGGCCGTGCTTGACGACCACGTCGCGCTCCCGCAGACCCTTCGCCCGCGCGGTTCTGATGTAGTCCTCGCCCATCGTCTCCAGCATTCCGGCGCGCGTGAGCCGCGCGTAGAGCGCCGAGTAGAGGAAGGCGAGCGTGCACCAGGGAAGGATCAGATTCCAGGCCCACTCGCCCGGATTCTCGGTGAACGGCACGAATTCGAGGTTGTCCCAGATCGTCCAGTGGAAGCTGAACAGGGCCAGGGAGACCAGACCGGTGAAGAACATCGGCAGCGAGACACCGGCCAGCGCGACGCTCATGGCGAGACGGTCGAAGATCGATCCCCGCTTGAGGGCGGAGAGCACGCCGATCGCGACACCGGAGAGGACCCAGAGGACCGCCGCGCCGACGGCGAGCGACAGCGTCACCGGTATGCGCTGGACGATCTCGGGCCAGATCTCGATATGGGTCTTGAACGAGTACCCGAAGCACGGCGCGTGGCACACCGAGGGGTTGGGGCCGAAGTTGTACTCGGCGCCGACCACGATGGCCTTGATGAAGTGCCAGTACTGAAGGTAGAGGGGCTGGTCGAGCCCCAGGTTCTTCTTGACGGCGGCGATGGCGTCCGGGTCAGGACTCTTGCCGATGTACTGGGCGGCCAGCGAGTCGGTCGTCTGCCCGCCGAGGCGGGGCACAAGGAAGAAGATCGCGAACGTGACTGCGCTGACCACCAGCAGCAGCAACACCGCGGCGAAGACGCGTCGGATGATGTACGCAGCCACAGCCGTGCGGTGCCGGGCCGTCCGGGCGGGATACGCCTGGACGGCCCGACACCTTCACCTGCCTTTCGGGGGGTGCTGTTTTGATGTACAGGTGTTACGTGGTGTTACCGGACAGGGCCCGGTGTGTCACTTGGCCGAGGTCATCAGCACGTAGTCGTACATGCCGAGGTAGGCCTCGGTGACCGTGACGTTGGCCGCGGACTCGGGCCGGTAGAGCAGGTTCTTGCGGTAGAAGAGCGGAACGACCGAGGCGTTCTGCATGACGAGCTCGTCCACATTGCCCCAGGCGGCCTGACGGGCCGCGGGGTCAACGGTGCCGATACCGTCCGACAGCGCCTTGTTGATCTTCGGGTCGTTGAGCTCCATCAGGTTCGTGCCACCGGAGGGCTTGATGGCCGAACCGTTCACGATCTGGTCGAGGAAGCCGAAGCCGGTCGGCCAGTCGGCACCCCAGGCCATCATCATGAGACCCGCGTTGTTCTTGTGGACCCAGGCCGGCACACCGGCGAAGTCCGTGAAGTACTTGTCGGACGGGAACGTCTTGATGTCCGCCGTGATCCCGACCTTCTTCAGGCTCTCCTGGATCTGGGTGGCCACGGTGACCTCGTCGGGACGGTCCGCGCGGGCCGTCAGCGTGGTCTTGAAGCCGCCCGGCTTGCCACAGGCGGTGAGGGCCGCCTTGGCCTTGGCCGCGTCACCCTTGCTCTCGGGCGTCGCGTACAGGTCGAACTTCTTGTAACCGCTCACCGACGGCGGGATCAGCGTGCTGGCCGGGTCACCCTTGACCGAACCGCCGATGGAGTTGACCGCACCGGACTTGTCGACCGCGTACTGGACGGCCTTGCGGCAGTCGATGTTGTCGAACGGCTTCACGTTGACGTTCATCGCCATGTACTGGAGCGCGCCCGCGTAGGGGTTGTCCGTCTTGGCCTTCTCGTCGGCCTTGACGAGCACCTTCGGCTGCGTCTTGGCCTGGAGGCCGGTGCCGCCGACGTCCGCGGTGATCGTGTCGTTGAGCAGGTGCTCGTCGATCGTCGTCGCGTTGACGTTGAGCTTCAGCTCGATCTTGTCCGGCAGCGCCTTGCGGATCGGGTCGTTCGCCTGGTCCCACTCGGGGTTCCGGGAAAGCGTCGCGCCGCTGCTCTCGCTGTACGAGTCGAACTTGTACGGGCCGGACGAGACGATGTTCTGGACGTACTCGGCACCCTTGTCGGCCTTCTGCGGGACCGGAGCGGTCTGCGAGAAGGCGGCCAGGTAGTCCATGTCCGCGAACGGCTTGTTGAGCTTGAACGTGATCGTGTAGTCGTCCGGGGTCTCGATCGACTTCAGACCCTCGGGGGACTTGTCCTTGTACGGACCCTTGTACTTGTCGCCGCCCTCGAGGTAGGCCTTGAAGTACGTCGGGCCGTTGGACAGCGCCTCGGGCGCGAAGTTGCTGCGCTCGATCGCGTACTTGACGTCCTTCGAGGTGACCTCGGTGCCGTCCTGGTACTTCACGCCCTTGCGGAGCGTGTACGTCCAGGTCTTGGCGTCGGGGCTGGCCTTGCCGAGCGAGGTCGCGAGGTCGGGAACGACCTCCAGGCCCTCCTTGCCGGCGGCCGGCTTGAAGGTGACCAGGGAACGGCCGTACAGGCGGGAGAAGTTCTGCACCCAGCCGTAGTACGTGTTGCCCGGGTCCAGGGAGTCCGGGCCGCTGGAGTGCTCGAAGACGACCGTCCCCCCCTTCTTGTCGGTCGTGTTGACAATGCTCGACATCGCGGCATCGGCCTTGGCGCTGCCGCCACTCTTGTTGCCGTCGTCACTGTCCTTGTCGGAGCTGCCGCAGGCACTCGCACCGAGCGCCATGGCCAGCGTCACGGCGATGGCCGCTGCCGTCTTTCTGCTGTTCATCCTGAGGAAAGCCCCCTCGATTGACCGATGCGGCAGGGCCGCGATTACTTGCCACGGGGGTCGAGTGCGTCACGCAGCCCGTCCCCCAGCAGATTGAACGCCAGCACGGTGATGAAGATCGCCATGCCGGGGATGATCATGAACATCGGGTCGACCTGGTAGAGGTCGACCGCGGTGGACAGCATGCCGCCCCATGAAGCCTGCGGCGGAGCGATACCCACGCCCAGGAAGCTCAGAGAAGCCTCGAAGAGGATATTGGTGGGGATCAGCAGGGTGGAGTACACGAGGATCGGCGCGACCAGGTTCGGCAGCAGCTCCCGGAACAGGATGAACGGTCCCCGCGCGCCCAGTGACCGGGCCGCCTCCACGAACTCCCGCTCCCGCAGACTGAGCGTCTGCGCGCGCACGATCCGGCCGATGTACGGCCAGCTGAAGAAGCCGATCACGAAGATCAGCACGGCGATGCGGAGGGGCAGCCCCTCCAGGCCGAACGCGCTGCCCTGGAGCGACGCCGAGATCGAGATCGCGAAGAGCAGGAGCGGGAAGGCGAGGAAGGTGTCCATCAGGCGGCTGATGGCACTGTCCACCCAGCCGCCGTAGAACCCGGCCACGACGCCCATCACGACGCCGATGACGACCGAGAGCAACGTCGATCCGGCCGCGACCACCAGAGAGACCCAGGAGCCCTCGATGATGCGGGCCAGGATGTCACGCCCGGTCTGCGGCTCGACGCCCAGCGGGTGGTCCCAGCTGATGCCGCCGAAGGACCCCTTGGGCGCCAGCAGGGCGGGATCCACCAGATCCTGGTTGAAGGCGTTGGGGTCGAGTCCGAACACCGACTGGATCGGCTTGGACAGTACGGCGACAAGAACCAGCAGGATCACGATGACGCCGCCCGCTACGGCGACCTTGTCCCGCTTGAAACGCGTCCACGCGATCCGGCCGAGCGAACGGCCTTCGATCTGCTTGCCCCCGGCGCCCTCCAGGACCGCTTCCGGCTGCGCTTGCGCCGCCGACCCGGTGGTCTCGATAGGTGCCGTCATTGCGCTGGAGACCCCTCTCGGCCGACGGTGGCCGGCCCATGACCGCCGCTGTAGCGGCTCTTTCACATCACATGGCACATGTGGTCCCCCTGTGGCGGGAACTGCTTCTGTCAGCGCATCGCACACTAGGCCGAGACCACTTGCTCCACGGAGTCTTCAACCACTTCGCGATCACCCGCCAGCCCCAACGGGGAATGTTTGCTCAAACGTGATGCGGGTAGAGGGTTTCCGTTATCCGGACGGCTCGCCCGTCTCAGCGGACCATCTCGGTCACTATTCCACCAGATCGGACATGCGGTTCATCTCGCTCGATATCGGGCGGAACCGGAGCATCCGTATCGCCCGCCCCACGGTGCCCCGCAGACGGCGACCCGGGCGGTGGCCCGGTCGGTGGCCCGGCAGGCGGCGGCTCAGTAGGCGTGGGAGGCGGGCGGCGGATAGCCGTAGCCCG
Source organism: Streptomyces sp. NPDC002018 (assembly GCF_042890865.1). Taxonomy (NCBI): domain Bacteria; kingdom Bacillati; phylum Actinomycetota; class Actinomycetes; order Kitasatosporales; family Streptomycetaceae; genus Streptomyces; species Streptomyces sp. NPDC002018. The sequence continues at coordinate 258,377 of NZ_JBIASO010000005.1, forward strand.
ATGTGGGCGCGGGAGAGGCGTGCGCCTCACGGTCGTAGAACGGCCGGGAGTTGGCGCGCAGCCACATCGTCACCGGGTCGTACTCGTCGGACATCGCCACGGTCGAGACCGGCAGTCCGTCCGGGACCGCCGTGATCGACTGCCGCATCATGGTGCGCACGGAGTCCACCGAGGCCGGGCTCGTGTCGTACAGATCGAGCCCGATCGTCAGATACGGGACGCCGAGCGCCGGCTGCACCCAGGCGCGGCGCAGCGAGCGGACCGCCGCGGTGCGGTGGGCGTTCTGGGTGAGCAGGGCGTAGAACTGCGGAAGCTCGATGGCCGGTTCGGAGAGGCGCAGCGGTCCCGCGGGCATCCGGTCGAGCCCGGTGGCGATCCGCCGCAGATCGAGCCAGGGGATGCCGACCCCGCCGCCGGGAGCGTGCGGGTTGAGCCAGATGCCCCAGCGGTCCGGGTAGAGCGCGCGGGCGATGTCCCGGCCGGAGACCACCTCGTACGCACGGGTCCAGCCGCTGACGGCGAGTTCCTGGGCGGAGGTGACGCACGGGGCGTACCCGAGTCCGTCGATCTCCATGTTCCCGTACTGGGCGTCCGGCGAGCCGGCCCGGCCGTGCCAGAGCAGCATCCAGACGCTGTCGTCGGCGAGGGCCTGGAGGAGCGCCTCGTACGCGTCGTAGCGTCCTGGCGTCACCTGGCGCAGCATCTGCTCGACCTGCCCGGCCGCCGCGGTGCCTGACGCGCTCACTGTGGGTCCCGCCCCTCTTCGATCCGCCATTCGGCCCGCACCCCCGGACCCCGTGACCCCCGTGCGGGAGGGCCTGTCCGGGCGTCCGGTGCGGGGGCTCAGCCATGGAACCAGCTTAGGCGCCCGCCCTGACACCGCCTTGACGCCCGGTGTGCTTCCCGCGCGGGCGAGGGCGCGGCCGCACTTCTGTGGCCTGCTCGTACCCGCGAAGGCGGGATGTACCCGCGAAGGCCGTACGTACCCGCGAAGGCCGTACGTACCCGAGCCGCCTCCCGCGCGCCGCGTCGCCGCTCGGGCTACGCCCGCTGGTAGAAGGGCCGTATCTTCGCCAGCAGATAGTCGCCGACCGGGTCCTGGGCCACATCGAGCAGGATGAGATTGACGGGCCAGTCCACCCGTACCCGGCCCAGCGCGCGGCCGAGCGCGTCCAGCGGCGCGTTGCGGTCGGCGGCCTCCCAGGAGGAGAGCTGTACGCCGATGAAGAGCGCCGGGGAGTCCCCCTCAACACTGGCGAGCGCGCGGCGGGCCGAGAGCACCACACCGGATGCCTCGAACTCGGCCGCGGCGGCGGTGAGGAAGTCGACCGGGTCCTCCTGCCAGTCCGGCTCGAAGAGCCTGACCCGGCCGCCGGCGGCCGGTCCGTCGAGCGGCGTGCGGCCCGCCCGGCACAGTTCGGCGACGGCGGGCGGCGGCAGGGGCATCCCGACCATGCCGCCCGGGTTGACCGCTATGCCGAGCTGCGGGGGCAGCCCCCGGGCGAAGTCACGGGCCGGGGCGACGGTGAAGGGCATATGGGCGCCCACGCACTGGAGGAACTGCTGCTGGGAGCTGAACACCGGGACATAGGGAGCGCCCTCTATCTCCAGGGTCGGCAGATCGAGGGCGAGGCTGTCGGGTCCGCCCCCGTTGGGCAGCGGCACCCAGACCTCGCTGCGTCCGAGCACCTCCACCAGCCGGCCGCCCGCCCCCTGGCTGCCGAGCGAGGCGGCGAGCACCTCTTCCAGCTCATTGCCCGGCCATGCAGTATCCACTGTGTCTTCCTCCGCCCTCGTGCCTGCCGCAGCACCCTAACGCCGCAGGCCGGGGCCCGTACCCGCCCGTGCGGTGGTCAGTCCCGCGTCACTCGCCCGCGGCGGCGGGGAAGGCGATCCGGTCGAGGGCTCCCGCGGCGTCCCGGTCCAGCAGCACCGCCGTGGCACAGCCCCGGGGCAGCCGGCCCGCCGCGGCGCCGGCCAGCAGCAGGCCGACGGCCCTGCGGTGGCGGGCGAACGCGTAGCCGGAGACCCCCCGGCCGCGCTCCCGCTGGCCCGCGCGGGCCACGTCCGGCGGGACGTCCAGCAGGACGAGATGGAGCCGGCGGCCGCGTCTTCGGGCCTCGCGGGCCAGCCAGCGCCGTACCCATCTCTGCGTACCGCAGTCGTGGACGACCACGCTCCGGCCGGAGCGGAGCGCGCGCCGCAGTCCCGCGTAATGCGCCATACGGACGAGGGGGCGGTAGACGGCGTAGGGGAGCCCGCCCGGCAGTCTGCGCTCCCAGCGGTCCCTGGCGTCCTGGGAGTCGATCCCGCCGCCCTCGGCGGCCCGCCGGATCAGGGTGGACTTCCCGCTGCCCGGCAGTCCGGAGACCACCACCAGGTCCCCCGCGGTGAAGGCCAGGGCGCCCGGGACCCGGCCCCGGCGCTCCCGGAGATCCCGTACGACCGCCACGGGGCGTGCCGCGGCCTCCCGGTCGGACACCCCCTGCTGTGACGGCACCCCCGCCCTCGTCACATACGCGCCGGACCCCTGCGACGTCATCGCCGTCCCCCCTGTCAGCTCAGTCGGCCTGGCCCATGACCCTTGCCCACAAAGTGTAAAGAAATGGTAATGCGGTACAAGCTTTTCACGCCCTCCGGCAACTTGCGGGCCAGGCGCTCCGAACCACCCGAATGCGTGCGATGATGTGCCCGCCAACTGCATACCGGCCGTTTGAATCCGCGCGGGAGAGTCCCGGTCACCGTGTGCGCCGGGCGCCGAAGGAGCAAGTCCCTCCCTTGAATCTCTCAGGCCCCGTACCGCGTGGATGAGGCAGATCTGAAAAGCGGGCCGCAGCGCTGCGGCTCCACCCAAGGTGCAAGTCATGACCCCGAGTACGTGTGGTCGTGGTGAACCTCTCAGGTTCCGATGACAGATGGGGAGGACCGTCCTCGCCGTCATGCCCTGGGAGCCACACCGATGCATCACGCCCCCCCGAGCAGCACCCCCCGTACCACCGCCCTCGACGCCGTGCACCGCGCGCTGGGCGCGACCATGACCGACTTCGCGGGCTGGGACATGCCGCTGCGCTACGGCAGCGAGCGCGACGAGCACCACGCGGTCCGGACGAGGGCCGGGCTCTTCGATCTGTCGCACATGGGCGAGATCACCGTCTCGGGTCCCGCCGCCGGCGGGCTGCTGGACCACGCGCTGGTCGGCAATATCGGCGCCGTCGCCGTGGGCCGCGCCCGCTACACCATGATCTGCCAGGAGGACGGCGGGATCCTGGACGACCTGATCGTCTACCGCCTCGGTGAGGACGAGTATCTGGTCGTCGCCAACGCCTCCAACGCGCAGACCGTGCTGGACGCGCTGACCGCCCGCTCGGCCGGCTTCGACGCCGAGGTGCGCGACGACCGTGACGCGTACGCGCTGCTGGCCGTCCAGGGGCCGGAGTCACCCGGCATCCTCAGGTCGCTGACCGACGCCGACCTGGACGGGCTCAAGTACTACGCGGGTCTGCCGGGCACGGTGGCCGGTGTCCCGGCGCTGATCGCCCGGACGGGCTATACCGGCGAGGACGGTTTCGAGCTGTTCGTCGAGCCCCGGTACGCCGAGACTCTGTGGCGGGCGCTGACCGAGGCCGGTGAGGGGGCCGGCCTGGTGCCCTGCGGGCTCTCCTGCCGCGACACCCTGCGGCTGGAGGCGGGCATGCCGCTGTACGGGAACGAGCTGAGCACCGCTCTGACTCCGTTCGACGCGGGCCTCGGCCGGGTCGTGAAGTTCGAGAAGACGTCGAACGGAGGCGCCTTCGTCGGACGCGAGGCCCTGGAGGCGGCGGCCGAGCGGGCCGCGGGCGCCCCGCCCCGCAAGCTGGTCGGCCTGATCGCCGAGGGCCGCCGGGTCCCGCGCGCCGGCTACCAGGTCGTCGCGGACGGGAAGGTCGTCGGCGAGGTCACCTCGGGCGCCCCCTCCCCCACCCTGGGCAGGCCGATCGCCATGGCGTACGTCGACGCCTCGCACGCCGAGCCGGGCACGGCGGGCGTCGGTGTCGACATCCGCGGCTCCCACGAGCCGTACGAGGTCGTGGCGCTGCCCTTCTACAAGCGCCAGAAGTGATACGGACGTCATCGGCGGCATCCCTTCGCGCGCCGGCGCCTTCCCCTTCCATCCCGTTTTCCACCCCGTTTTCCGCCCCGTTCCCGTCTCGTTCCGCAAGACAGCGGTTCCGCACCACTCCCCCGCGTACAGGAGAATTCAGGTCATGAGCAACCCCCAGCAGCTCCGCTACACCAAGGAGCACGAGTGGCTGACGGACCCCGTGGACGGGGTGTCGACGGTCGGGATCACCGAGTTCGCCGCCAATGCCCTCGGCGATGTCGTCTTCGCCCAGCTTCCGGAGGTCGGTGACACGGTGACCGCGGGCGAGTCCTGCGGGGAGCTGGAGTCGACCAAGTCGGTCAGCGATCTGTACGCCCCGGTGACCGGTGAGGTCACCGAGACGAACCAGGACGTGGTGGACGACCCCTCCCTGGTGAACTCCGCTCCGTTCGAAGGCGGCTGGCTGTTCAAGGTACGCGTGGCGGAGGAGCCGGCCGATCTGCTCACCGCCGACGAGTACCGAGACTTTTCCGGCAACTGACGCGCTCCGGCAACTGAGACCCCAGGGACTGTGATGACTTCGAAGTCGCTTCTGAACTCCTCGCTCCATGAACTCGACCCGGACGTCGCCGCCGCCGTCGACGCCGAACTCCACCGTCAGCAGTCGACGCTCGAAATGATCGCCTCGGAGAACTTCGCTCCGGTCGCGGTCATGGAGGCGCAGGGCTCCGTCCTGACCAACAAGTACGCCGAGGGCTACCCCGGCCGCCGCTACTACGGCGGCTGTGAGCATGTCGATGTGATCGAGCAGATCGCCATCGACCGGGTGAAGGCGCTGTTCGGCGCCGAGCACGCGAACGTCCAGCCGCACTCGGGCGCCCAGGCGAACGCGGCGGCGATGTTCGCGCTGCTCTCCCCCGGCGACACGATCATGGGTCTGAACCTCGCCCACGGCGGGCACCTCACCCATGGCATGAAGATCAACTTCTCCGGCAAGCTCTACAACGTGGTCGCCTACCACGTCGACGGCGAGACCGGCCAGATCGACATGGCCGAGGTCGAGCGGCTCGCCAAGGAGTCCCGTCCGAAGCTGATCGTGGCCGGCTGGTCGGCGTACCCCCGTCAGCTCGACTTCGCGGCGTTCCGCCGGATCGCGGACGAGGTCGGCGCGTATCTGATGGTCGACATGGCGCACTTCGCCGGTCTGGTCGCGGCGGGGCTGCACCCCAACCCGGTGCCGCACGCGCATGTCGTCACCACGACCACGCACAAGACCCTGGGCGGCCCCCGCGGCGGTGTGATCCTCTCCACCAAGGAACTGGCGAAGAAGATCAACTCCGCGGTCTTCCCGGGTCAGCAGGGCGGCCCGCTGGAGCATGTCATCGCGGGCAAGGCGGTCTCCTTCAAGGTCGCGGCGACCGAGGAGTTCAAGGAGCGCCAGCGGATCACCCTGGAGGGCGCCCGGATCCTCGCCGAGCGGCTGGTCCGTCCCGATGTGGCCGAGGCGGGCGTCTCCGTGCTCTCCGGCGGCACGGACGTCCATCTGGTCCTGGTCGATCTGCGCGACTCCGAGCTGGACGGCCAGCAGGCCGAGGACCGGCTCCACGAGATCGGCATCACGGTCAACCGCAACGCCGTCCCGAACGACCCGCGTCCCCCGATGGTCACCTCCGGTCTGCGGATCGGTACGCCGGCGCTCGCCACCCGGGGCTTCACCGCGGAGGACTTCACCGAGGTCGCGGAGATCATCGCGGCGGCCCTCAAGCCGTCCTTCGACCGTGAGGAGCTGGCCGGGCGGGTCTCCGCGCTGGCCGTGAAGCACCCGCTGTACCCCGGTCTGAAGTAACCGGGCACACCCGTCCGCACCCGGCCCGACCAGCCGCCACCCCCGGTCCGACGCCATCCGTTCGGCCCGGGTTCACGGGGCACCGCGCACACTGAACCGTGCGGCGCGGTGCCCCGGACCGTATGTACCCGTCATGTCCGCACCACCCCGGCAGACAACGGCGTCTACCAGCCAGCAAGGAGTCACCCCCGTGGCCATCTCGGTCTTCGACCTGTTCTCGATCGGTATCGGCCCGTCCAGCTCCCATACGGTCGGCCCGATGCGCGCGGCGCGCATGTTCGCCCGCCGCCTCAAGAACGAGGGTCTGCTCGCCCACACCGCCTCGGTCAGGGCGGAGCTGTACGGCTCACTGGGCGCGACCGGCCATGGCCACGGCACCCCGAAGGCCGTGCTGCTCGGTCTGGAGGGCAACTCGCCGCGCACGGTGGACGTGGAGAGCGCGGACGAACAGGCGGAACGTATCCGCACCAGCGGCCGGCTCCAGCTCCTCGGGATGCACGAGATCGCCTTCGACGCGGACTCGGATCTGGTCCTGCACCGCCGCAAGGCCCTGCCGTACCACGCCAACGGGATGACGGTCCTCGCGTACGACGGCGACGGCGGCCTGCTGCTGGAGAAGACGTACTACTCCGTGGGCGGCGGGTTCGTGGTGGACGAGGACGCGGTGGGAGAGGACCGGATCAAGCTCGACGACACCGTGCTGAGGTATCCCTTCCGCACGGGTGACGAGCTGCTGCGGCTGTCGGGGGAGACGGGGCTGTCGATCTCCGCGCTGATGATGGAGAACGAGAAGGCCTGGCGCGGCGAGGACGAGATCAGGGCCGGGCTGCTGGAGATCTGGCGGGTCATGCAGGCCTGTGTCTCGCGCGGGATGGCCCGGGAGGGCATCCTGCCCGGCGGGCTGAAGGTCCGCCGCCGCGCCGCCCACTCGGCCCGCCAGCTCCGCGCCGAGGGCGACCCGCAGGCGCACGCCATGGAGTGGATCACGCTCTACGCGATGGCCGTGAACGAGGAGAACGCGGCGGGCGGCCGGGTGGTCACCGCCCCCACCAACGGCGCCGCGGGCATCATCCCGGCGGTCCTGCACTACTACATGAACTTCGCGGCGGGCGGCGCCACGGAGCGGGAGAAGGACGACAACGTGGTCCGCTTCCTGCTGGCGGCCGGCGCCATCGGCATGCTCTTCAAGGAGAACGCCTCCATCTCCGGCGCCGAGGTCGGCTGCCAGGGCGAGGTCGGCTCCGCCTGTTCGATGGCGGCGGGCGCGCTGGCGGAGGTCCTGGGCGGCAGCGCGGAACAGGTCGAGAACGCGGCCGAGATCGGTATGGAACACAATCTGGGACTGACCTGCGACCCGGTCGGCGGTCTGGTGCAGATCCCGTGCATCGAGCGGAACGGCATGGCGGCGGTCAAGGCGGTCACGGCGGCGAAGATGGCGCTGCGCGGCGACGGCAGCCACAAGGTCTCCCTGGACAAGGTCATCAAGACCATGAAGGAGACGGGCGCGGACATGTCCGTGAAGTACAAGGAGACCGCGCGCGGCGGTCTCGCGGTGAACATCATCGAGTGCTGATCCGCCCCGCACTGATCCGTCCCGGCCCCCGATCCCTCCCGGTCCCTGATCCGCCCCGGCCCCGGATCCGCGCTGATCCGCGCCGGCGCTACGCCTCGCGCGCGAGAACGGCCTTGATGGCCTTGCCGCCGCCCGCGCCGGGACGCACGGTGACCTTCTGCGCCAGGCGCTGGACCATCGGCCAGCCGAATCCCCCGGTCCGGCCGGTGAAGTCGGGCGTGCGGTCCAGCGGCTGGGCGGGGCTCGGATCGTTCACCACGATCTGGAGGCTCCGCCGGTCGGCACGCAGATGCAAAGAGGTGACCCCGCCCGCGTGCCGCAGCGCGTTGGTGACCAGCTCCGAGGCCACCAGCACCAGGTTCTGCGCGGTGTACGGGGAAGGCGCCGGGTACAGCGCGGCGAGAAACCCGTAGGCCGCCTCCCGCGCCTCGGCCGCCAGTTCGGGATGGCAGGACCATTCGGTGTGGTCGAAGGGCTGTTCGTCACTCACAAGCGGGTGCTGCATAGGTCTCACCCCGTCGGTTGGGCTTCTCCTGCTGCCGTCTCCTCCCGTCGTTTACCCCGGCAATCGGGAGCGAAGAGCGCGCGGGCGAAGCCTGTTCCCCGGGGATTAGCTCCCGGATTCACTCCGGAATTCCCTCCGGGGCCGCGTCCGAGGGGCGCACGGGGGTCCCGCCCGGCGCCAGGGCCTCGTCGACCGTCCCGCACACGGGAAGCGCCTGCTCCAGTCCGATGATGGCGAAGAGCCGCCGGACGAAGTCGGAGGGGGCGGCCACCCGCAGCCGCCCGCCCAGCTCCGTACGGGCCTGGAGCAGGACGTTCACCGCGGTGGAGTCGGCGAAGCGCACACCGGACAGATCCACCACGACGGGTCCCGTCACCCTCCGGCCCGACTCCGCCATCGCCTCGGTGAGCGGCGCGACGGTGTCCAGATCGAGATCACCGCTGACGACGAGAACCATCGCGTCCCCGACCTGTCTCGCAGCTATTCCCAGGGCCTGGCCTGCGCTGTGGGGAGGGTGCATGGGGGGATCCTTCGGGAGCGGGCGGAGGACGCGGAAAGGTGCCGTCGTACGACACAATAGAAATGATAGTTGCCATTTGACAACATTCCCCGATGGGCAACAATCTGCTCGTTGTTCCCGCACAACCGCACCGCGAGGGGAGTAACGTGTCCAAGCCAGGAAGTGGATCCGAATGAAGCTACGCGCTGTCCGCCACGTGACTCCGCCCGGAGTCGGCGGGTGCGCCCTCCACGGCCCCGAGACGCTCGTTCGCCGCGGCGCGGAACGCTCCGAGCCCCTGCGCGAGCATCATCACGTCCGAGGGGTCCATCCGCTCCAGCACCACCCCGACCTCGCGGGTACGGAGGGCGCGGTACTCGTCCAGCACCTTGTGGCCGTGGCGGCTCAGCCGCAGCTCCACCTCGCGGCGGCTGGTCGGACTCGGCGAACGGACCACGAGCCCCATGGCCTCCATCCGGTCGCAGAGCCGGCTCAGCGAGGAGGGACGCGAGCCGAGGACGTCACCGAGAGTGCGCAGATTCACGCCCTCACGCTTTTCAATGACGAGAAGGGCCCGTAGCTGGGACGGCGAGACCGGTCCGGAAGGAGCGGTCTCCTGCCCACGTCCCCACAGCACCTCCAGCAGTTCCGAGGCGGCACAGGCGGCCTCGGCAACCTGCTCGCGTGGGTGCGGCTGACCGGTGAAGCGGGACATCGATCCACCCTTTCATCCGTCATGGGCCTTTGTCAGCCCGGACGGACCGCCCCTGGAAGAAGAAGGCCTGAACGACAGTGACTCTACTCGCGGATGTGGAAAGAGCGGTTCGCTCAGCGGCGCCACACGCCTTGGTGGACACGCTCCGTGACGCTCTCAGCACGGCTTATGGCGCGGCATCCGTACAGCTCTATCTGGTGGACTACGGACTCACGGTGCTCCAGCGGGTCGACTCGGCCGTCGGCTCCGCCGACGCGCGGTCCCTGTCGCTGCACAACTCCCCGGAGGGGCGTGCCTTCGGCAGCCAGGAGCCACGCGAGCAGCAGGTCAGGCACGGGGACGCGGTGGACCACCATCTGCCGGTCACCGTCCGCGGCGAGCGGCTCGGCATCCTCACGGTCCGGCTGCCCGGGGACCGCTCCACCCCGGACACCGTGGCGGAACTCACCGGGGTCGCCGAGCTGCTCGGCCACGCGATCCTGGTGGCCGAGCGGGACACCGATCTCTACCAGCGGGCGCGCCGGACGACACGGCTGACCCTGGCGGCCGAGATGCAGTGGGGACTGCTGCCGGCCAGGGCCTGCACCGCGCCGGAGTACGCCATCGGCGCGCAGCTCGAACCGGCCTACGCCATCTACGGCGACAACTTCGACTGGGCGGCGGACGCGGACGAGCTGACACTCGCGGTGACCAACGGCATGGGCGAGGGCATCCACGCGGCCCTGCTCACCAATCTCGCCGTCAACGCCCTGCGCAATGCCCGCCGGGCCGGGATCGGGATCGCGGACCAGGCCGCGCTGGCCGACCAGGCACTGTACGAACAGCACCGGGGTGTGTCCCACGTCTCGACGCTGCTGCTCCGGTTCGAGCTGGCCACGGGACACGTCGAGGCGGTGGACGCCGGGTCGCCGCATCTGTGGCGACGGCGGGGCAGGACCGTGGAGCGCATGGATCTGGAGCCCCAGTTGCCCCTCGGCATGTTCGAGGAGTCGGACTACAAGGCGCAGACGTTCCAGGTGCTGCCCGGCGACCGGCTGCTGCTCGTCAGCGACGGGGTGTACGCGGCGGTCTCGCCCCAGGGCGAGGCCTTCGGTGACCGGGCGCTGGCGCGGGCGATCAGCGCGACGAATCTGCTGCCCGCGGCGATGGTGCCGCGCGCGGTGCTCGGCGAGCTGGCGGCCCACCGGGACGCCGAGTCGACCGACGACGCGCTGGTGCTCTGCCTGGACTGGTTCGGCAGACAGAACGGCGCCGGGAGCTGAGGCGGAGCGCTCCGCGCCCTTCTCCTCCCGCGCGCCGGGCCCCCGCGCGACGGGCCCCCGGGTCCCGTGGCCCCCGGGATCCGGGGTCACGTACGCCCGGGGAGCCGGACGACGCTGACGAAGAACTCGTCGATCTGCCGGACCGCCGCGATGAACTGGTCCAGATCGACGGGCTTGGTCACATACGCGTTGGCGTGCAGCTTGTAGCTGCGCAGAATGTCCTCCTCGGCGGAGGACGTGGTCAGGACGACGACGGGGATCAGCGCGAGCTCCGGATCGGTCTTGATCCGTTCGAGCACCTGGCGTCCGTCGTACTTCGGCAGATTGAGGTCGAGCAGGACGAGATCCGGCCGGGGCGCCTCCCCGTAGGCGCCCCGCCGGTACAGGAAGTCGAGGGCCTCCTCGCCGTCGCGCACCACATGGAGGGTGTTGCGGATCTTGTTGTCCTCGAACGCCTCGCGGGTCATCAGCTCGTCGCCCGCGTCGTCCTCCACGAGAAGGACCTCGATCGGCTGCACGGAGGCATGGGCGCCGGACGGACCGTTCGGACCGGTCGGGGTGTTCATGAGGTGACTCCCGGTGGAGTGGTGGCCGATACGCCGCCCTCACCGGTCCGCCCGCCCGCGTACGTCGCGGGATCTCCGGGCTGGGCCGGTACGCGGGGTGCCTCGGACGCTTCGGATGCGGGGGACGGCAGGGTGGCTTCGGAGGGCTGGGCTCCTTCGGGGACCTCCGCTTCCCCGGCGACGACGGGCAGAGTGAAGAGGATACGGGTACCGCTCTCCGGGCCCGGCTCCAGCCGGATCCGGCCGCCGTGGAACTCCACGATCTTCCGCGACAGCGCGAGACCGATCCCGGTTCCCTCGTACTCGTCCCTGCCGTGCAGCCGCTGGAAGATGACGAAGACCTTCTCGGCGAACTCGGGCGCGACGCCGATGCCGTTGTCCAGGACGCTCAGCAGCCACTCGTCGCCCTCCCGCGCGCAGCCGACGGTGATCCGGCAGGGAACGCCGGGCCTGCGGAACTTGACCGCGTTGCCGACGAGGTTCTGCCAGAGCATGGTGAGCGTGGTCGGATCGCCGGTCACCTCGGGCAGCGGGCCCTCCCGTACGACCGTGACCCCCGCCTCCTCGATCACCAGGCCCAGATTGGCCACCGCCCGGTCCAGGACCGTGTCCAGTGCCACGGTCCGCCAGGCGTCGTGCACCCGCCCCACCCGGGAGAAGGTGAGCAGGTCGTTGATCAGGATCTGCATGCGCTTGGCGCCGTCGACCGCGAAGTCGATGTACTGCTTGCCGCGCTCGTCCAGCGCGTCGCCGTACCGCTTCTCCAGGAGCTGGCAGAACGAGGCGACCTTGCGCAGCGGCTCCTGGAGGTCGTGCGAGGCGACGTACGCGAACTGCTCCAGCTCCGAGTTCGAGCGGCGCAGTTCCTCGGTCTGCTCCGCGAGCAGGGCCTCGCGCGAGCGCGTCGCGGCGAGCTCGTCGGCGAGCCGGCCGCGCATGTCCTCGACCGCCGCGCCCACGGCCCGGAGGTCGGAGGGGCCGCCGACCTCGATGCGCCGGTCGAACGCCCCGGCGCGTACGCCGTCGGACGCGGCCCGCAGCGCGTTCAGCGGCCGGCCCACCATGTGGTGCAGCACGAGTGCCAGACCCACCACGGCGAGCACGAAGACGACCAGGATCACGACGAGCACGGCGTCGCGGAGCGACCGCGCGTCGTTCAGCTCCGCCCGCGCCCGGTCCCTGGCCGTGTCGAGATGGTTCTGCTGCACGGCGAAGAGCGTGCGCAGCTCGTCGAAGCCCGCCTTGCTCTCCGTCATCCGCGCCCCGGAGGCCGCCTCGGGGCCCCCCGCGCGCACGGAGGCGATCAGCGGCTCCGCCTCCTCGCGCCGCCAGGTCTCGGCGGCGCGCGTGATGCGGTCGAGGTCCGCGGTGAACCGGGGGTCGGGCGCCACGATGGCGCGGACGCGTGCGCTGTGCCTGACCTCGTCCTCGCGGCCCTGCTCGTACGGCGCGAGGAACGAGGCGTCGGCGGTCAGCACGAAGCCGCGCACCCCGGTCTCCTGGTCGAGCAGGGACTTCTGGAGCTGGAACACCGTGGAGCGGGCGGGCTGGATGTGGTCGACCAGCTCATTGGTGCGGTCGTTGGCCCGCGACAGCAGCACCCCGGCGACGAGGGTGCAGCCGCACACCACCAGCACCAGGGCCACGAGGATGAGCTGCACCCAGCCCTGGACCGAGAGCCGGCCCACCGCGGCACGCCAGGCCGTGGGGGTGCGGGGGGCCGCGCTCACCATGTCTCGCTCACCACTTCTCCGTGCGTTGTCGTGCCGGGGTCTCCGTGCCGCTTCTCGTACCCGCCCAGCCGAGATGCAGCACCGCGACATCGTCGGCGAGTCCGCCGTACGGAGCCGCCCCCTCCGCCGCCCCGTCGACCAGCGCGTCGACGAAGGCGTCCGCCGGGAGCGCGCCGTGCTCCCCGGCCAGTCCGAGCAGCCCGTCCTCACCGAGCCGGGTCGAGGGGCCCGTACGCCCCTCGAAGAGGCCGTCGGTGAAGAGCACCACATGCCCTCCCGGCGGCAGCGGCACCGCGGTCTCGGTCCACCGGCCCGTCCCCGGCAGCAGCCCCAGGGCCATGCCGACCGTCGGCTCCTCCCAGCGGACCTCGGCGCGGTCCCGTACGAGCAGTCCCGGGTGGCCCGCGCGGACGACCCGTACCTCACGGCCGCCGGGCGGGAAGACCAGGGAGCTGACCGTGGCGAAGACATGCTGGTCGGAGCGTTCGGCGACGAGGATCTCCTCCAGGAGGGGGACCAGGTCCAGCGGCTCCGTCCCGCACAGCACGGCCGCGCGCCAGGCGACCCGCAGACAGACACCGAGGGCGGCTTCCGCGGCCCCGTGGCCGGAGACATCGCCTATGACGGCGTGGACCGTGCCGTCGGCGGTCTGGACGACATCGTAGAAGTCGCCGCTCAGCAGGCCGTGGGCGCGGCCCGGTTCGTACCGCGCGGTCGCCTCGAAGTCGTCGCCGCGCAGCAGCGGCACCGGCAGCAGACCGCGTTCGAGCCGGGCGTTCTCCTTGGCCATCAGCTCGTTCGCGCGGAGCGCGGCCGACGCCTGCTCGACCTGCTTGCGCTGGAGGGCGTAGCGGACCGCTCTGCCCAGTGCCTCCGGGTCGATCCGTCCCTTGACCAGATAGTCCTGCGCACCGGTCGCCACGGCCGTCAGTCCGGCCTCCCCCTCGGCCATGCCGGTGAGGACGACGATGGCGGCGTCCGGCGCCGTGGCGAGGATCCGGGTGACGGCGTCGATGCCGTGGACATCCGGCAGATGGAGATCGAGCAGCACACAGACCGGGGTGGTGCGGCCGGCGAGAAAACGCTGGCCCTCGGCCAGTGACTGGCACCAGGTGAGCGAGAAGTCCAGATCGCTGTCGGCGAGCATCTCCTCGACGAGCAGCGCGTCCCCCGCGTCGTCCTCGACGAGCAGGATCACGCCGTCGACGGACCACAGGGCGTCACGGGCGGCCGCCCTGGCCTCCTCCGTCTCCTTCAGCGGCGGCAGGGCCGGGGGCACGGCACCGTCGTCGCGGCCTCCCCGCGCGGGACGCGCGGGACGCGACGAAGTGCTGACGGGCAACTCGACCACACTCCACCCCCTCACCCGGCGGAGCCGGTCACCCGGCTCCGTTCCGGCGGGCAGCATATGCGACAACCGGGACGTCGTTGCGCTCGCGGTACCCCGCGGCGGGAGAACGCTCCCCGAGGCACGCCGACGGCAAACCAGAAGAAGCGGAATCACACGTTCCGGTGAGTGCGCCCCCGGCGGGCTCCTCGTGGAGTGGCGGAGTGCCGCGTCACCGGACGGCGGCCCCACCGGAGTGCCGCGTCACCGAACGGCGGCCCCACCGGGACATCCCGGTGGGGCCGCCGCGACCGCGCCGTGCCGGCGGCCCCCCGCTCTGTCGGCCCGGCGCGGTGATCCCCCGGTCAGGGGTGCTTGTAATGCGTGATGGAGTCGTCGGCCGCCGTGGCGTCCGAGGCCTTCTGGATCTTCTGGATGGTCTCGGCGGGGCGGAGACGGCCCGCCATCATCTCTCCGATGAGGCCGGCGATCGTCTCCCGGTTGAGGTCCTGGTACCAGTCGGTGCGGGGGGACACGATGGCGGTGCCCGCCGCGTCGACCATCGCCGCGGCCGAGGCGAGTCCCGGCGGCAGGTCCATCCCATCGAGGGCGCCGCGCACGGTGGTCAGGGACGAGACGAGGCGGGCGAAGTTCCGCGCGGACTTCCTGCTGAGCATGATGCGCAGCATCTCCATGCCGCCCTCGGGGTTCCTCGCGTCCTTGGGGACCGTGTACGCCTCGCCGGCCTGGGCCCAGATGGTTCCGAAGGGAAGCCGGTCGGAGCTGTCCAGTCCGGAGGTCGGGGCGACGGTCATCCTGAAGCCCGGCGGTGTGGTCGCCTTGGCCTCGTTCTCCACCCAGGGGCCGTTCGGGACGAACAGCGCCTTGCCCCCGGTCCAGGCGGTCTGGGACTGGATGTGGTCGAGCGCGGCGGTGCCCCGGAGTATGTAGCCCTTGGCGACCAGTTCGTAGTACGCCTCGAACGCCTGCTTCACCGCGTCGTGCTTCCACGCGTTGGGTTCCAGGTTGTCGATCGACCTGAGGACGTCCGCGCCCCCGATCTTGGCGATGAGCGGGTAGAGCGTCCACTGGAGGTAGTACGGGTACTTCCCGGCGTACGTCCAGCCCGCGATGCCCTTCTTCTTCGCCTCGGCGCACAGCGCCAGCATGGCGTCCCAGGTCTGCGGATACTCCCAGCCGTGCTTCTCCAGGGTCGACTTCGAGTACCACACGCCGAACGCGGTGTACGCGTAGTTGAGGGCCCAGACCTCGTCGCCCCCGTACCGCCCCTTCTCGGCGACTCCGTGGATCAGGGTCTCGCCCACGGTCTTCGACGGGTCGTCGTAGGACGGCGCGTCGAGCAGGGTGCGCAGATCCGTGAGCTGCCCCTTGCCCGCCAGGGTGGCGGTGGGAAGGGACTTGGCGCCCGTGTTGTCCAGCAGGTCCGGCGGGTTCCCGCCCATGAAGCGGGGCTGCATCAGCGCCTGGATGTCCTGGGTGGCGGTGTTCTTCACCTTGGCCTTCGGGAAGGTCCTGCGGTACTGCGCCGCGGCGTCCTCGACGTACCGGACACCGAGGCCGCCGTCGAACACGACCACCTCCAGCGGGGCCGAGCCGTTGACCCCGAACGGGTTCTTCCCGCTGGGCGCGCTCCTGGAGACCTTCTGCCGCTTCTCGGCGGGGGTGGCGCAGGAACTGAGGAACGCCGCGGCGGGGGTGACGGCCAGTCCGACGGCGGCGGCGCGCCTCATCAGGTCGCGGCGGTTCAGCTCGGGCGTCGGTCGCATCGGTCGCATCGGTCGCGTCGGTCTTGTCGAGTCCATGGTCCGGTTCTCGCCTTCCGGGGATGTGGGGGTGATGGGGGCTCAGCGGTGGCCGCCGGGCCGTGGCGCCGTCGGTTCGCCGGGGGTCCCGGGCCCGGTCTCGGCTTCGGTGCGGGCCGCGGTCTCCGCTTCGGTGCGGGCCGCGGTCTCCGCTTCGGGGTCGGCCTCGTAGGCCAGCCACTGGGCGAAGGACCGCAGACCCTCCGTCAGGGGCACACGCGGACGGCCGAGACGGTCCTTCCCGGCCCGGTCCGCCGTCCCGTGCGGGCGTCCCGTGCGGCTGCCCGGCCCCGGCCTCTCGGCCGTCCCCGCCGTCTCGACGGGGACGGACCGTACCGCCGCGCAGACCGCCTCCGCGAGATCCAGGGCACTCACCCAGCGCTCGTCGTGGACGGTGTACACACCCGGCCGCCCGAGCGACAGCGCCCGCTCGACCGCTCGGTAGAGGTCGCCCGTGTAGAGATATCTGACCGGCTCCGGCAGCGGGGATCCGAGAGTGATGGGCCGGCGCAGCAGCGCGTTGCGGACGAACTCCGTCATGAGGGAGTTGCCTTCGAGGATTCCCGGGCCGTAGGGGACGCCGATCCGCAGGACCGTCATGACCGGGGGTGGTTCCGCAGCGCCGGGACTCCCGGCCATGACCTCGGCGCCGGTGGAGGCGAAGGTGTCGGCGAAGGTGTCGGCGAAGGTGTCGGTGTCGGTCGCGTCGTCGTCGCCCGTGTCGGCGTCGATGTCGATACAGATCACCTGGCCGATGCCCAGTTCGGCGGCGAGGGAGAGCACGGGGTGGGAGGCGATCGCCTTGCCGATATGGATGACCGCGCCGGTGCCGCGCAGTTCCTCGCGCCGTTCCGGTTCGGCTCCGAGGTCTCCCGTCAGCGAGGCGACCTCGTAGTTCTGGTCCGCGAGGTCCCGTGCCAGGGCACGGGCCAGATCGCCCGGGGTGCCGGTGACCGACAGCCGGCCGCCGCCGCGCGGGGCCACGGCGCGCGGGGCCATGGCCCGCCGCGTCCCACCGCTCCCGGCCTCCTCCCGGCCGCCGGGGGCACGGTCGTCGGGGGCACGGCCGTCGGGGACACGGCCGCCGGGGGCGCGGTCGTACAGTGCGGCGCCCGACTCGAAGCCGCGCAGGGCCAGGGCGGTGAGCCTTCCCCGGAGCGCGGTGAGCGTCGTGGCGCCGACCTCCGCGCACAGTCCGCCGGGGCCGAGAGTGCTGATCGCCGCGTCGGCCGGCGGCCCGCCGGGACCGGCGCGGCCGTACGACGGGTCCGTACGGCCGTGCCGGGACAGGAAGCCGGTGAGGCCGGCGGTGATCCAGACCGCCTCGACCGCCTCGGGCCGCAGAGCGGCGAACGGGTCCTGCCTGCCCGCCGCGTCCGCGGTGTCCGCCGCGTCCGCCGCGTCCGCCGTACGCACCGGGAGCAGCGCGCGGAAGCCCTCGACATCGAAGCCGAGACGCCTGCCGTAGCGCTCCGCCTCCACCGTCCGCCACTGTCCGCCGTCGCGGACCGTGACCCACGCCGTGCCGTGCTTGCAGAAGGGGACGGTGTCGAGCGCGGCGAGCCCCGGGCCGAGGCGCCAGTCCGTGCCGGCCGGCACCGGCGCGAAGCAGGCGGCGCGCCGCAGTCCGTGGGCGTCGTTACGGGCGACGCTCGGGAAGTCGTCGTGCTCGACCAGATTCGGCACGGTCAGATACGTGGGCACGCCCAGCGCGTCGAGATAGCGGCGCATGACGACATCGTCCGGCCGGCCGCCGGCGTTGCGGCGCGCGTAGTCGGCGAAGCCGCGGGCCGGCTCCGCGGGCAGGACCAGGGCCACGGTGGGGGTGTACTCCCCCGTGGCGCCGACCCACCGCGCGCCGCGCAGCGCGCCCAGCCGTACGGCGGCGCCGTTGCGTGAATTCCAGGAGGTGAAAAAGGAGATCGCCGCATGGGGTGCTTCCGCGACCACTTCGGCGACCCGTTCGAAAAAGCCTTCGGAGGGAATCGCGTCGTCCTGGAGCACCAGATGGTGGGTGGCGTCATCGGCCACCGCGGACCAGGCGAGCATCGCACTGCGTAACGCGGTCGGCGGCCCGTCGGGCTCGGGGTCGAGAACAAGCCGTAAGAGCCCTTCCGGCGCCTTCGCGACGAGTGCGGCCGCCGAATCACGCCGCCGCGGATGGCTCATGACCGCACCGCTGAGCTTTACCGGAGGACCGCCGTCGGCTGTCGCACCATTGTTTCCCGGCATGGGCCATCACCGCTTCCGTAGCAGTCGAATGCTTACCCCGCGGAGGACTATTGGCCTTTGACGGCCGTCTGTCGTACCGATAACGCTAGCGATCTCGGCTCCCACCTTTCCATTAATCGGCCAGAGCGGAAGCGGGGGGTTCCGTTCCACCGTCGCACCGCATGAGACATACGCTGAGCTGCGCGGATGGAAAGGGGCATCCGGCCGGGCGGAAGAAGCCCGGCAGTTTTCGTCATGGCTTCCGCGGAAGTTCTTCCCTGTGCCGCCGCGGTCCACCGGCACGACAATTGACACGAGCCGATCCCGACGAGATCCTGGCAACGATCTGAAATTCATCCCCGCTATGCGAGGCAGGTGCTGGATGTCCACCGCTCTTCACCAGGACACTTTCAAGGTCGACGACGCCGGAAATACACTTCCGTACCTCCTTCACCTGCCGAGCGCCTATCAGGACGAGAGCACGGGTAAATGGCCACTCGTGCTGTTTCTGCACGGTGCGTCGGAGCGCGGTGAAAACCCGGAAATGCTCACCGCGCACGGCCCCGCCAAACAGATCGCGGAAGGCGCCGATCTGCCGTTCGTCATGGTGGCTCCGCAATGTCCGTCGTACAGCACCTGGTCGACCGAATTGACGGGCCTGCTGGCGCTGGTCGACGAAATAGCGGCGACGCACCGGATCGACCAGGACCGGATCTATGTCACGGGGCTCAGCATGGGCGGGGCGGGCACCTGGGCGATCGCGGCGCGGTATCCGGACCGGTTCGCGGCCATCGCGCCCATCTGCGGTTCCTGGATGCCCGAGGCGGCCGAGCGGATCGGTCTGCTCCCGGTGTGGACCTTCCACGGTGAGGACGACTTCAACATCCCGGTCAAGCACACCGAGCAGGTCGTCGAGGCCCTGAAGGAGCGGGGCAGTCCGGTGCGGTTCACCCGCTATCCCGGTGTCGGCCACGACTCGTGGACCCGGACCTACGACGACCCCGAGTTCTACCCCTGGCTGCTCTCCCACCGCCGGGCCGGCTGACGCCGGACCCCGGCCGCCGCGGGCCGGGCCCCGGGGGGATCGAAGGGGCCCGGCCGGACGCCGGACACGGCCCACCGCGGGGCGCGGTGGGCCGTGTCCGTGCTCCGTGCGCGCGGGTCACGGCCCGCGCAGCGCGTCGAGTTCGGCGCGCAGCGACGCGACCTCCCCTTCGAGCTGGGCGATCCGGTGGCGGGTGGGAGCGAGCGCCTCGGCCAGCTCCCGCTCGCTGAACCGGGGCGTGATGTGCTTGGGGCAGTTCCAGTCGAACGCCTCCACGGTGAGGGTGACGAGCTGCTCGACCTGGCCGTCGGTACGGGACGGGGAGAGCCGTTCGAGCAGTCCTGGCGCGTCGGCGGCGGGAGTCACCGCGGCCCGTCCGAACATCTTCAGCCGTGTCTGGCGGGCGTAGTCGATGAAGAAGAGCGCCACCCGGTCGTCGCCGCGCAGATTGCCCATGGTGATGTACTGCCGGTTGCCCCGGACATCCGCGTAGCCGAGGGTGTGCTCGTCGAGGACCTGGACGAAGCCGGGCGGGCCGCCGCGGAACTGGATGTACGGCCAGCCGGTGTCCCCGACGGTCGCCATCAGGAAACCGTCGAGGCCCTGGACGAACGCGGCTTCGGCGGCGGTGAGCGGATCGGGGACCTCGGCGTGGCCGGCGGAGCCGAGCAGCCGGCGCCGTCCCGCGGCGCCGCTGCCCATCTCCTCCTGCACCGTGACGACATGCGGGGTGTACGCCAGATGCGGGTACCGGCTCATGCCGGGCCCTTCGCGCCGGAGGCCGCGTCGGCCAGGTCCGTCCGCACGGACCCGATCAGCCCGGTCCTGGCGGCCGTGACCCCGGCCTGGAACCGGCTGTCGGCCGCGAGGTCCTGCATGATGGCCGCGACATGCCGGCGGAAGGAACGGTCCGACATCCCGACGCGGCGGGCGATCACCTCGTCCTTGATACCGGCCGCGAGCAGCTCCAGGATCGTTGTCTTCAGGTCGTCCAGGATCCCGCCGTAGCCGACCGCGCCGGACTCCAGCCCGAACGCGGACTGCCAGACCAGATCGTGGATGGACCCCAGGAAGGCCGCCACGGACGGGTCGTACACGATCGCGACACCGTTCCCCTCCCCCGTCGCGTCGGCGGGGACGAAGGCGACCCGGCGGTCGAAGATGAGGAAACGGCCGTGGATCTCCCGGGAGGTGCGCACCTTCCCGCCCAGGTCCGTGAGGTCCCGTACATAGGAGCGGGTGCCCGCGTCACCGCGGGCGGTGTGCGGATAGAGCACCCGGGCGTCGGCGCCGCGCTGGCGCGCCTCCAGGACGAGCGGGCGGGAGTACGTCAGCTCGGGAGGCTCCTGGGCGACGCAGGGCTGCATCACGAGCACCTCGGACTCACAGCTCTGCGCGGCCTCCATCAGCCGGAGTTCGATCTCGTGCCGGTCGTCGGTGACCACCACGGTCTCGCGGCGTGGCCGCGCCCGCTGGGTGTTGCTGAACGCCTCCATGAAGGAGAGCAACTGGCTCTTGACCCCGACCAGTTGGCGCCGGTTGTCATGGATCGCCCGCTCCAGCGGTACGAGCAGTTCCATCTGGGCCGCCTCGGGGTTGACCGCGATCAGCTCCCCCCGGCCGCCCGGCACCTCCTTGATCAGCCTGAGGCCGCGCAGAACGTCGAACGCCTCCTCGATCCGGTGCGGCGGGACATCGAGCTCACGGGTGAGCCCCTCCGGGGTGACGCTGTCGCAGCCGAGCGTGTACTCGTAGACCTGGACCACGAACTCGTCGACCCGGCCCGCGTCCGTGTACTCGTGCGTTCTGGTCCTCGTGCCGATGTCCATGGTCAACTCCTCTGTTCGGCCCCGGCGAGTTCCCCGTCGGCGGGTACGGCGCGCAGCCGCCTGATGGCGGGCACGGCGAGCAGCAGCCCGCTGCACAGCAGACCGAGCAGGGTGGCGACGATCATCAGCGGCCGCTGCCCGGTCACCGACGCCAGCGGACCGGCGATCGAACGGCCCAGGGCCATCGAGAGCAGCGATCCGGTCACGTCGTAGGCGTACACCCGGTTGAGGAGGGCGGCCGGTATCTGGGTCTGGACCGTGGTCGCCCAGATGACGGACCAGAAGGCGAGACCGCCGCCGGCCAGGGCCCAACCGAGGCTCAGCAGGTAGACGTTGGGATTCAGGGCGGGCACGATCGGATACAGGGCGAACAGCGCCCAGCCGGCCGAGCCGACCGCCAGCGGACGTCCGCGTCTGGCCCTGATGGCCACGACACCGCCCAGCACCCCGCCGGCGCCGAAGGCCGCCATCCCGATGCCCAGCGCGGTGGAGCCCAGGTCGGCGACGACCAGGTCGGCCGCCACCGGGAGCGAGACGCCCGCCACGAAGCACCCGTACACCAGGAAGATGGAGATCACTGCCCACAGCCAGGTGCGGGAGCGGAACTCCTGCCATCCCTCGACGAGCTGGCGCCGGAACGACTCCTCGGCGGGTGCCTTCACCGAGGTGGCCAGCCGCAGCGCGAAGAGACACGCGGCGCTGAGGGCGTAGGTCGCCGCGTAGATGGCGAAGACGGTGCTCGGCCCGGAGACGCTCACCAGGACACCGGCCAGCGCCGGGCCCAGCACTCCGGCCACCGACTCGGCCATCCGCAGGACGCCGTTGGCGCGCTGGACGTCCTTGGCGACGCGCGGGACGAGGCTGGCCACCCCGGGCTGGAACAGGGCGGTCGCGAGTCCGCTGAGGAACTGGAGGGCGACGATGCCCCAGAGCGGGGGGACCCCCAGGGCGAACATGACGGCCATGGCGCCCTGGATGACCAGCCGGACCAGGTCGGCCATGACCATCATCCGGCGGGGTGTGAACCGGTCGGCGAGCACACCGCCGAAGAGCATGCACAGCGCGAGCGCGGCCATCCAGGCGCCCAGCGCGTACCCGACGCCCGAGGTGCCGTACCCCGCGTCGAGGACTCCGACGGACAGGGCGACGGGAAGCATCGCGTCACCGAGCAGTGAGCCGGTGCGGGCGCCGAAGTAGAGACGGAAGTTGGCGGACCAGAGCTGATCGGTCGGTGCGGGTTCCCCGGCGGGGGAGCCGTCGTCCGTACGGGTGTCGACTTCGGAGCTCACGCGCTGTCACGTCCCTGGGTGCGGCCGGTCAGGTCATGGATGACGGGCAGGGCGGCCCAGGCGTCCGGGTCGGCCGTGTCGGCGTCGGCCGGGGCGCCCTCGTGGACCAGATAGCGGTGCGGGGCGATGGCGGTGACCCGGCCCGCGAGGGCCACCAGCGTGCGCTCGTGCACGGCCGTGGGGCCGGCCGGGGCGGTGAGATGACAGACCAGCCGGTGGCCGAGTTCCTCGTCGGGCACGGCCGTCACCAGATGCGGGACCTCGCCCAGGACATCGGCCATCAGGTCCCGTACGGCGTCGAGTTCGATCCATGAGTTGTCGCTCCTGAACCAGCCCTCGCCGCGGTCCACCGGCGCGAGGGTGGTCAGTTCGCCCACCTCGGCGAGCGGCACGTCCCGTCCGGCCGCGGTCCGCAGCAGCCGCAGCAGGGCCCGGCCGAACTCCTCGGCCTCGCCCTTGTCCAGGGTCTGCGGGTCGACCCAGAGGGTCAGCTCGAACTCGCCCTCCAGCCGGTACAGACAGACGAAGAAGCGGCAGGGGATGTCCTCGGCGGGCAGCCAGTCGACGCTGCCGCCCAGCTCCGGGTCCTCCACGGCGGCGCGCTGATGGCCGGGTATCCAGACGCTGGGCAGTCTGCTCAGCGCGGAGTGGTCGGGTGAGTCGGCCGCGGTGGCCAGCGCGCTCATGTCGTTGAAGACGAGGTCGCGGGCGAAGGAGATACCGCGTTCGCCGCTGACCCCGTTGATGACCTGCCAGACGGCCGTGGGGTCGAACCAGCTGTGACGGTAGGCGGAGAGCGCGGCCGAGCGGACCTGCCGTACGGCGTCGTCGAAGCCGGCCGCGTCGGTGAGGTCCACCGGCAGCAGGGCGTCCTGTGCCAGGGATCCGAAGAAGCCGCGGAGCTTGCGGATGATCCGGTTGCCGGAGAGCGAGGTGGTGACGACCGTGCGGTGGCCGGTGCGGTGACCGACCAGCACGGCCAGCGCGGCGAGCGCGACGGCGGAGGTGCTGGCGCCGGTCCGGTCGGCGATCGCCTGGAGATCGGCGGGCACCGTGCTCGACCGTACGTTCAGACCGGCGTGCAGCCACTCGGTCTTGGCGGGGGCCGCGTGCGGCGGGGTGAACATCGCCTGGGGCACACGGCGGAGCTGGGACTCCCAGTAGCGTACGGATCCCTCGCCGATCCGTCTGATGGAGGGGGTCCGCTCCAGCTCCACCACATCGACCGGTTGCAGCTCGGTGGCCGGCGGCAGCGGCCGTCCCGCCGACAGGGCGGCCCATTCGGTGTGCAGTGTCTCGCAGGCGGCCACGTCCATCGCGGCGTGCGAGACCACCCAGACCAGATGGCGCGGGATGCCGCCGGCGGTCACGACGGCCACCCTGAGCGGGAGTTCGGACTCCAGGTCGAAGATCTGCGAGCGCAGCCGGCGGGCCGTCGCCGCGGCGCTCTCCAGCGGATCGTCCGCCGGGTCCGCCGGGTCGACCAGGGTGACGGCCAGCGCGCCCTCGCCGGCCACGTGCTGGGTGGGGGGTGTGCTCAGCCGGTAGGTGGTGCGCAGCGACTCGTGGCGCTCCAGCAGGACGCGCAACTGGTCGGTGATCCGGTCGAGTCCGCCCTCGGCCGGGGCGTCGAAGACCATGGCCAGATTGAGCCGGGAGGGATCCTCGTCGACGCTGATGGAACGCACGATGTTGGCGTGGCCGAAGGACAGCGGGCCTGAGCGGCTGGTCTGTCCGGTGAATGACACGGTGAGCTGTGGCAAGTGGTCACCTCGTGGGTCTGATGGGGGGTTGGGTGAGGGCCTTGTGCGTCTTCGGGCAGCGCTCCGCCGCCCGTCGGACGCGCGCGGAGCCGGAACCGGGCGGGGTAGGGCGGGGCGGGGTGGGGTGGGGCGGACGGCGCGATCGGGGTAGGGGGGCGGGGGCCGGGGAAGGGAGCGCCGGACGGCTCAGCCGGGTCCGGCGGCCGAAGCGGGGTGCGGCCCGTCCTCGCCGCCGATCAGACACAGCGCGACGGTGGCGTCGTCGTGGTGCTTGCCGGGAAACGTCCCGGCGGGGGTGGCGGACTCGGCCGCCCGTGTCAGGGTCAGCACGGCCTCGGGCCCGTCCCTCTCCAGCCCGTCGAGCAGTTCGTACCAGCTCCAGTCGTACCGCTCGACCAGCCGGTACGCGCCGTCGGTCAGCGCGCAGGCCCGTCTGATCTCCTTCGCCGGCCGGGACCCGGTGAGCGCGTGCGCCGCCGCCTCGGGCGAATTGCCCGCGACCCAGAAGCCGCCCGCCCTGTTGCGCAGATGGCGCAGCTCGGCCCAGGAGCGCTCGGGGAAGCCGTGGATGCGCTCGTCCACCACGGCCTCGACGGTCTGGTCCCCTGTCTGGACCACGACGGCCGAGTCCCCCAGGACCAGATGATCGACCCGGCCGTCATGGGCGCGCAGTACGGCGACGGTGGCCGAGGGGCTCCGCGGGTTGCCGAGGTCGCACTGCCCGCCGTGCGCCTCCATGGCCGCGGCGATCGCCGTGCGCAGCAGTTCGGGCAGGGGCGCGTCCTCGTGCTCGATCAGGCCCGCGGTGAGCCGGCTGCCGAGCCGCTGGACCAGCCAGCGCACGCTGTGGACGCAGCCGTTGTCCTCGCCCGGCTCGGGTGTCGCGCCGTCGAGGACGACGGCGAAGTGCCCGCCCGCCGTGACGAAGTCCTCGTTGAAGGTGTCCCCCGGCCGTGTGGCACACGTGGTCTCCACGGTTCTCCCCTGGGAGGTGCGCGGCCGGCCCGGGTACGGCGGGGCGGCCGCGCGGTGCGGATGGTCTGTACCTGTGCCCAGCAGCATAGGGAGAGGGAGTAGCCGCCCCGCTACAGTCCGACCATAGGGGCGGATGCCGCGTCCCGGCCGGGTTCCTCCGCCCAGTCGTCCCTTCTGACCTGCGACAACGCGGAACGGCCGGGTTTTTCGTGAAACGGGCGGCAGAAACCGCAACGTCTCCCCCGGCAGCGGCGGTTCGCGCGTTCCGCCGCCTCATGGGTCACGTGCGCGTCACCCGCGCGTAAAGGCGAAGGTTCCGTCGTTCCCCGTACGGGCGCCCCGGCCCGTGCGCCGGTCCCCGGCGGTACGTCCGGCGCGGGGCCGGACATCGTAGAAACCGGGCATGCTCATGTCACGGAAGAGCAGCAGGGCCTTGCGCCAGTGCCCGAAGGCCCGCGACGGGGCGCCGGTCGCCTGGAAGGCGCAGCCGAGCGCCATATGACTGCGGGCCTCACCCGGCCGGTGCCCGGTCTGCCGGTGGAGCACGAGCGCGTGCTGCGCGTCGCTCATGGCGGGCCGTATCTCACCGAGACACAGCCGCACGAACGCCAGGACGTTCAGCGCCGATGCCTCCAGGACACGGAACTCCGCCTCGCGGGCGATGGTGAGGGCCTTGCCGGCCGTGGCCAGGGCCTGTTCGGGCTGGTCCGTGCGGAGCTGCGTCCTGGCGACCCCGATGAGCGCGTACACCTCGGGATAGCGGTCGTTCATCACCTCCGCGAGATGCAGCGCCTGCCGGTAGCTGTTCGCGGCGCTCTCCAGTTCGAGCGCCCGTTCCTGGGCCGCCCCCATCGAGAAGAACGCGTTCGCCTCCAGCCTCCTGTTGCGCAGGGCCTGTGCGGCGTCGAGCGCGGCGCGTGCGAGCCGCTGCCCCGAGACATGGTCCCCCAGATCGGAATGGGCGGCCGACAGACAGCTCAGGGCCACCGTCTCGCTCGCCTTGTTGCCGCTCCTGACGTGGATGTCCAGGGTCTCACTCAGCACTCCGACCGCCTCGGAGGGCCGCCCCATCGCGCGGTAGACGATGCCGAGATTGGTGCGCGAGACGGCGACCCCGCTGGGCGATCCCATGTCCCTGAAGAGCCGGGCCGCCTGCGAATAGTGGGCGACGGCCTCCTCCAGCCGGCCCAGCTTCCAGCAGATCAGGCCCAGGTTCATCAGGTCGTCGGCCGCGCCGACGCCCTCGGCCTGCCGGGTGAGGTCACGGGCGCGCGAGAGATAGTCGGAGGCCTCCCGCATGGCGCCGTTCTCCTGGTGGGCCGCGCCGATCCGGCGCAGGGCCATCGCCTGGCCGTTGAGCCAGTTCGCCTCCGTCGCGCTCTCCAGCGCGGCCGTGAACAGGTCCTGCGCCTGGGCGTTGGACCCCTGGACCCAGTGCCAGTCGGCCAGCCTCAGCTGGGCGGCGGACCGGGCCCGCAGGTCGTTGTCCGCGGTCGCGGCCGAGAGTCCGGCCGTGGCGACGGTGAGCCAGTCGGCCGTGTACAGCCCCAGTGAGAGATATCCGTGCATGGCCTCGGCGAGCCGCCAGGCGACCCGGTGGTCACCGGACTTCGCCGCGTGCAGCACCGTGCTGACCAGGTTGTCGCACTCGTTCTCGAACCAGCGCGAGGCCTGGGCGGCGTCCGACACCAGGGCGTCGGCGGGCCGCCCCCGGTCCGCGGGCGGCACCGGGGAGCGCTCCTCCGGGTACAGCAGGCGCGCCGCCGCCTCGGCGTTGCTCACGTACCAGTCGAGCAGCCGCCGTCCGGCGTCCCGTGCCTCCTCCTCGTCGCGGGCCAGTTCACGCGCGTAGGAGCGCAGCAGATCGTGCATGCCGAACCGGCCGGGAGCGACCTCCTGCACCAGATGCGCGTCGGCCAGGAAGCGCAGCAGCCGGCCGGCGTCGCCGGGGGCCGTGCCGATCAGGGCGGCGGCCCCGTGCGAGGTGATGTCCGAGCCGGGGGTGAGGCTCAGCAGCCGGAAGGTGCGCTGCGCCGGTTCCGGCAGCGCGAGATACGACAGGTCGAACGCGGCCCGGATCGTGGAGCGTTCGTCGCCCTCCACCCGCAGCCCGCTGATCAGGTTGTCCCCGGCCAGTTCCGCGCAGTACTGCGCCACGCTCATGGTGCTGTTCGCGATCAGATTGGCCGCGGCGATACGGATGGCCAGCGGAAGCCACCCGCACAGCCGGGCCAGGTCCATGAGGGCGTCCGGCTCGGCGGCGGCCCGCCGCTCGCCGAGGATGCCGCCGAGCAGGGTGTGGGCCTCGTTCAGATTGAGCACCTCCAGGCCGAGATGGCGGGCCCCGTCGCTGGCGACCAGCCCGGCCAGCCTGCTGCGGCTGGTGATGACCACACAGCACTCGCCGTTGCCCGGGAGGAGCGGCCTGACCTGGTCGACGCTGTTGGCGTTGTCCAGGACGATCAGCATGCGCTTGTCGGCGAGGAGCGTCCGGTACATGGCCGCCGCCTCCTCCTCGCTGGACGGCACCTGGTCGGGCGGGGCGCCGAGCGCGCGCAGGAACCGGGCCAGGACATCGACGGGGCTCAGCGCGGGAAGCGGGGAATGGCCGCGCAGATTGACGAAGAGCTGCCCGTCGTCGAAGTGCTCGCGCCGCGCGTGCGCCCAGTGCAGCACGAGGGCGGTCTTGCCGACCCCGGGCGGCCCGACCACCGTCACGATCGGGGTCTGTCCACTCCCGTCGGTGTCCAGCAGCGAGTTCAGCGTCTGGATCTGCCGGCCCCGTCCGACGTACGAGGAGGTACCGGCGGGCAGTTGGGCCGGCTTGGCGGTGGTGCGGGGGCCCTCCGACGGGAACCCGGCCCGCTCGGGGCGGGGGATCTGCTGGCGCAGCACCCTCATGTGCGCCTCGCGGATCTCCTCGCCCGGGGTGATGCCCAGTTCCTCGTCGAGCCTCTCCCGCAGGCTCTTGAAGACGTTCAGGGCCGCCGCCTGCTCACCGCAGCCGGCCAGGGTGAGCATGAGCCGGGCGTGCACGCCCTCGTGCAGCGGCTCGCTGTTGGCCATCTCCCAGAGGACCTTGACGGACTGTTCCGGGCGTCCGAGGGCGAGGGCCAGATCGGCGTGGAGCAGGGCCACCTCCAGGCGCCGTTCGGTGGCCGCGACGGCCGCGGGGTGCTGGCGCAGCACGGGGTCGACATCGCTCAGGACGGGCCCGCGCCAGCACTGGAGCGCCTGGGTGAGCGATTCGTACGCGATCTCCCTGTGGTCCGCGTGCTGGGTGCGCCGGGCCCTCGCCACCAGTTCGTCGAAGCGCCTCATATCGGTCTGGTTGCCGTCGGCGCGCAGCACATAGCCGTTGGGTATGCGCTCCACGCTCGGGGGCGTCTGGCCGGTGGGCCGCTCGGGTTCGAGGAGCTGGCGCACCTGGCTGACATAGGTGTGGATCAGGCTCTGGTAGGAATGCGGCGGCCCCGACGGCCAGAGGGTCTCGACGATCTCCTGGTGCGTCGCGGGCTCCGGGTGTTTGAGCACCAGCAGTCCGATCAGGCGCCGGAGCATCGGCCTGCCGACCGGCACGACCGTCTCGCCGCGCTGGACCACGAGCGTCCCGAGGATGAGGAACTGGGGCTTGCCGGTCTTCCTGGCGGGCTTCTCGCGCGCGGCCGCGTGGAGTTCACTCACCTCCGACTCCGCCAATTCCAGCGCCGCCGCCAAATGCTGGATCGTACGGAGCTGAGGGCGCTGGACCCGTCCCCGCTCTATGTCGCGCAGTGCCCTCGTACTCATGCCGGCCTTTGCGGCCAGCTCACGCTGGCTCATGTGGGCCCTTTTCCTGAGTGACTGGATCTGCATTCCCATGGACGCCGCATCGGTCTCCGCGCTGTCCTGCGGGACGGGCTTCTCCACTGAAAGGTTCCTCGACACGGGGGACTCTCCGATCACGGCACGGTGAGGTTCACTTCGCAACAAGGTTGCATATTCATCCAACTGGGCTTCGGCCTGATCAGCCCGATGTCCCTGACGGCACAAATCACCCCTTTTGTGGAATGAGCGAATTCCCAATAATCCTAGCCGAACGGGGTCGCCCCCGGGTGTGTGCTTTCTGGTTTGCCACCTGCCCGGGGCGGCCCGGCGGCCCGGGACTCACGCTCGGTGACATCGGGCGCGAGGTGGCGGCGGGTCGGGTACGCCGACGGAGGGGAAACCGCGCGGAGGGGTCCCCGGGATGCGCTGACCGGTCCAGGCCAGGCCGCTTCCGGGCGTTGAGGAAATCCTCGTCACCGCTCTACCTTCGGAATCGACGCAACCGCGAGGTGAATGGAGGGCATCGCTCCATGGTCAGTGAAGTAATTGACCGCAGCGAGCGGTTCCAGGGAATACTGGGCCGTCTCAGCGCCAAGTCGATCGATGACTATTACAACCCGTACCGTCTCTTCGATTGGCCCGACCGGCTTCCCGACGACATGTGGTGGATGAGCCCCGAACTCACCACCACCTTCGGCTCCGAGCTGGCCGAGACGCTCACACCGCAGCAGTTGCACACGCTGTCGCGCTACGAGAGCATCAATTTCTACAGCCTGAATGTGCACGGCATCCGTGAGCTGCTCATCGAAGTGGTCAACCGGATTCACACCGCGGGGTTCGAGACACCGTCGGAGTTCTTCCACCATTTCATCGGTGAGGAGAATGAGCACATGTGGTTCTTCGCCGAGTTCTGCCTGCGGTACGGCGGCAGGATCTACCGCCAGCCGGCCGGCGCCACCAGCGGCGCGGCCCCCTCGGCCAAGCTGGAGAGCCTGCTGGTCTTCGCCCGGATCATGATCTTCGAGGAGCTGGTCGACCACTACAACTCCGCGATGGCGGTGGACGAGCGGCTGCACGAGACGATCCGCGCGATCAACCGCATCCACCACCAGGACGAGTCCCGGCACATCGCCTTCGGCCGCGAACTGGTGCAGCTCCTCTTCCAGGACGTCAAGAGCACGGCGACGGACGAGGAACTGGCGGAGATCTCCACCTATCTCCAGCGCTACATGACCCACAGCTTCGAATCGCTCTACCACCCGCAGGTCTACCGCGACGCCGGTCTCGACCGCCCGCACGAGGTGCGCCGGGCCCTGCTCGCGTCGCCCGGCCGGGTCAGGGCCGAGGAGCAGACGTTCCGCAAGACCGCCAAGTTCCTGAAGAAGGCGGGGATCATCCGATGACCAGGCTGACCGGGAGCGAGGGCGCACCCGCGCTGGCCATCCTCGGGCCGGACGCGACCCGGCTGGTCAGGGAGCTGGACCAGCTCTTCACCGGCTGGGGCGTGGCGGCGGGGGCCGAGGAGATCAGTCCGCCGCCCCTGTATCCGGTGACGGATCTGGAGAAGTTCGACGTCTACGCCAACTTCCCCCATCTCGCCTGGGTGGCCGGGTCGCTGGAGCTGGAGAGCGGTCAGGTCAAGCCGGTGGAGGGCAGGTTCGGCCCGGCCGATGTGCGGGAGGCCCGCTACGGTCTGCCGCACGCCACCTGCTACGGCGCGTATCTCTACTACGAGGGCACCCAGGTCGCCGAGGAGACCCTGGTGACCCTGGTCAACCGGTGCTTCCGCAACGAGGACCACTACGGCGGACTGCGCCGGCTGGCCAGCTTCCAGATGCGCGAGATCGTCGCGCTGGGCGGCTACGACCACACCCAGCGGGTCCTCGCCGACTTCGGCGACCGCATCGAGTCGTTCGCCGGGGCGCTCGGCCTCGGGCTGACGAAGGCACCGGCCTCCGACCCGTTCTTCCGGAGCGACGGCGCCCGCGCGCTCATGCAGAAGCTCAGCCCGGTCAAGTACGAGTTCTCGTACGGCGACCTCGCCATCGCGTCCGTCAACACGCACCGGAACTTCTTCGGTGAGCGCTGCGGCATCACGCTCGGCGCGGGCGAACACGCCTTCACCTCCTGTGTGGCGTTCGGTCTGGAGCGCTGGCTCGCCGTGCTGGGCGAACGGCACGACGGTGATCTGTCCGCCGCGCTCGCCGCGGTACGGGCCGCGGCCGGAACGTCCTGAGATGACCGGGCCGCGTCCGCCCGCGCCGACGGCACCGCGGATCGGCGTGGACCTCGTGCCCCTGGCGCGGATACCCGCGCTGCTCGACCCGGCCTCCGGACCCGCGCTCCACCGGATGCTGTCCGCGAGGGAGCTGGACCTCTGCGCCCCGGCCGGCGCCACGGATCTGACGGACGCCGACCCGTCGGGCGTCGCCGGCCGGCTCGCGGCCAAGGAAGCCGTCTTCAAGCTGTTCCACGCCACCGGTCAGCCGCTGCCCTGGCTGACCACCGAGATCCTGCGCGGGCCCGGCGGCCGGCCGGAGGTCCGCCTCAGCGGACGGGCCGCCCGGCTGGCCGAGCAGGCGGGACTCGGGCCGATCGACGTCAGCATCAGCCACGACGCGGGCTGGGCCATCGCCGTGGCGGCCGCCGCCGCGACCGTCTTTCACCACGACTGAAGGGGAATTCCATGAGTTCCGCAGGAATCGACAAGGTCCGGGACTGGATCCTCGGACGCCACGCCGACCGCACCGAACTCGCGGCCGACGTCAACATCATCGAGAACCGGCTGGTCGACTCGCTGTCCTTCGTCGAACTGGTCTACGCCATCGAGGACGCGAGCGGCGCGGAAATCGACTTCGACGCGATCGACATCGAGGACTTCCAGTCCCTCGCGACCATCGAAAAGGCGTTCTTCGCCTGATTTCCCGCCCGTGATTGCGCCCATGGGATTCCGAGCATCCGGCTCCGAACGCCCGACCCCGAATGTCCGACCGCGAAATGAGGCCGACCTATGCACGCAGTGTCCTACACGGCTCAGTGGATGGCCGCCGCCCGCGCGCTGGAGTCCGAGCGCGACGACGCGCTCTACCACGACCCCCTCGCCCGTGACCTGGCCGAGCCCAAGGGCTTCGAGCTGATCGAGCGCTACGAGGGCGGCGGGCTGCTGCCGTTCATCTCCATCCGTACGAAGTTCCTCGACGACAGCATCCTGAGCACGCTCGCCGAGGGCCGCGTCCAGCAGGTGGTGCTGATCGCGGCCGGCATGGACACCCGTGCCTTCCGGCTCGACTGGCCGGCCGGTGTCCAGGTGTACGAGGTCGACCACGGCCCGCTGATCGAGGAGAAGCGCCGCAGGATCGCGGCCCTGGGCGCCGAGCCCCGCACCGACCGGCGCGAGGTCTCCGCCGACCTCACCCAGGAGTGGCTGCCCGCGCTGCGGGAGGCCGGTTTCGACCCGGCCCGCCCCACCCTGTGGGTCGCCGAGGCCCTGACCTTCTTCCTCACCGAGGAGCAGGCCGCCGGGCTGCTCAGGCTGCTCGCCTCGGCCTCCGCGCCCGGCAGCCGGCTGTGCTTCGACATCCTGGGCCGCTCCCTGCTGCGCAGCCCCTTCTCCAAGCCGTTCCTGGACACCCTGGCCGAGGACGGCACCCCCTGGATCTTCGGGACGGACGAGCCGGAGGAGTTCGTCGCCGCCAACCTCTGGAAGGTCACCGACCTCAAGGAGCCCGGTGAGCCGGGCGCCGGCCAGGGCCGCTGGCCGTACGCCGTCCAGCCGAGGAGCCGGCGCGGAGCCAACCGGCTCTGGCTGATCCGCGCCGAGATCGCCGCCGGATGATGGCCGGACACACCACCCTGGAACGGATCGAGTCGTACCTCCCCGAGCGGAGCGTACGGATCGAGGAACTGGGCGAGCACCTCGGGCTGCGCAGGGCCGCGCTCGGTGTCTTCCGCAAGTTCTACGGCCTGGACACCCTGCGGTTCGACCCCTCGCTCGATCTGTTCGACCTGCTGCGGCCCGCGGCCCGGCGCGCGCTGGACGCGCTGCCGGCCGGCGGGCGGATCGCGTACCTCGTGTACGCCCACACCACCCAGGCGGTGGCCCCGGCCGACCTCGATGTCGCCCAGGTGGTCAGGGACGATCTGGAGCTGGCCGGGACCGAGGCGTTCGGCCTCAGCCACCAGGCCTGTGTGAGCAGTCTCGGCGCCATCGACGTCGTCGGTGAACTGCTGCGGGCCGAGGGGGACGAGAACGCGTACGCGCTGATGGTCACGGGCGAGCGCGCGTACTCACCGGTCGTCCAGCATGTGCCCAACACGGCGATCATGGCCGACGCGGCCGCCGCCTGTCTGGTCACCCTGGACGGCGCAGGGGACCGGGTGCGGTCCTTCGTCACCCGCACGCTCGGCGAGTACGCGCGGTGGCTGGAGCTGACGCCGGAGCAGAACACCGAGTTCGGGGAGCAGTACGGGCCCCGGATCGCCGGGGTCATCCACACGGCGGTGGCGGAGGCGGGACTGTCCTTCGAGGACATCGAGCTGATCATCCCGCACAACGTGAACATGCTGGCGTGGCGGCAGACCATCAAATGGCTGGAGGTGGCCCCGGAGAAGGTCTTCCTGGAGAACGTGCCGCGGTACAGCCACACCTTCGCCTCCGACGTCTTCGTCAACTACACCACCCTGCGCGACGAGGGCCGGCTGGTCGACGGCGCCCACTATGTGATGGTGTCGGTCGGTCTCGGCGCGACCTTCGGCGCGATGGTGATCACTCACCGGAAGGACGGCGGGACATGACGACCCGTCAGGACATCGTGTCGGCCATCGCGGGCGGCCTGACGGAGGTACTGGAACGCGATGTGACGGGACTCTCCGAGGACACCGCCCTCTTCGACGACCTGCGGCTGGACTCCTCCTCGGTGCTCGAACTGCTGCTCCTCGTCGAGGACAGCACCGGGGCCGCCGTCGACCCGGAGGATCTCGACATCGACCATCTGCGTACGGTGCGGTCCTTCGCCGACTATGTCGAACGGCTGCTGGCGAAAGGGGAAACGCCATGACCGGTCTGGTACTCGGCGGCGCCGCGGCGGTCCGCTCACCGGCGGGCCCGGGATTCACGGAGGATCCCGTGGCGCTCGGCTACTTCGACGATCTGCTCGCCCCGTTCGGCGACGAGCCGGACGTGGAACTGCTGCGCCGGGGAGCCCATGTCGGCCACCATGAGCTGGCCGATCTGCTGGCCGGCTCGGAGACCGTACGGGACAGCCGGCCGCAGTTGCTGATCGTCACCCATGCCCTGCCCGACGTGGTGCCGTTCACCGCCGTCGCGCCGCACCTGACCGCGCGGCTCGGCGGCGAGGCGACCAGCTTCGCGATCGTCCAGCAGGGGCTGGCGGCTCCGTTCACCGCGCTGCGGATCGCCGCCGCGTACGGGAAGGCCGGGCGGGCCGCGGAGGTGGTGATCGCGGTGCTCGAACAGACCACCCTGCCCACCCGCTTCCCGCTGGTCCAGGACACACCGCTGATCGACTCGGCGGCGGCGCTGGTCCTCGGCGCCGCGGGAGCGGCCCCGCAGGACGGGGGGCCGCCCGGATTCCGGCTGGGCCGGGTCTCCCCCGGCACCACGTCGCCGGACGACGCGCTGCGCCGCGCGGCCGACGAGGACGGCACACTGCTCGTCCTCGGCTCCTGGGTCACCGGGGACGCGCCGTACGGGCCGGACGTGCACCGCGCGGCGCCGGGCACCTACTGCACCGGTGTCTGGCTCGAACTCGCCGAGCACTGGCGGGAGTGGCAGCGCGACTACCACCGGATCGTGCTGTGCGACACCGATCCGCTCAGCGGGCTGAGCCATCTCGCGGAGTTCGCGCAGGACGCGCCGGGGCACGGGGGGCCGGCGCGGGGCGCTTTCGCACAGGCGGGCGCGCGCTGATGTGGATCGGGGTCGATCTGCTCCGTCTCGACGAGCTGGACCGTCTGCTCGGCCGGGCGTGGTTCCGCGCCTTCGCCTACGACGAGACGGAACTGACCACGGCGGGCGCGTTCGGCCCCGAACGCGCCCGCGAGTTCCTGGCCGGACGCTTCGCCGCCAAGGAGGCGGTGCTGAAGGCGCTCGGCACCGGTATCGCCCGGGGCGTGAAACCGCGCCAGGTCGCCGTCCTGCGCACGGCCGACGGCGCCCCGGTGGTACGGCTCACCGGGGTGGCCGCGGACCATGCCGCCGCGCTGGGCATGGCGAACATCCATGTCTCGATCAGTCACAAGGGGGATTTGGTGCTGGCGGTGGCGCTCGGTCTGCCCCTGCCCGTCGGCACCGGCCGGGAGGACGGTGAAGGCCCGGACCAGGGGCGATGACCAGGGGCGGCAGCGGGGAGCGCGAGCGCCGGGCACCAGGGAGCGCGAGCGGGGAGCGAGGGCGGTCACGGCGGGCGCCGGGGCGGCGCCCCTCAGGTGCGCCGATGGCAACTCGGCCGACATCAGGCGGATATGCGCCGGACAAGGACCGCCGTTTCCATGCTCAGGCCAAAGGTTTGTCCCGCCTCACCAGGAGCCTACGATCGAAACCACCTCCCCGGCGCGCACCGCGTTCCGCCGGCGCCACGTCCTGGCCCTCGCCACCGCCGCGCTGATGGTCGCCGGTACCGCCTCGGTGACCACGTCCGGAGCCGACGCGAGCGGTCACCGCCCCGAGAGACCGCTGTCCGTCGACCTCGAAACGGCCACCGTGGCCGAGCTGGGCCGTCTCCTCGACTCCGGCAGGCTCTCCAGCACCCGGCTCACCCAGGCCTATCTGGAGCGCATCCGGGCCCTCAACTCCCAGGGGCCCTCGCTCAACGCCGTACGGTCCGTCAACCCCGACGCCATGAAGGAAGCCGCCGCCGCCGACCGGGCCCGCCGGGGAAGGGGCCCGCACAGTCCCCTGCTCGGCATACCGGTCCTCGTCAAGGACAACATCGATGTCGCGGGCATGCCCACCACCGCCGGGTCCGTGGCACTCGCCCGTTCGTATCCCGCGAAGGACGCGCCGATCGTCGCCCAGTTCCGCAAGGCGGGGGCGGTCATCATCGGCAAGGCCAATCTCACCGAGTTCGCCAACTATCTGACCAGCGGTATGCCCAGCGGCTACAGCTCGCTCGGCGGACAGGTGCTCAACGCCTACGACATCAGCCAGACACCGAGCGGATCCAGCGCCGGTTCGGGCGTCGCCGCCTCGGCCGGCCTCGCCGCCGTCACTGTGGGGACCGAGACGTCCGGGTCGATCCTCAGCCCCGCGTACGCCAATTCCGTGGTGGGCATCAAGCCGACGGTGGGGCTGGCCAGCCGGACGGGCATCATCCCGATCGCCGCCAGCCAGGACACCGCGGGCCCGCTCACCCG
Source organism: Streptomyces sp. NPDC002018 (assembly GCF_042890865.1). NCBI lineage: Bacteria > Bacillati > Actinomycetota > Actinomycetes > Kitasatosporales > Streptomycetaceae > Streptomyces > Streptomyces sp. NPDC002018. Next base: position 294,600 of record NZ_JBIASO010000005.1, read on the forward strand.
CACCGTCGCCGACGCCGCGGCCACGCTCACCGTGCTCAACGGGAGGGACCGGGAGGACCCGGCCACCGCCGCCAACCCGCTCGTCGGACACGACTTCACCAAGGACCTGTCGGCCACGGCGCTGCGCGGGGCCCGTATCGGCGTGGTCGCCGGCCAGGTCCCGGCGGCGGGAACGGACAACCGCGCCCTCTGGGACGCGGCCGTCACCGCGCTCGGGGCCCGGGGCGCGACGCTCGTGGATGTCACCCTGGACACCTCGGGACACTCCTCGACCGTCCTGTCCTACGAGTTCAAGCGCGATCTGAACGCGTATCTGGCCAGGCTGCCGAGGAACGCCCCGATGAAGAGCCTCGCCGACATCATCGCCTACAACAGCGCGCACGCCTCCGAGGCGCTGAAGTTCGGACAGGTCCATCCGCTCAACTCCCAGGCCAAGGACCTGGGTCCGGACAGCGAGGACACCGCCGTCTACCGGGCGAACCGCGCGCAGGACCTGGCCGACAGCAAGGACCGTATCGACGCGGTGATGCGGGACAACGGCCTGACGGCGCTGCTCTTCGCCAACAGCGGCAGCGCGGGCATCGGGGCGAAGGCGGGGTACCCCTCGGTCAGCGTCCCGGCCGGCTATCAGGCCGCCAACCGGCGGCCGTTCAGCATCTCGTTCCTCGGGCAGGCCTGGAGCGAGCCCGCCCTCGTCGGATACGCCTACGACTACGAGCAGGCCACCGAGCTGCGCCGGCCGCCCTCGGTGATCAACCCGGCGGCATACCGCTGCACCGCGCTCACCGGCGTCAAGGAACCCTGCGCGCCCTGACCCGGAAGGACCCGGAAGCAGGCATCAGGAGAAACAGGGATGAAGCGGGGATCAGGAGCTGAGCGAGCGCACCAGCAGGGGCGCTCCCAGCTCCTGGTGTCCGCCGCTGGCCAGCATGCGGACCTCACCCCGGTCGCTGATCTCGGCGCGCACGATGCCCGTCTCGTCCTCGTAGACCGGGAACCCGCCCGCACCCGTGCCCGCGGTGCGCCGGACGATCACCACATCGTCCTCCACGGCGGATGCCTGGAACACCAGCTCGTAGCTCTCCGGATAGTCGTCCATCGGGGCCTCCCGACAAGGCTCTGGCAGGGGCCTGCGGCCTGCGTCCTCCCATAGTTACCCAGACCGGCCGTCCGCGCCTCATGAGAACGCCGATGGCGGGCCTTTTGTCCGGGCGGTCCCTGTGTCCGGGCGGTCCCTGTGTCCGGGCGGTCCCTGTGTCCGGGCGGTCCCTGGGTCAGCGGGTGCTGAGCCAGTGCGGGTCGGGAACCACCGTCAGCACCGCCGAGAGCACCACGACCACGGCGAGCAGGGCCAGCTCCGCGCGGGCGGGCGGGAGGACGTCCCGGCCCGCGCGCAGCCGGTGCCGGGCGGTCAGGGCCAGCGCGCCCACCACCGCGACCAGGACGAGCTTGGCGATCAGCACCCGCCCGTAGGCCGTGGACAGGACGACATCGGCGGGGAGCCTGCGCAGGGTGGAGACGGTGCCGGTGGCGGCCAGCGCCGCGAAGAGCCAGGCCGCGAGCCGCGCGTAGCGGACCAGCACCGCCCTCGCCCCGGCCGGATCGCCGCGCCGCAGCCACGCGGTGCACAGCACGTACAGCAGACCGCCGGTCCACAGCGAGGCGGCGGTGAGATGGACGACGGTCAGCGCGGTGCCGAGCATCGGGGTGTACGGCTCGGGGTGCGCCCGGAGCGCCTCCGCGCCGACGACCACGGCCAGCGGGAGCGGGGCCCAGGACGGACGGTCCAGCGCGACACAGCCCGCGGCCAGCAGAAACCCGTTGGCCATCACCAGCAGGAGCCGGCCTTCCACGGTGCCGTACACCGTGGTGACGCCGAGCCCGCTGACAGCGGCCAGCACGGCGATCTGGGCGGCGGAGGCGGCGGCGCCGGTCAGCGCGGCGGGAAGGGCCCAGCCGCGTGGGGCGGGTCCGGCACGGGCGAGCCGGGCGCCGGCCAGCTCGCCGAGATGGAGCGCGAGGGCGGCGAAGACGGCGACCCGCAGCGCCGTGGTGCGGCCCGCGCCGGGTATTCGCAGCTCACCGGTGCCGCGCGCGGCCATGCTCGCGCCGAGCAGGGCGAGGAGTACGGCGAACAGGGCGGCCCCGGCGCACAGGCCCGCGCTCACGGCGGTCCTGCGCCCCGGGGAGCCGCTGGTGTCCTCGGGGGACGGACCCGGAAGTATCACCGTTTGATCATCTCTTCCGGGCGCGCCGCACGGCAACGCGACCGGAGCGAACGCGCGACCACCCGCCCGCCGGCGCGGTTCAGCCGTTCTTGCGGGAGGCCTGGAACTCCTCGAAGGTGAGCAGTCCGTCGCCGTTCGCGTCATGGGCGTTGATGACGGCCTGCGCCACGGTCTCGGTGACATGGAAGTCACCGAGCTGCGCCATCGCGCTCTTGTACTCGGCCGCCGTGATCAGTCCGTCGCCGTCCGCGTCGAACCGGTCGAACGCCGTGCGCGCCTCGTCGATGTCCGCCACTGTTCCGCCCCTTCGTCATTCCATATGGACGGGGTCAGATTATCGGCCCGCATTCACCCGGACGGAGGCAGCCCGCAGCGAGGAGGGAACGCGGACCGGGACGGACACGCCCCGGCGGGCCCGGCGTGACCGGGCCCGCCGGGGCGGGAAGAACCGCTGGTGAGGCCCCAGGGCCTCTCGTTCGGATCGTGCCGGGCTCGCGTGCCCCGGCACGATCCGAACGAAAGACCCCCAGGGTTGTCCCTTAACCGCGCCAGGGCTTGTAGTGCGGGTTGTCCACGCACTCGGCCATGATCTCGATCTTCTTCTGCTTGTCGACCGGGCAGACACCGACGATCAGCTCACGCGAGACGCCGCCGGGGAAGGCGACCTCTTCCTGGTCGGCCCATTTGTGGGTGGAGCCGATCGTCTTGTTGACGTCGATACCGCCCGGCGCGTCGATGTAGTAGTTGTAGCCGCTCTTGTACCACTGCTTGTACAGGTCGTGGTCGTAGGTGGTGGAGACATACGGCGAGGGCTGGTTGACCAGGACGTACCTCTCGACGTCGTACTGGCCGTCCACCGTCGCCTTGGGGTGGAAGCCCTGCTCGAAGACGACCTCCGGCGGACGGCTGTCGGCGCGGTAGAGCTGCTTGCAGTTGGTGCGCCAGGACGGTGCCGGGGTGATCCGGTCCACCTGGACCCTGCGGTCCGCCGCGGCGAACAGCGGGTCCTGGACGGCCGGACAGCGTTCGGCGGGGGCCGCCTGGGCGGGGACGGCGGGGACCGCGGGGACGGAGACCGCGGGGCCGCCGAGCACCGGCCCGGTCAGGGTGGGGCCGCCGGTCGCGGGCGCGGAGACGGCGGGGGCCGAGTCGGCCGGCGCGGCCTCGGTGACACCGACCGGGACGAGAACGGCGACGGCGGACAGGGCGACGGCTGCGGCCCGCTGCCGCGAGCGAGTGGTGATCATGAGGAGCACCCTCCACGCTGTACGGCGGCGAGCCGTGGACCATCACCCGAATGGGGGCGTGTCGCCCCCGAACGGCTCCGTACGGAGGGCGAGTTGGCACCGTCCCCGCCCCGGGGCCTCAGCGGAAGACGCCCGTGTGGCCCAGCGAGTAGCGGCCCGGCTGCGGATAGACCGCGAGGCCGTGCGGTCCGCCGTCGACCGGGATCCGCGCGAGCTGTTTGCCGGTCGTCGTGTCGATGGCGTACACCTCGGAGTCGTAACGCCCCGACAGCCACAGGACCTTGCCGTCCGCCGAGACACCGCCCATGTCGGGACTGCCGCCGTCCGGCAGCCGCCACTTCTTGGTCAGCCGGTCGCGCGCGAAGTCGAAGATCGAGACGGTGCCCTCACCCCGGTTGGAGACGTACATGACCTTGGAGTCCCGGCTGACATACAGACCGTGGGTGCCCTTGCCCGTGGGCAGCAGCTTCGGCACGGTGAACTTCTCGCCGTCCAGGACCCACATGCCGTGGGCCATCATGTCGGCGATGTAGAAGGTCTTGCCGTCCGGTGAGATCTTCACGTCCTGCGGCATCGCGCCCTGGAAGGGCAGCTTCTGCTGGGCCGTGACCCGCATCCGCTCGGTGTCGACCTTCAGCAGTTCGCCGGAGAACTCGCAGGAGACGATGAAGTAGCGGCCGTCCGCGGAGAAGTCGGCGTGGTTGACGCCCGCGCAGGTGACCGGCTCGGTCTTCTTCACCTTCATGGTGTGCGGATCACGGAAGACGAGCTGCCGGTCGAGCGAGGCCATGACGACCGCGTACTTCCCGTTGGGCGTGAAGTAGAGGTTGTACGGGTCGTGGACGTCGACGGGCTCGCCCGCCTTGCCCGTGGCGGGGTCGATCGGGGTCAGTGTGTGGCCGCGGTTGTTGTTGACCCACAGGGTCTTCAGGTCCCAGGACGGCACGACGTGCTGGGGCTGTCTGCCGACCTCGATGGTCTCGATGACCTTGTAGGTCGCCGGGTCGATGACCGAGACCGTGTCGGAGTTGGTGTTGGGGACGTACACCCGCGACGGGAAGCCCTTCACCACGGGGGAGAGCATCCCGGGCCGGTCCGCGGCGTAGATGTCCTTGGGGTTCTGGACCGGCGGCATGCCCGGCAGCCCGGCCGGCAGGCTGGGCCGGGCCACGGCGGGCCGCGCGGCGGCCGTGGTGGCGCCCTGCCGGGCCCGTCGGTCGTCGGGGCTCGCGCAGCTCGCGATCAGGGCGAGGGCCGCGGCGCCGAGCAGGGCGGTGGTCCGTGAGGTGGAGGGAAGCATCAGGTCAGCAGCTCCGTGGTCGTCACCGCGCGCAGGCCGCGGCGTTCCAGTGCGTCGAGGAGGGCGGGCAGCGCGGCGACCGTGTCCGCGTAGCCGAAGTGCAGGCTCACCACGGAGCCGTTGCGGATCTGCCCGGTGACGGTACGGACGACGGCCGGGGCGCCGGGCGAGGTGAAGTCGAGGGAGTCGACGTCGTACGAGAGGACATGCGGGTATCCCGCGCGCCGGGCCAGCCGTTCGACCAGCGGGGTGGCGTGCTGGGTGCGGGAGGGCCGGAACCAGGTGCCGATGGAGCCGGTGAGCCGGCGCAGCCGCTCGGCACAGCCGGTGATCTCCGCGTACGCCTCCTCCTCGCCCATCGAGGAGATGTCGGTGTGGTGCAGCGTGTGATTGCCGAGGTCGTGGCCGCCGTCGAGGATCCGGCGGGCGAGACGGGGATGCTCGTCGAGCCAGCCGCCCACGGCGAGGACGGTGACCCGGGCCCCGGCGCGTTCCGCCTCGGCCAGCACGGCGGTGGCGGTGGCGGGGTCGCCCTGGCCGTGGAAGGTGAGCGCGACCCCGGCGCGGTCGCGGGGGCCGTGCGCGATCTCGGCGGGCTGCCCGGGGAACCGGCGGGGCGGGGGCGCGGCGCGGCCCGCGGGCCGTGCCTTCTCCGGGGCGGTCGCGGCACCGCGTCCGTGCGGCCGGGCGGAGGACGGCGGTACGGAGGCGGGCGCGCCGGGCGCGCTGTCCGTACAGCCGGTGGCGAGGGCGCCCGGGACGGCCGCGCCGGCTACCGCGCGCAGCGCGCTGCGTCGGTCGATCGGGGTCACGCCCCCATTTAAGGCGCCTGCCGGGCGAAAGATGACGATTGACCCGGCAAAGGGCCGCCGGGGTCGCTTACCCGGCGGAGCCCGCGCCCCCGTGGGCCGCGGGCGGGACTCAGGGGGCCTGGCGGTCGGCGACCCGCATCTCGAACCAGGTGGTCTTGCCGCGCGGCAGCAGATCCACCCCCCACCGGTCGGAGAGCCGGTCCACCAGGAAGAGCCCGCGCCCGCTGGTGTCCATCTCGTGCACCGGCATCAGACAGGGCAGTCCGCGGGAGGGGTCCCGCACCTCGATCCTGATCCAGCCGCGGCGGCGCAGCATCCGCAGCCCGAAGACCCGCGCCCCGGTGTGCCGTACGGCGTTCCCGACCAGTTCCGAGACGAGCAGGACCGCGTACTCGGCGGTCTGCGGGGAGAGCGCCCACTGCCGCAGCACCACACTGTGGGTGATTCTGCGGGCCGCCGAGGCGGATTCCGGGCGCGAGGGCAGACGCACCTCCGCCTCCGTCGGATTGCCGAACAACTCCAGCGCCTTGAACGCCTGTTCGTCCTCGACGGACGGTATCCACCGCGCTGCGGCCGCGTTGCCGCGCTGCCGCGGCTGCTCCACACCCTCCAGGCCCGCCATGTGCACCATCATGGCCGCCCAGAGCCCGTCACGGGGCCGATCCGGGTGAACGGACCCCCCGGAATGAATCATTCCAGGGGGCGTGAACGGCATATGCCAAAGGCAGAACTTCACCTATCAGGGTAGTCTTGACCTGCGATGACGCCGCGCGATTCAATGATCGCCAGGAGTGATCACGGCTTTTCCCTTAAGGTTCTCTTAAGCCTGCGCTAAGCCGTGCGCCGGGTTGACGTCGTGGCTCTCCGTGTTCAACCGGGCTGTTTTCAGAGGAAGGTGGCCTTGCCGGGGCCGTCCTCCACGAAGGACCGCATCCCGCGCTCACGGTCCTCCGTCGCGAACAGTCCGGCGAACCAGTTCCGTTCGATGGTGAGGCCGGTCTCCAGGTCCGTCTCCAGACCCGCGTCCACCGACTCCTTCGCCGCGCGCAGCGCGAGCGCGGGCCCCTGGGCGAGCCTGCCGGCCCAGTCCCGCGCCTGCTCGTAGACCTCCGCCGCCGGGACCACCCGGTCGACCAGACCGAGGGCGAGCGCCTCCTCGGCCTTGACCTGACGGCCCGTGAAGATGAGGTCCTTGGCGCGGGAGGGGCCGATCAGCCGGGCCAGCCGCTGGGTGCCGCCCGCGCCGGGGATCAGCCCCAGCAGGATCTCGGGCTGGCCCAGCCTCGCGTCGTCCGCGGCGATCCTGAAGTCGGCGCAGAGGGCCAGTTCGCAGCCGCCGCCCAGCGCGTAGCCGGTGACCGCGGCGACCACGGGCTTGGGGATACGGGCCACCGCCGTGAACGACTCCTGGAGCGCCCGGGAGCGTACGACCATCGCCGCGTGGTCCATCTCCCGCATCTCCTTGATGTCCGCGCCGGCCGCGAAGACCTTCTCGCCGCCGTACACGATCACGGCGCGGACGTCGTCGCGCCGGCCCGCCTCCTCGGCCAGCTCCCGCAACCGGTCCTGGATGGCGGTGTTCAGCGCGTTCATCGGGGGGCGGTCGAGCCGGATGGTGCCGACGCCGCCGGAGACCTCAAGATTCACGAATGCCATACCCGGCAGGTTAACCGGCGCTAACGGGGAAGGACCCGATGCCCCCGCTCACCGGGCACCGGGTCCTTCGCCGTTCCGTGCGGTGGCCCTACGCGGTCCACTCCGCCCAGGACATGTTCCAGCCGTTCAGGCCGTTGTCCGGGGCTATCTGCTTGTCCTTCGAGTTCTTCACGACGACCACGTCGCCGATGAGCGAGGAGTTGTAGAACCAGGCGGACGGCGTCCCGTTGTCCCCGCCGCCGCGGACGTCCCGCAGTCCCACACAGCCGTGGCTGACGTTCGAGGAGCCGAAGGTGCTCCTGGGCGCCCAGTAGTTGCCGTGGACGAAGGTGCCCGAGGTGGACAGACGCATCGCGTGCGGCACGTCCTTGATGTCGTACTCACCGCCGAAGCCGACCGTCGCGCCGTTCATCCGGGTCACCTCGTACTTCTCACTGATGACCATCTGGCCGTTGTACGTGGTGGTCGCCGGGGCGCCCGCGGTGATCGGGATGTTCTTGATCTGCTTGCCGTCCCGGACGACCTTCATCGTCTTGGCGCTGGCGTCGACCGTGGAGACCTGGCTGCGGCCGATGGTGAACGACACGGACTTGGCCTGCTTGCCGTACACGCCGGGACGGCCCTCGACGCCGTCCAGATTGAGCTTCACGGTCACCTTCGTGCCCGGCGCCCAGTAGTTCTCCGGCCGGAAGTCCAGCCGGTCGTTGCCGAACCAGTGGCCCTCGACCGGCACGGCCGGGTCGGCCGTCACGGTGATGGCCTTCTCGACCGCCTCGGGCTCGGTGATGCCCCGGGTGAAGTTGATCGAGACCGGCATCCCGACGCCGACGGTCGAACCGTCCTCCGGCGTGTAGTGGCCGATGAACGTGTTCTTCGGGACGAGCGTGGTGAACGTGATGTCCTTGGCGGACTCCCGGCCCTCGGCGTCCTCGGCGATCGCGTGCACCCGGTACTTGGTGGCGCCGGCGAGATGCTGGAGCGGCTCCCAGGCGGCGTTCCCCGCCGACAACCTGCCCTCGACCGGATTGCCCTTGTCGTCCTCGACGGTGACGGTGGTCAGCTTGCCCTTGGCCGCGGAGACCTTGAGGGCGCCGGTGGTCGCGACCCCCTTCGCGTTGTCCTTCGGCAGGATGGTCACGACCGCCACGGAAGCGGCGTTCTCGACCTTCGCCGCGTCCTTCCCCCGGTTCTTGTCCCCGCCGTCCCTGCCGGAGGCCCCGCCCCCGCCGCCGCACGCGGTGACGACCAGGAGGAGCGCCCCCAGCACCAGGGCCAGCGGCCCCGTCCCCCGATGTCCCCGCCGTTGTCCCGATATCGGCAGCCCGTTCACTCTGGTCGTCTCCCCTCGCACGGCCTGGCCCCGCCACGGCCCGCACTCCCACGCGCTGAAACGCACACGCTCGGCGTTAGATAATCACACCGCGCGCGTCGCGATGAGCACGCGAATGTCACCGTTCCGTCCCAACAAGTCCGGGACGGCGCAGGTCATACGGGTGCTGAGGGACGGGAACCGGGAGAGGCGGGAGCCCGGGGAGCCCCGGGCGCCACGGGACGGACGGGGCGCCCGGGACGCACGGGGCGGGACACACGGGCGGCGGCACGGGGGCGGGGGACGCGCCGCGCGCCGGACGCGGCGTCAGAAAGGGCCCGGACCGGGGTCAGTGGACGGCCGAACCCTCCTTCCACCGCTCCCAGGACAGGTTCCAGCCGCCGAGGCCGTTGTCCGGAGCGACCGTGCGGTCGGGGGAGTTGACCACTTCCACCACATCCCCGATCAGGGTCCGCCCGAAGAACCAGCCCGCCGGGGAGTCGGGATCGCCGCCCTTGGCATCGCGCAGACCGACACAGCCGTGGCTGACGTTCTCGGCGCCGAAGGTCTCCTCGGACGCCCAGTAGTTGCCGTGCAGAAACGTCCCGGACGTGGTGAGCCGCAGCGCGTGCGGCACATCGTCGATGTCGTACTCGCCGCCGAACCCGACCGTCTCGCCGTTCATGCGCGTGACGTCGTACAACTCGGTGACCACCATCTTCCCGTTGTACGTGGTGTTCCCGGGCGCGCCCGCGGTGATCGGCAAGGTGTTGACCAGCAGACCGTCGCGCCGCACCTCCATGGTGTGCTTCTTGGCGTCGACGAGGGAGACCTGGGACCGCGCCACCCGGAAGCCGACGCTCTTGTGCTGGCTGCCGAAGACCCCGGGCGCCGCCTGGACGTCCCGCAGCCTGATGCGGATCGTGACCTCGCTGCCCGGTTTCCAGTACGCGCGGGGCCGGAAGTCGAGGCGCTGGTCGCCGAACCAGTGGCCCACCACGTCGACCGGCGGGTCCGAGGTGACCTCGATGCCGCGCTCGACGGCGGCGCGGTCCCGGATCCGCCGGTTGAAGTCGAAGGAGACGATCATCCCGGTGCCGACGGTCTCCCCGTTCTCGGGAGAGAAGTAGCCGATGAACTCGTCGGTGGGAACGGCCGTGGTGAAGGTGGTGTGCCGGGCCGAGCGCCGGCCGAGGGCGTCCACCGCCACCGCGTCGACGCTGTACTTGGCGGCCAGGGCGATCCGCGCACCGCGCTCCGGCGTCCAGACACGGCCGTCCACGGAGATACGCCCCGGCAGCGCGGTGGGGCGCCCGTCCTCGATCTGGACGACCCTCACCCGCTCCAGCCGGCCGTCGCGCACCCTCACCTCGACCTTCTCCGCCGCGCCGATGCCCTTCGCGCCGTCCTGCGGAGTGATCCGGATGGTCTCTCCCCGGGGCCGTGGCTTGGCGTCGCTGGTCACCCCCTCACGGGCACATCCCGTCAGCCCGGCCAGCAGTCCTGTCCATACCAGGGCGGCGGCGATGCCGCTCCCTGCCCGCTTTGCCCGCTTCAGTACATGTCTCACGATCCGCCCAACGACCACCCCCCTCCGGGGGAAACGTGAGTGCGGGCCCCGTTGCGGGCAGAACAGGGGGGAGGACCACGCGAGGAGAGCCGCGGCCGGTACGCCGTGCGCACCGATCCGCGGGGCCGGGAGCCGCGGGAGGCCGGACAGGTGGCGAGCGCAGCCGAGCAGGGGGCAGTGCAGGGGTCGGCGAAGGAGGCACCGGGCAGGACAGCGGACGCGGCGGCGGGCACGGCACCGGGCACGGCATCGGAGCGAATCCCGGAGCGGGCCCCGGAGAGGATCCCGGCGAAGACACCGGGGCAGGCCCCGCGGCCGGCGCCGGACGGACCACCGGACAGGGCGGCGGACGGCACACCACGGGCGGCGGACCGGCGGGACCGGGCCGGCGGGGCGGGCGGCGACGGCAGGACCGGCGCCCTTCCCCGGTACGGCGCCAACGGCCGGCGCCGGGGGGCGGGCGGGCCGACGACGGCGGTCCGGCCGGGGGCGCCGACCCCGCTGGGGGCCCGTTTCCGTACCGGTCCCGACGGGGTCGCGGGCACCAATTTCGCGCTCTGGGCGGGCGGCGCGGAAGCGGTGGAGGTCTGTCTGTTCGACGACAGCGGCGCCGAGACCCGGCTGCCGCTGACGGAGCTGACCCATGAGATCTGGCACGGCTTCGTCCCCGGGGTACGCGCCGGGCACCGGTACGGATTCCGGGTGCACGGCCGCTGGGACCCCTGGACGGGCGCCCGCTGGAATCCGGCGAAGCTGCTGCTCGACCCGTACGCCCGCGCGGTCGACGCCGGCGAGGGAGACGACTACCGCCGGCTGCCGCCCGAGGTCTACGGCCATGTGCGTGACTGGCCGCAGCGGAATGTGGCGGACACCGTGCGTGACGACCGCGACTCCGCGCCGTTCGTCCCGAAGGGGGTCGTCGTCCACGACGACGCGCCCGACGACGAGTGGGAGGACGACCGGCGGCCCAAGACGCCCTGGGCCGACTCGGTGATCTACGAACTCCATGTGCGGGGGTTCACCAAGCTCCACCCCGGGATCCCGGAGAAGCTGCGCGGCACCTACGCGGGCCTCGCGCATCCGGCGGCGATCGGCCACCTCCGGCGGCTCGGGGTGACGGCGGTCGAGCTGCTGCCCGTCCACCAGTTCGCCCATGAGGACCATCTGCTCCGGCGCGGACTGCACAACTACTGGGGGTACAACTCCATCGGCTACTTCGCCCCGCATGCCGCCTATGCCTCGAACGGCACCCGGGGGGAGCAGGTCGGGGAGTTCAGACAGATGGTGCGGGCGCTGCACGCGGCGGGGATCGAGGTCATCCTCGACGTGGTCTACAACCACACGGCGGAGGCGGGGGAGCTGGGGCCCACGCTCTCCCTGCGCGGTATCGACAACCGCGGCTACTACCGGCTCTCGTCCGACGCCCGCCGATATCTGGACTACACGGGCTGCGGCAACACCCTCCATGTGGTCCAGCCCCAGGTGCTGCGGCTGATCACCGACTCGCTGCGCTACTGGGTCACGGAGATGGGCGTCGACGGATTCCGGTTCGACCTGGCGGCGGCCCTGGCCCGCTCGATGCACGACGTCGACATGCTGTCGCCGTTCCTCGCGGTGATCGCCCAGGATCCCGTACTGCGCCGGGTGAAGCTGATCGCCGAGCCGTGGGACGTGGGCAACGGCGGCTATCAGGTGGGCGCGTTCCCTCCCCTCTGGACGGAGTGGAACGACCGGTACCGCGACGCCGTGCGGGACTTCTGGCGCGGCGCGCTGCCCGATGTGCGCGATCTGGGCTACCGGCTCTCCGGATCGAGCGATCTCTACGCCTGGGGCGGCCGGCGGCCGTACGCCTCCGTCAACTTCGTCACCGCGCACGACGGCTTCACCCTGCGCGACCTCGTGTCCTACGGGCGCAAGCACAACGAGGCCAACGGCGAGGGCAACCGGGACGGCACGGACGACAACCGCGCGTGGAACTGCGGGGTGGAGGGCGAGACCGACGACCCCGGGGTCCATGCCCTGCGCCGGCGCCAGCAACGCAATCTGCTCACCACCCTGCTGGTGTCGACCGGGGTGCCGATGCTGGTCGCGGGCGACGAGATGGGCCGTACGCAGCGCGGCAACAACAACGCGTACTGCCAGGACAACGAGGTGAGCTGGGTCGACTGGTCACTGCTGGAACCGCCCGGCGGCCCCGTGGACGGGAGCGGGCCCGTGGACGGGAGCGGCCCCGTGGACGGGAGCGGGCCCGGCGGCGCGGCCGACGGTGACCGGGCGGGGGATCCGGCGGGAGCGCGCGCCCTGTACGCGCTGACCGCGCGGCTGCTGGCCCTGCGCCACGCCCATCCCGTCCTGCGCCGCCGCGCCTTCTTCTCCGGCCGTGCCCAGGCCCCGGACGGGCTGCGGGATCTGGCGTGGTTCACCCCGCACGGCGAGGAGATGACCGAGGAGGACTGGTACGCGCCGGCGTCGACGCTCGGGCTCTTCCTGTCCGGGCGGGACATCCCGGGGCGGGACGCGCACGGCGAGAAGATCACGGACGACAGCTTTCTGACGGTCCTGCACGCGGCGGCCACCCCGGTCGATGTCACCCTGCCGGGCCCTCCCTGGGCCCTGTCGTACGAACTGGTCGTGGACACCGGACGGGAGGACCAGACGCGGGCGCCGGGCACGGTGCACGAGGCGGGGGCGACGGTGGAGGTCCCGGGACGCTCCGTCCTGCTGTTCCGGGTGCGGGAGTGAGGCAGGCGTGCGACGGCCGTCCGGCTGACAGCGCGGGCGGCCGGCCCGCCACCACCGCGAGCGGTGTCCACTGGGAGAAAAACCACATGAGCGATGTCAGCGGTGAACCGTAGGCTCGCTCCTGATGCCCGAGAAACATGCAGCCCCCACAGAAGACCGGTCCTCCGTACGCTCACTGCTGCGCCTGTGGCCCTACGTACGGCCGGTGCGGACGCGTCTGTTCACCGCCGCGTTCATCGCGGTCGTCGCGTCCTGTCTGGGTCTGGTCTTCCCGCTCGTACTGAAGTGGATGGTCGACGGACCCGTCACCGACCAGGACCCGGGGGGTGTCTGGCTGGGGGCCCTCTTCCTGCTGCTGCTCGGCGTGGTGGAAGCCGTGCTGTTCGGGTTCCGGCGGTGGCTGGTGGCCCGGCCGCTGGCCGGGGTGGAGGCGGCGATGCGGGCCGATCTCTACCGCCATCTGCAACGGCTCCCCGTCGCCTTCCACGACCGCTGGCCCTCGGGACAGCTCCTCTCGCGCGCGACGACCGATCTGATGCTGCTGCGGATGTTCCTGGCCTTTCCCCTCACCTTCCTCCTGGTGAACACGACGACGATCCTGGCGGGCTTTGTGATCCTGCTGCTCCAGGACTGGTCGCTCGGACTGGTGCTGATGGCCCCGGTGGTGCCGCTGGTGATCTTCTGTTCGCTCTTCGAGACGCGGTACTCGCTGATCGCGCGGCGGGCCCAGGACCAGGTGGGCGATCTGACCACGGTGGTCGAGGAGGGCGTCCTCGGCATCCGGATCATCAAGGGGTTCGGGCGCCACCGCAGCCAGGAGCAGGCGTTCAGGGAGCTCGCGCGGCGGCTGCGCACCACGGAGCTGGGCAAGGCACGGATGCTGGCGGGCATCTGGGCGGTGGTCATGATCCTGCCCGAGCTGGCGATCGGCGCGGCGCTGGTGCTGGGCACCATCCAGGTCGCGGACGGCGGGCTCTCGGCGGGCACCCTGGTGGCGTTCCTGTCGACGGCGCTGGCCCTGCGGTGGCCGGTGGAGTCGATGGGGTTCCTGCTGGCGATGAGCCAGGAGTCGGCGACGGCGACCGAGCGGTACTTCGAGGTGATGGACGTACCGGAGGAGGCGGATCCCGGGCCGTCGGCCGCGCCGGCCGGGGAAACGATTGTCCTCACGAAGACACCGGCCGGGGACGGGGCCGGGCTGCGCTTCGAGGGCGTCTCGTTCCGCTACCCGGACGCCGACGCGGACTCCCCGCCCGTGCTCGCCCGGATCGATCTGCACATCAGACCCGGCGAGACCATGGCCCTGGTCGGGGCCACCGGGTCGGGCAAGACCACGCTCACCGCGCTCGTACCGCGCCTGCACGACGTGACCTCAGGACGGATCACCCTGGACGGCGAGGACATCGCCCTGATACCGCGGCCCCGGCTGCGTGAGCTGGTGTCGGTGGCGTTCGAGGAGCCGACGCTCTTCTCCGCGAGCGTCGCGGAGAACGTGCTGATGGGCGCGGCGGACGCCGACGAGGAGGCGCTCTCCCGGGCGCTGGACGTGGCCCAGGCGGGCTTTGTCCGTGAGCTGCCCCGGGGCCTGCGCACGGAGGTGGGCGAGCAGGGGCTCAGTCTCTCCGGCGGCCAGCGGCAGCGGCTCGCGCTCGCCAGGGCGGTGGTCGGCCGGCCGCGCTTCCTGGTGCTCGACGATCCGCTCTCCGCGCTGGACGTCCATACGGAGGCGCTGGTGGAGGCGGCGCTGCGGCAGGTGCTGCGGGGCACGACCGCGCTGGTCGTGGCGCACCGCCCGTCGACCGTGATGCTCGCCGACCGGGTGGCGCTGATCTCGCGGGGACGGATCACCGCCGTGGGCACCCATCAGGAACTGCTGCGGAGCAGCGAGGAGTACGCGTGGCTGATGTCCGGGGCGGAGCCGGGCACCGCGCCCGGGGCCGTGCCGGGCGCCGGTGCCCAGGCCGTTGAGGAGACCGTCCGATGACCACATCGACCAGCACCACGGGCACGGGACCGGCCCCCGAGGAGAAGCCGGGCAAGGTCCCCGGCACGGACGCGGTTACGGACACGGGCACCGGTACGCGTACGGGCACCGGCACCGGCACCGGCATCCGTACGCACAAGGACCCGGCGGCCCCGCACGGCGCCCCGGCCGCCGGCCCCGCCGACCCCGGCCCCGACGCCCCCGGCGCCCCCTCGGACGACCCCTTCGGCGAGGACACCCTGCCCGCGCCCCCGGGTGCCACCGGCGACCTGCTGCGGTCGCTGCTGCGCGCCCGGCGCGCCCGGGTCGCCCTGGCCGCGCTGCTCCTGCTGCTCCAGCAGGCCGCCGCCCAGGCCGGCCCGCTGCTCGTCGCGTTCGCCATCGACCGCGGGGTGCCCTCCTTCCGGAGCGGCGACCACGGTCCGCTGATCGCCGTCGGCGCCGGATATCTGATCTGCGCGGCCGGTTCCGGAGCCTTCCAGTACGCCTTCATCCGTGCCGCCGCCCGGGTCAACCAGGACGTGCTGCTCGATCTGCGCGGCCGTATCTTCCGCCATGCCCAGGCGCTGAGCGTGGACTTCCACGAGCGCTACACCTCCGGGCGGCTGATCTCCCGCTCGACCACGGATGTGGAGTCCCTGCGCGAACTGCTCAGCGAGGGCCTCCAGGAACTCATCGGCGTGGTGCTGGCCTTCGTCTACATCTGCGCGATGCTGCTCTATCTGGACCTGGGGCTCGGCGCGCTGGCCGTGCTCTCGTTCGTACCGCTCTATCTGCTCGTACGGCTCTACCAGCGCCGCGCGGCCAAGGTCTTCGCCCGGCGCTCCACCGCGATCGCCGCCGTCATCGTGAAGTTCGCGGAGACGATGAACGGCATCAGGCCGGTGCAGGCCTTCCGCCGCGAGCGGGCCAACGACGACCGTTTCCGCGCGCTCAACCACCACCACGAGCGCACCAACGGCGACGCCCTGCTGGAGATGGCCCGCTATGTGGTCGGCTCCCGGCTCGTGGCCAACACCGCCGTCGCGGGGATCGTGCTCTGGGGTGCCTACCGGGTGGCCGGGGGCACGCTGGCGCTCGGGGTGCTGGCCGCGGCCGTGCTGTATCTGCGCCGGCTGTACGACCCGATCGACCGGCTCGGGATGTTCCTCAACTCGTACCAGTCCGCCGCCGCCTCGCTGGAGAAGATCGCGGGTCTGCTGGCCCAGACGCCCTCGGTGCCCGAGGCGGCGGACCCCCGGCCGCTGCCCGCGCTCACCGGCGGGTTCCCGGGCCGTGAGGTCGTGTTCGACGGGGTCCGTTTCGCGTACCGCACGGGCGGCGAGGTCCTGCCGCGCTTCGATCTGACGGTCCCCGCCGGCCAGACGGTCGCGGTCGTCGGCTCCACGGGCGCGGGCAAGTCCACCCTGGCCAAGCTGCTGGCCCGGTTCTACGACCCGACGGAGGGCCGGGTGCTGCTCGACGGGGTCGATCTGCGCGAGCTGGACACCCCGGAACTGCGGCGCGGTGTGGTGATGGTGACCCAGGAGGCGTTCCTGTTCTCCGGCACGGTCGCCGAGAACATCGCCCTCGGCCGCCCCGACGCCACCCGGGAGGAGATCGTGCGGGCGGCCGAGGCGATCGGCGCGCACGGGTTCATCAGCGGTCTGCCGGACGGCTATGACACGGACGTGAGGAAGCGGGGCGGGCGGATCTCCGCGGGCCAGCGACAACTGGTCGCCTTCGCCCGCGCGCTGCTCGCGGACCCGGCGGTGCTGATCCTCGACGAGGCGACCAGCTCCCTGGACATCCCGGGCGAGCGCGCGGTGCAGCGCGCGATGGACACCGTCCTGCGCGGCCGTACGGCGGTGGTGATCGCCCATCGGCTGTCCACCGTGGAGATCGCGGACCGGGTGCTGGTGATGGAGCACGGGCGCATCGTCGAGGACGGCACACCGGCCGATCTGACGGGCGGTACGGGCCGCTTCGCGGGTCTGCACCGCGCCTGGCGCGAAAGCCTTGCCTGACAAGGGAATTCAGCGCGCGGAACAGATCTCCGAGGGAATTCGCCGCACAGCGATCGCTCTTAAAATTTTGCCTCTTCGGGGTACGAACCGGTGTGTCGTTTTACGGAGTCTTGGTTTTCTGTAAATCTTTGCCCGTCACGACAGGACCTGAACTCGTGATCGGGCGGGTTCTGAATTGAGGGAGAACCATGAGCTTCGGCAACATCTGTTACGGCACCGGTCTGCGAGAAGCGGTCGCGGCGCCGCGCACGACCCCTCTCATCGGAATCTATGACATGTACTCGGCCTCCATCGCGGCCCAGCACTACAACGGTTTCTTCGTCTCCGGCTTCGGTTTCGCGGCCTCGCACTACGGGCTGCCCGACATCGGCTTCATCGCCTGGCCCGACATGGTGGCCTTCGTGGAACGGCTGCGCCTGGCCTTCCCCACGCACCATCTGCTCGTGGACATCGACGACGGCTACATGGACCACGAGGTCGCGTGCCATGTGGTGCAGCGGCTGGAGCGTGCCGGGGCCTCGGGGGTGATCCTGGAGGACCAGAAGCGTCCGCGCAGATGCGGGCACGCCGACGGCAAGCTCATCCTTCCGCTGGAGGAGTACCTGGAGAAGCTCGACCTGGTGCTGAGCAGCCGGGAGGACCTGCTCGTGGTGGCGCGTACGGACGCCACGGAGGAGGGCGAGATCATCCGCCGGGCGGAGGCGCTCGCGCAGACCGACGCGGATGTCGTTCTCGTCGACGGGGTGCGGAGCGTGGAATGGATCCGTAAGATCCGTGCGGTCGTCGGCGACAAGCCCCTTCTGTTCAACCAGATCGCGGGCGGAAAGTCGCCGCGCCTTTCGCTTTCCGAACTCTCGGAGCTGGGCGTCGAGCTCGCCATCTACAGCACCCCCTGCCTTTTCGCCGCGCATGGCGCCATCGACGGAGCGCTGGCCGATCTCAAACTGGCCGACGGGCGGCTCCCCGACACCTCGCAGACCGGGGCCATCGGAGTCAGGGGATCCACGGAACTGCTGGAGAAGAACATCAGCAGACACCATCAGAACCGCCGGTCGGTGTCGGTCTGACCGCGCGCCGTCCTGTGTCCGCGCATGTCTTCCGGCCCGGCACCGGCCGGCACCGGCAGCGTAAGACGGGTCCTCTCGTCCGGGGGGTCTCCACGGCGGGGGCCGTCGTCGCGGCGGCCGCCGGTGTGCTGGGCGCCGCCGGTGTCGCGGCGGCCGGCCCGGCGCTCACCCTCGTGGCGGCCCACGACGACGAGGGCGACAGGCGGCCGGTGCCCGCGGGCAACCGGAGCCTCGGCCTCATCGTGATCGACAACTCCTTCGCGGACTCCTGGCTGGAGATCGACCGGACGCTCAATACGCTGCTCCTCGGCAAGGGCACGGCGGGCAGCGATCACGACGGGGGTGGCGGCGCCATCGACGTACGGACCGGAGACAACGCGGGCCCGGCGTCCGGGCCGCAGCCGGCGCCCGCGCCGGAACCGGAGGCCCGGACGGAACCCGGACCGGACCGCCGGAACACCTCCCAGGGACACTGGGCCTCCGAGGTCGGCCATCCCCCGCGGCACGACGAGAGCGGTGAGTGACGTGACGTCAATGACCTGGCCGCGTTCCTGGCCAGGCCGCTTGAGGAGGGCGGTCGACCTCTATGTCGTCGCCCTCCTCGGCACGGTCGTGTTCGCGGCGCTGCTGCCCGCGACGGGCGGGGCGGCGACGGCCGTCGGCCATGCCGCCGACATCGCCATCGGTCTGCTCTTCTTCCTGTACGGCGCGCGGCTCTCCACCCGTGAGGCGCTGGACGGCCTGCGCCGGTGGAAGCTCCATCTCGTCATCGGGGCGAGCACCTTCGCGCTCTTCCCGCTGCTGGGGCTGGCCGTCGGCGCTCTCGTGCCGTATCTGCTGAGCGAACAGCTCTACCTGGGGCTTCTCTTCCTCTGTGTCGTCCCCTCGACGGTCCAGTCGTCGATCGCGCTCACCTCGACCGCCCGTGGCAATGTCCCGGCCGCCATCTGCGCCGGCACGTACTCCAGCCTGGTCGGCATGGTCGCCACCCCGCTGCTCGCGGCCTGGCTGATCGGCTCCACGGTGAGCTTCTCGCTCCAGGGACTGCTCACCATCGTCACCGAACTGCTGCTGCCCTTCCTCGCCGGACAGTTCTGCCGCCGCTGGATCGGCGCCTTCATCGGGCGGCACCGGAAACACGTCGGGCTCCTGGACCGGTTCTCCATCCTGCTCGTGGTCTACACGGCGTTCAGCAGGGGCATGGCCGAGGGCATCTGGCAGCAGATGACACCGGTGCGGCTGCTCGCCCTGCTGGCCCTGGCGGCGGCGCTGCTGGCGGTGGCCCTCGGTACGACCTCGTTCGCCGCGCGGCGTCTGGGGTTCAGCCACGAGGACCGCGTCGCCATCGTCTTCTGCGGCTCGAACAAGAGCCTCGCGACGGGACTGCCCATGGCCGCCGTGCTCTTCGGAGCCTCCGCGGGGCTGGTGATCCTTCCACTGATGCTCTTCCACCAGCTCCAGCTGATGGTCTGCGCGGTGATCGCGGGCCGCTGGTCGCGCCGGTCCCCGGTGGCCGTTCCCGCTCACGCGTCGCCCGTCGCCGTGCGCGGGACGGCGAGTTGACCCCCGTATGACGGCGCGGCGGACGGTAAGAAATCAGTCACGTTACGAAGTGATCCCGTCAGCGCGTGGGCAGCACCCGCTCAACATCGTGTTCACATTTGGCAACGTCGCGCCCGATCTCCGAACAGTCCTCGAATCGCCCTGCGACGAACCGTTGTTGACGCCGTGCGAATCTCCGGCGGCATCGACACGATGATCGACGAAACGTCCGCTTAACGAACAGGGCCTTTCGAGCAGCGAACGATTTCCGGCCAACTTCTTGACGCGCTCCTGACAGTAAGCCGTCACGACTGCCACTCTTCCCCCGTTCTCCGCACCACCTTGCTCCGCTTGCTCTGTCCGGGCGGCCCACCGAGCGGCCCGGTACCCCCCTCGCAGAAGGAGTTCGCGTGAGATCCACGCCCAACCGCCGCGCCACCGCGACCGGTGCTCTGATAGCCGCAGCGGCTCTGCTCACCGTCGGTGTGCAGGCCGGTACCGCCTCCGCCCAGCCCGACAGCGCTCCCGCCGCACCGGTGGCCGGCAAGGCCAACCCCGGTGCGCTGCCGCGTGACCTCTCCCCCGCGCAGCGCACCGCGCTGATCCGCGAAGCCGATGCCACCAAGGCGGACACCGCCAAGGAGCTCGGCCTCGGGGCGCAGGAGAAGCTCGTCGTCCGTGATGTCGTCCAGGACGTGGACGGCACCACGCACACCCGGTACGAGCGCACCTACCAGGGCCTCCCGGTCCTCGGCGGCGACCTCGTCGTGGCCGCGACGAAGGCGGGCGCGACCAAGTCCGTCAGCAAGGCGTCCACGGCCGCCCTCAAGAACGTCGCCACCACGGCCGACGTCGCGCCGGCCGTCGCCGAGAAGCAGGCGCTGAGCGCCGCCGCGGCGGACGGTTCGAAGAAGACCGAGGCCGACCGCGCGCCGCGCAAGGTGGTGTGGATGGCGCAGGGCGCGCCGACCCTCGCGTACGAGACGGTCGTCGGCGGGCTCCAGCACGACGGCACTCCGAACGAGCTGCACGTCGTGACGAACGCCGCGACGGGCAAGAAGATCTACGAGTGGCAGGCCGTCGAGAACGGTGTGGGCAACACTCAGTACAGCGGCCAGGTCACCCTGGGCACCCTCCAGTCGGGGTCGACCTACAGCCTGACCGACACGGGCCGCGGCAACCACAGGACGAGCAACGCGGACACCGGGGCGCTCTACTCGGGTCCCGACGACGTCTGGGGCAACGGTCTGCCGTCCAACACGGAGACCGCGGCCGCCGACGCCCACTACGGCGCGGCGGAGACCTGGGACTACTTCAAGAACGTGCACGGCCGCAGCGGTATCCGCGGTGACGGTGTCGGCGCGTCCTCCCGGGTCCACTACGGCAACGGGTACGTCAACGCCTTCTGGCAGGACAGCTGCTTCTGCATGACGTACGGCGACGGCGCGGGCGACCAGAAGCCGCTGACCTCCATCGACGTGGCCGCCCACGAGATGTCCCACGGCGTCACGGCCGCCACGGCCGGCCTGATCTACAGCGGTGAGTCCGGCGGTCTGAACGAGGCCACCTCCGACATCTTCGCCGCGGCGGTCGAGTTCTACGCCGCCAGCCCGCAGGACCCGGGTGACTACCTGGTCGGCGAGAAGATCGACATCAACGGCAACGGCACCCCGCTGCGGTACATGGACAAGCCGAGCAAGGACGGCGCGTCCAAGGACTACTGGTACTCCGGTATCGGCAGTGTCGACGTCCACTACTCCTCGGGCCCGGCGAACCACTTCTTCTACCTGCTCTCCGAGGGCAGTGGCGCCAAGGTCGTCAACGGTGTCTCCTACGACTCCCCGACCTCGGACGGTCTGCCGGTGACCGGCATCGGCCGGGCGAAGGCCGAGCAGATCTGGTTCAAGGCGCTCGCCACCAAGTTCACCTCCTCGACCAACTACGCGGCGGCCCGTACGGGTACCCTCGCGGTCGCCGGTGAGCTGTACGGCACCACCAGCCCCGAGTACACGGCCGTCCAGAACGCGTGGGCCGGCATCGCGGTCGGTCCCCGCCCCGGTGGCGGCGGCACGGGCCAGGTCTTCGAGAGCACCACGCAGGTCGCCATCCCGGACAACGGCGCGGCGGTCACCTCGACGGTCAACGTCGTGGGTGTCACGGGCAACGCCCCGACCTCCCTCCAGGTCGACGTGAACATCACGCACACCTGGCGCGGTGACCTGGTCATCGACCTGCTCGCCCCGGACGGCACCGTCTACCCGCTGAAGCCCTCCAGCGGCAGCGACTCGGCGGACAACGTCGTGGAGTCGTACTACGTCAACGCCTCGTCCGAGGTGGCCAACGGCGCCTGGAAGCTCAGGGTCCGGGACGTCGCCGCGCAGGACGTCGGCCGTATCAACAGCTTCAAGCTCACCTTCTGAGGACGGGCCGCCCAGCGGCCCGCACGGAACCGAGCTGAACCACGCTGACACGGACGGATCCGGATCGACACGGACCGGTCCGGGAACCGCCCGGGGTGCGCGCACCCCGGGCGGTTCCGCCGTGTCCGGGGTCCGGCGCGTACGGTACCCCGTATCGCCCAGGTGGACCCGGCAGCGCAGGAGCATCCGTGAACCGACTCACGTACGACGACGTCAAGCAGGCCGCCGACCGCGTCGCGGGACGGGTGCGTCCGGTGGCCCTGGCGCCGACGGAACTGGGCACGACGCCGGCACCGCGGGGCGCCGGACAGGTCTGGCTCGCGCTGGAGTTCCTTCAGCACACCGGCAGCTTCAAGGCCCGCGGCGCCCAGAACTTCCTTCTGGCCCACCGTGCGGCCGGCACCCTCCCGGACGCCGGGGTCACCATCGCCTCGGGCGGCAACGCGGGGCTCGCCTGCGCCTGGGCCGCCCGGCAGCAAGGGGTACCGGCCACGGTGTTCCTGCCCGCGACGGCCCCGCCGGTGAAGGTCGACCGGCTCCGCTCGTACGGCGCGGACGTACGGCTGGCCGGCGCGCGCTACGCCGAGGCGCTGGCGGCCTGCGAGGAGTTCACCGCGCGCAGCGGCGCGCTCGCCTCGCACGCGTACGACCATCCGCTGATCGCCGCCGGCGCGGGCACGCTCTTCGAGGAGATCCACCGCAGGCTCCCGGACCTCGACACGGTGGTGGTCGCGGTCGGCGGCGGCGGTCTCTTCGCGGGGGTGGCCACGGCGGCCGGGCATCACGGCGTACGCGTGGTGGCGGCGGAGCCGGTGAACTGCCGTGCCCTGCACGCGGCGATCGAGGCCGGCGCGGTGGTGGACGTCCCGGTCGACTCGGTCGCCGCCGACTCCCTGGGCGCCTCCCGGGTCACGCCCCTGGCCCTGCACGCCGCCCGGCGCGCCGACGTCCGCCCGGTCCTGGTCCCCGACCCCGAGATCTCCCGCGCCCGCGACACCCTGTGGGCCACCCACCGCATCCCGGTGGAACACGGCGCCGCCACCGCCCTGGCGGCCCTCACCACCCCCGGCACCGGCTACCGTCCCGCCCCCGGCGAGCAGATCTGTGTGGTCCTCTGCGGTGCGAACACGGACCCCCGCACCCTGACGGATGCCCCCGCACACTGACACCCGCCGGGCCGCGGAACCCGC
Source organism: Streptomyces sp. NPDC002018 (assembly GCF_042890865.1). Taxonomy (NCBI): domain Bacteria; kingdom Bacillati; phylum Actinomycetota; class Actinomycetes; order Kitasatosporales; family Streptomycetaceae; genus Streptomyces; species Streptomyces sp. NPDC002018. Next base: position 317,673 of record NZ_JBIASO010000005.1, read on the forward strand.
CGCCGCAAGGAAACAGGTGCCGGCCCCGAACCGAGCGGGCCGACACCTGTCGCTGTCACCTGTGTTGGTCGCTGTCACCGGCGTCACCCGAGCCGGCGGGCAGCCACCGGACCTAGTTGGGGTTGCTCGCGTTGGTCAGGGTCTCCCACGCCACGAACAGGTTGTTCGTTCCCGAGGGCCGCTGCTGCTCGGTGAGCCGCTGCGTGTTGGTCATCGCGTAGCCCAGCCGGGTGTTGAGCGCGTTGTAGCCGACCTCGGTGATCGGGCCGAGGCCACGCTGCACACTGCCGCCGCACAGGTTGGACGGGACGGGCTCGGCCTGGACCTCGTACTTGGACTGGAAGCCCAGTGCCTGCCGCAGCCGCTCGCCGACCTGGGGGAAGAGGTCCTGGCCCTGGATACGGGCGGTCTCGTAGACATGGGAGACGGACGAGATGCCGTAACCGGTGTGCACGAAGTCGCGGCAGGTCTCCTGGGTGAGACCGGTGATGAAGGTGCCCTGGCCCTGCCAGTAACCGACGATCTGGTCACGGGTGTTGAGGTTCTGGCTGGGGACCGTCTTCGGCAGCGCGCCGTCGGAGGCCAGATAGATGTAGGCGGGCACCCGGACGAGGTACTTGCCGATCGCCTTGTCCCAGCTCGCCTTGTCGTCGAGGAAGACGGAGATGCTGACCGCCGCCTCCATCATGGTCAACTCCCAGTTGCCGTTGGAGTTGGAGCCATTGATGATCTCCGGCAGATAGACATTGCGCAGCATGGTGCTGAAGCGCCCGGCGTTCGGCCAGTTGCCGTACACATGCTTGATGATCTCCGCGGCCTTGGGCCACGAGGAGCCGGCCCAGCCCGTCTGGAGCGGGGCGTTGCTGTTGGTGTGGTCCTGGATGGTGCCGGACCAGGCGTCCATGAGCTGGATCGACTTCTGGGCGTAGCGGTCGTCACGCGTGATGTACCAGGCCAGCGCGGTGGTGTACGCGGCGATGGCGTCCTCGCGCTCGTCCGTGCAGCCGTTGTTGGGGTTGGAGTACGAGCCGCACTCGACGACCGCGCGGGGCTTGGCGGTGCGGGTGAGCGAGGCGTACCTGCTCCCCATCATCTGGTCGTACGCGGCCTTCCAGGGCTGCGCGCCGGCCTGCACCTTGCCCCGTACGAAGGTGAGCTGGGCGGTGTTGAGGTTCACGCCGGGGTGGGTGAAGTTCGCCGGGGCGGCGGCGACGGCCGGAGCGGCGGCGGGGGCCGCCTCCGGTGCCTTCTGGGCGGCGGCGGGGGTGATGAAGGCCGCGGCCAGCACACCGGCCAGGGCGGCGGAGAGTCCAAGGATTCTGGGGATTCTGGAGATGGATCCGGGGCGCATGTGGGGGTGCCTTCCGGTCGGTGACGACCCTCAACTCGGTTCACTCATATGAACCTTGAGTGGAGGCGTGAACCTGCTGTTGAACCAGGAAGGTAGAACCATCCCATGAACACGTCAAGGTCTGGACCAATGAGCGGGGGGGGGGGGGGGGCGCCGCCCGCCCCCCCCCCCCCCCCCCCCCCCCCCCGCGCGCCCCCCCCCCCCCCCCCCCCCCCCCCCCCCCCCCCCCCCCCCCCCCCCCCCGT
>NZ_JBIASO010000005.1:319276-410360 GCF_042890865.1 Streptomyces sp. NPDC002018
GGGGGTTCCACTAATTCCACGCGTGTGGGGGGGGGTCACCGGGGTTTTCACCGCGTTTGGTACCCCCGCCCCCCCCCCCCGCCGCGGGCCGCCCCCGGGGGGGGGGGCGGGGCCCCCGGGGCCCCCCCCCCCCACCGGATCCGGCCGGTCCGGGATCACCCCTGACCGTCCGTCCGTCCGTCAGCGCAGCAGGACGCCCGCGCCCTCCCCCGTCATCTCGTCGGGCAGCGTGACCAGCCCCAGATCCGCGCTCGTGGCGAGCAGCGGATGGGAGGGCAGCACCCGGACCGTGTAGCCGTACGGTCCCGTACGGTCCAGCGCGAGCGGTCCCTCGCACACCCAGCGCCCCTCCAGGTCCGGCCCTCCGGCCGGCTTGAGCGGGAAGGCCCGCGCGTCCACGAGTGTGTCGTCCGAGCCGACCCGGCCCGCGACGGCCTGCACCTCCACATCGTCCGGGCGCAGTTCGCCGAGGCCGACCCGGACCCGCAGGGAGAGGGTGGAGCCCAGCTCGGCCGTACCGCAGGCGGCGGTGGCCGCGACAGCCTCCACATGGTCGACCGACACATGGGGCCAGAGCGTGCGGGTGCGGTACTTCCAGGACGCCAGCTCCGTCGCGGTCGCGGCGTCCAGGGCGCGATGGGCATGGGCGGCGGGCTCGTAGAGCCGCTCCACATACTCACGCACCATCCGTCCCGCGAGCACCTTCGGCCCCAGCGTGACCAGGGTGCTGCGGACCATCTCGATCCAGCGCTCGGGCAGACCGTCCGGGCCCCGGTCGTAGAAGCGCGGCGCGACCCGGTCCTCGATCAGCGCGTAGAGGGCGTTCGCCTCCAGCTCGTCCCGGCGGTTCTCGTCGGTGGTCGAGCCGTCCGCGGTGGGGATGGCCCAGCCGAAGTCCGGCTCGAACCACTCGTCCCACCAGCCGTCCAGCACCGACAGATTGAGACAGCCGTTGAGCGCGGCCTTCATCCCGCTGGTGCCGCACGCCTCCAGCGGACGCAGGGGATTGTTCAGCCAGACGTCGCAGCCCGGGTAGAGCTTGCGGGCCATCCCCATGCCGTAGTCGGGCAGGAAGACGATCCGGTGGCGCACCCGGGGATCGTCGGCGAACCGCACCAGCTCCCGCACCAGCCGCTTGCCGCCGTCGTCCGCCGGGTGGGCCTTGCCCGCGACGACGATCTGCACCGGCCGCTCCGGGTCGAGCAGCAGATCCGTCAGCCGGTCGCGGTCGCGCAGCATCAGGGTCAGCCGCTTGTACGAGGGGACACGGCGGGCGAAGCCGATGGTGAGGACGTCCGGATCGAGGACACCGTCGATCCAGCCCAGCTCGGCGGCCTGGGCGCCGCGCTGGAGCCACGACGCCCGCAGCCGCTTGCGCACCTCCGTGACGAGCTGTTCGCGCAGGAGGCGGCGTACGTCCCAGAGATCGGTGTCGGGGACCGCGGGCGAGAGGGTGGCGTCCGGGGGGCCCTCGCCCAGCCGGGCGATCTCGGGCGCGACCCAGGTCGGCGCGTGCACACCGTTGGTCACGGAGGTGATGGGCACCTCCTCCGGGTCGAAGCCCGGCCAGAGCCCGGCGAACATCTCACGGCTGACGGCGCCGTGCAGGGTGGAGACGCCATTGGCCCGCTGGGCGAGCCGCAGCCCCATCACGGCCATGTTGAAGAGATTCGGCTCGCCGCCCGGATAGCTCTCCAGCCCGAGGCCGAGGACCCGCTCGGCGGGCACGCCGGGCAGCTCCCCGTCCTCCCCGAAGTGGCGGGCGACCAGCTCGCGGTCGAACCGGTCGATCCCGGCCGGCACGGGGGTGTGGGTGGTGAAGACCGTGCCGGCCCGGACGGCCTCCAGGGCCGCCTCGAAGCCGAGACCGGTGCCGACGAGTTCGCGGATGCGCTCCAGGCCGAGGAAGCCGGCGTGGCCCTCGTTCGTGTGGAACACCTCGGGCGCCGGGTGGCCGGTGAGCCGGCAGTACGCGCGGACCGCGCGGACCCCGCCGATGCCCAGCAGCATCTCCTGGAGGAGGCGGTGCTCGCTGCCGCCGCCGTAGAGCCGGTCGGTGACATCGCGCTCGCCCGGACCGTTCTCCTCGACGTCCGAGTCGAGCATCAGCAGCGGGACCCTCCCCACCTGCGCCTGCCAGACACCGGCGCGCAGCGTGCGCCTGCCCGGCAGGGTGAGGACGATCCGGGTGGGGGTGCCGTCCTCCTCGCGCAGCGGGGTGAGCGGCAGTTCGTTGGGGTCGAGGACCGGATACTGCTCCTGCTGCCAGCCGTCCCGGGAGAGCGACTGGCGGAAGTAGCCGTGCCGGTAGAGCAGACCGACGCCGATGAGCGGTACGCCCAGATCGCTGGCGGCCTTGAGGTGGTCCCCGGCGAGGATGCCGAGACCCCCGGAGTACTGCGGCAGGGCGGCGGTGACACCGAACTCGGGCGAGAAATAGCCGACGGCGGCGGGCAGCTCGGCGCCCTCGCCGTCGCGCTCCTGGTACCAGCGGTCGCCGCGCAGATAGGTGTCGAGACCGGCCGCGGCGGCGGTCAGCCTGTCCAGGAACGAACTGTCCCCGGCCAGCTCGGCCAGACGGGCGGCGGAGACGGTGCCGAGCAGCCGTACGGGGTCGCCGTCGGCGGCCCGCCAGCCGGCGGGATCGACGGCTTCGAAGAGCTCTCGGGTCTCGGTGTGCCAGGACCAGCGCAGATTGCGGGCGAGGTCGCTGAGCGGTTGGAGTGGTTCGGGCAGGACGGGGCGGACGGTGAACCGACGGATTGCCTTCACGTGTTCCACCTTCGCAGGGACATACGAGTCGGAGCGGGCGCACCACGGGTGTGCGGTCCGCCGTCCCTCCGACGGTAGTCCCCAGGCGGCCCGAGCAACCACGGCGCATGCGCGCATTCGCCTGCGGCTCTCTACGCCCCAGTAGTTAACAGATCACCGGATTGCCCACCCGAAGGGAGGGGGAAGGCTCAACCGGTACGCACAGCTCCACGCACCGCTCATACGCAGTGCCCGTACGGCAAACGAGCGCGTTCTCACACGATTCCAGCGCTATTCGAGTGAACGCGGACAGGAGCGGCCATGCCCGCAGCCTCCCAGTCGTCTACCGAGCAGCTACAAAGAACCTCAAAACCTAGTAAAGGTACGCAGCCGGCTCAGCCCGACGCACCCGCTCCATCCGGTCGAACGGCCGAGCCCGGTCCATCCACCGCATCCGACCGACCCGCCCCACCCGCCCTGCCTGTCACGCCCGCACAGCCCTCAGGTGATCCAGTGAAACCGCTGATTGGTCGCATTCCCGTCCTGGACGTACAACCGCTCGTCGACTGCGGCAGACGCCCCGCGAAGGCGGTGAGCGGTGAGTCCTTCCAGGTCACCGCGACCGTCTTCCGGGAGGGTCATGACGCCGTCGCGGCCAATGTCGTCCTCATGGACCCCGGTGGCCGCCCAGGCCCCTGGACCCCGATGCGTGAACTCGCCCCCGGCACCGACCGCTGGGGCGCCGAGGTCACCCCCACCGAGGAAGGCCGCTGGACCTACACCGTCGAGGCGTGGAGCGACCCCGTCGCCACCTGGCGCCACGCCGCCCGGATCAAGATCCCCGCGGCCACCGACGAGCACGACATCGCCCTCGTCCTCGCGGAGGGCGCGGAGCTGTACGAGCGGGCCGCGGCCGGTGTGCCGAAGCCCGAGGACCGGGAGGCCGTGCTGGCCGCCGTGGACGCCCTGCGCGACGAGTCGCTGTCCGCCGCGGACCGGCTGGCCGCCGCGCTCTCCCCGGAGGCCGACGCCGCCCTGGCCCGCCACCCGCTGCGCGACCTGGTCACCGCCTCGCGCCCCGCTCCCCTGCTCGTCGAGCGCAGGCGCGCGCTGTACGGCTCCTGGTACGAGCTGTTCCCGCGCTCCGAGGGCGCGGTCCTCACGAAGGACGGGCCGCCGGTCAGCGGTACCTTCAGAACGGCCGCCGAGCGGCTGCCCGCGGTCGCCGCGATGGGGTTCGACGTCGTCTATCTGCCGCCGGTCCACCCCATCGGCACCACCCACCGCAAGGGCCCCAACAACACCCTGGAGCCCGGCCCCGGGGATGTCGGTGTGCCGTGGGCGATCGGCTCGCCCGACGGCGGCCATGACGCGATCCATCCCGATCTGGGTACGATCGAGGACTTCGACCACTTCGTGGAGACGGCCCGCACCCTGCGGATGGAGATCGCGCTCGACTTCGCGCTCCAGTGCTCCCCCGACCACCCCTGGGTCAGCAAGCACCCCGAGTGGTTCCACCACCGCGCCGACGGCTCGATCGCCTACGCCGAGAACCCGCCGAAGAAGTACCAGGACATCTATCCCATCGCCTTCGACAGCGATCTGCGCGGGCTGGTCCGGGAGACCACCCGCATTCTGCGGTACTGGATGGCCCACGGCGTACGGATCTTCCGCGTCGACAATCCGCACACCAAGCCGGTGATCTTCTGGGAGAAGGTCATCGCGAACATCAACCGCACCGACCCCGATGTGATCTTCCTGGCCGAGGCGTTCACCCGGCCGGCGATGATGCGCACGCTCGGCGCGGTCGGCTTCCAGCAGTCGTACACGTACTTCACCTGGCGCAACGGGAAGCAGGAGCTCACCGAGTACCTCGTCGAACTGTCCCGGGAGACCGCCGCGTACATGCGGCCGAATTTCTTCGTCAACACGCCGGACATCCTGCACGCCTATCTTCAGGAGGGGGGCCGGCCCGCCTTCGAGGTACGGGCCGTGCTCGCGGCGACGATGGCGCCTTCCTGGGGTGTCTACGCGGGGTACGAACTCTGCGAGAACACCCCCGCGAAGCCGGGCAGTGAGGAGTACCTTGACTCCGAGAAGTATCAGCTGAGGCCCCGGGACTGGGAGGCGGCCGAGCGTGAGGGCCGCACCATCGCCCCGTTGATCACCCTGCTCAACCGGATCCGACGACGGCATCCCGCACTTCAGCAACTGCGCGACATCCATTTCCACCACGCCGACAATGACGCGGTCATCGCGTACAGCAAGCGGGCGGGCACGGACATCGTTCTGGTGGTCGTCAACCTCGACCCTCACCACACCCAGGAGGCGACGGTCTCGTTGGACATGGAACGGCTCGGCCTTGAACCGCACGAGACCGTTCCGGTGCGCGACGAGCTCACCGGCGAGACCTATCACTGGGGCAGCTCCAACTATGTGCGTCTCGAGCCGGGCGTCACGCCCGCGCACATCGTGGTGCTGCGACCGTCCCCGCCGATCGGAGGGTCACCCACATCATGATCGTCAATGAGCCCGTCCACGACACGTTCGAGGACACCCCGGCCAAGGACCGGGATCCCGACTGGTTCAAGCGTGCCGTCTTCTACGAGGTCCTGGTGCGTTCGTTCCAGGACAGCAACGGCGACGGCATCGGAGACCTCAAGGGCATCACCGCCAAGCTGGACTATCTCCAGTGGCTCGGGGTCGACTGTCTCTGGCTGCCGCCGTTCTTCAAGTCGCCTCTGCGCGACGGCGGCTACGACGTGTCCGACTACACGTCGGTGCTTCCCGAGTTCGGCGACCTCGCCGACTTCGTGGAGTTCGTCGACGCCGCGCACCAGCGCGGTATGCGCGTGATCATCGACTTCGTCATGAACCACACCAGCGATCAGCACGAGTGGTTCCAGGAGTCCCGCAAGGACCCCGAGGGCCCCTACGGCGACTACTACGTCTGGGCCGACGACGACAAGCAGTTCCAGGACGCCCGGATCATCTTCGTCGACACGGAGACGTCCAACTGGACCTTCGACCCGGTGCGCAAGCAGTACTACTGGCACCGGTTCTTCTCGCACCAGCCCGATCTCAACTACGAGAACCCGGCGGTGCAGGAGGAGATCGTCTCCGCGCTGCGGTTCTGGCTGGACCTGGGCATCGACGGCTTCCGGCTGGACGCCGTGCCGTATCTGTACCAGCAGGAGAACACCAACTGCGAGAACCTCCCGGCCACCCATGAGTTCCTCAAGCGGGTACGCGCGGAGATCGACGCCAACTACCCGGACACGGTGATCCTCGCCGAGGCCAACCAGTGGCCGGAGGATGTCGTCGACTACTTCGGCGACTACGCCAAGGGCGGCGACGAATGCCACATGGCGTTCCACTTCCCCGTGATGCCGCGGATCTTCATGGCCGTACGGCGCGAGTCCCGCTACCCGGTCTCGGAAATCCTGGCGAAGACCCCGGCGATCCCGACCAACTGCCAGTGGGGCATCTTCCTGCGCAACCATGACGAGCTGACCCTCGAAATGGTCACGGACGAAGAGCGCGACTACATGTACGCGGAGTACGCCAAGGATCCCCGGATGCGGGCCAACATCGGCATCCGGCGCCGGCTCGCCCCGCTGCTGGACAACGACCGCAACCAGATCGAGCTGTTCACCGCGCTGCTGCTGTCGCTGCCGGGATCCCCGATCCTCTACTACGGGGACGAGATCGGGATGGGCGACAACATCTGGCTCGGCGACCGGGACGCCGTACGGACCCCGATGCAGTGGACCCCCGACCGGAACGCGGGATTCTCGTCCAGCGACCCGGGCCGGCTCTATCTGCCGACGATCATGGACCCGGTCTACGGGTACCAGGTGACCAATGTGGAGGCGTCGATGGCGTCGCCGTCCTCGCTGCTGCACTGGACCCGGCGGATGATCGAGATCCGCAAGCAGAATCCGGCCTTCGGACTCGGCTCGTACACCGAGCTGCCGTCCTCGAACCCCGCGGTCCTCGCGTTTCTGCGCGAGGCGCCCTCCCCCCAGGGCGACGGCGACGACCTGGTGCTCTGCGTGCACAACTTCTCACGGTTCGCCCAGCCCACCGAGCTGGATCTGCGCCAGTTCAGCGGGCGCCATCCGGTGGAGCTGATCGGCGGGGTGCGCTTCCCCGCCATCGGGGAGTGGCCCTATCTGCTGACGCTCGCGGGCCACGGTTTCTACTGGTTCCGGCTCAGGAAGGACACCGTGCCCGGCGCCGGTCCGTGATCCGGACCGCCCCGGTCCCGTGCGAGGCGGTTTCCGCCGCCCCGCACGGGGCACGCTCCACCACAGCCGGCACATTCCGTTTCGATCGGGTCCGTATCGAGTTCTTAACGAGTTCGTACGGAAACGATCAGCAAACCGCTCTTGTATGGACTGCGTACGGACATTGTCCGCACTCCGTACGGACAGAACCGAGCCCGTACGGATCATCCTCACCCGACACGTCCCGCACAGCCGGACAGCCATTGCCGCAATCCGGGACACTCTGCGCATCCTGTGGTGTGCCCGGGGAAAGGACGCGATGCCATGTCGAAGGCTGCCTCCACCCGGACTACCCCGTGCCTCGTCACCGCCTCGCCCGCTGCCTCACCAGCCGTGTCGTCCGCTCTCTCGCCCGCCGACGCGAAGGCGCTGGTCGGCTCGCTCGCACCGCTGCTCCATGACTGGCTCCCCCGCCAGCGCTGGTTCGCGGGCAAGGGCCGGCCGGTCACCGGCTTCGTTCCGGTGGCGGCCACCGAGCTGCTGCCGATGAACGCGGGGGGTCCGGGGCTGCTGCATCTGCTCGTACGGGTCGAACAGCGGAGCGCCTCGGGGCCGCCGCCGTCGATTCCCTCCTCCACCCCCTCGGGGGTCGCCTCCTCGGCCGCGGGCTCCGCCACCGTCTCCGGCGGCGACTGCTACCAGCTTCTGCTCGGGGTACGGAAGGCACTGCCGCCGGCCCTGGCCCCCGCGCTGATCGGCCATGCCACCCAGGGCCCGCTGGCCGGCCGCACCGTCTACGAGGGACTGCACGACCCGCGCCTGGCCGAACTGCTGCTGGAGCGGCTGCGCGCGTCCGGCGCGCTGGGGCCGCTGCGGTTCGACCACGCGGGCACGGTCCCCGCCGGGCTGGCCGGGCGGCTGCTCGACGCGGAGCAGTCGAACTCGTCCCTGGTGTACGGCGACGCGTTCATCCTCAAGATCCTGCGGCGGGTCTTCCCCGGACCCCATCCCGATCTGGAACTGCCGCTCGCGCTGGCCGCCGAGGGGTGCGAGCGGGTGCCCGCCCCCGTCGCCTGGTTCGAGGCGGCCGACCCGTCCGGCAGCGGAGACTCCCTGACCCTCGGTGTGCTCCAGCCCTATCTGCGCGGCTCCCAGGACGGCTGGCAGCTCGCCCTGGCCGCGCTGGCCAGGGGCCGCGACTTCACGAAGGAGGCGCGCGCGCTCGGCCGGGCCACCGCCGAGGTGCACATCGCGCTCGCCGCCGCGCTGCCGACGGTCACCCTGGGGCGCCGGCAGACCGCGCAGCTCGCGGAGGGCATGGCCGAGCGTCTGGAGGCGGCGGCGCGGGCGGTGCCGGTGCTCATGCCGTACGTACCGGGGCTGCGCACCGCGTTCGACGCGCTCGCCGGGCTGGACGAGGCGGCCCGCGGCAGACCCGCGCAGCGCGTCCACGGCGATCTGCATCTCGGGCAGACCCTGCGCACGCCGGACGGACGGTGGTCGGTCATCGACTTCGAGGGCGAGCCGGCCCGCCCCCTCGCCGAGCGCCGTCGGCCGCAGCCGCCGGTCCGCGATGTCGCGGGCATGCTCCGCTCCTTCGACTACGCGGCACGCTCCCACGAGCCCTGGCGCCCGGACTGGGCGGCCCGCTGCCGGGCCGCGTACTGCGAGGGATACGCCCTGGCGGCGGGCACCGACCCGCGCGCGGAGCCGCAACTGCTGCGCGCGTACGAGACGGACAAGGCGGTCTACGAGGTGCTGTACGAGGCCAGGCACCGCCCGGACTGGCTCCCGGTGCCGATGGCGGCGATCCGCCGGCTGGCGGACGGCACCTGAGACGGCGCCCCGGGCCCGGCGCCCCCGGCACCGGCACCCCGGCTCCCCTGTCCCCCGTATCCCCGTCCCTCGTGTCGTCTCTCGTATCCCCGTCCCTCGTGTCGTCTCTCGTGTCCCCGACTCCCGGGGCACCGTCCGTGGCCCGCGGTCACCGGCCGTGCCCCGGTTTCCAGGGGCCGGCGGTCCGCAGCGGCGGGCCACCGGTTCCGCGCCCCGTGACCGTACGCCGCACCGACCGTCCGCACAGCGCAGTCCCGCCGAGGAGGCAGCCCCCGTGACCGCCCGCACGCCGTCCGACCGTCCTTCGGAGCCCACGCTCCCCACCACCGCCGTCCCCGCCCCGGCGGGGAAGGCGAAGAAGCCCGCGCGCCGCGGGCGACCGCAGGGCTCCGGCGCCGCCGCGCCCGCGCCGCGCGCCACCCCGGGCGGCCGCGGGGTGCGGGCCGCTCCCGCGCCGGCCGAGGACGACCGGCAGCGGCTGCTCGACGGTTCCCACCACGATCCGCACGCGCTGCTGGGCGCGCACCCGGTGAAGGACGGCGTGCTCTTCAGGACCCTGCGGCCGTACGCGCGCGCCGTGACCGTCGTCGTGGACGAGCAGGACCTGCGGGCCGAGCTGAACGACGACGGCGACGGATTCTTCTCCGGCGTGCTGCCCCTGCCCGCCGGACCGGAGCCCGCCGCGCCGGAACCCGCCGTGCCCGAGTACACCCTCCTCGTCCGCTACAGCGAGGCCACGGAGCCGCTCGACGAGCTGGAGGTGCTGGACCCGTACCGCTTCCTGCCCTCCCTCGGCGAACTCGATCTGCATCTGATCGGCGAGGGCAGGCACGAGGAGCTGTGGCGGGCCCTGGGCGCCCGGCCCATGGTCCACCAGGGGGTGGCCGGCACCCGCTTCACCCTCTGGGCGCCCAATGCCCGGGGCGTGCGGGTCTCCGGCGACTTCAACTACTGGGACGGCACGGCGCTCCCGATGCGCTCGCTCGGCTCCACCGGGGTCTGGGAGCTGTTCGTGCCCGGGATCGGCGAGGGCGCGCTCTACAAGTTCGACATCACCCGCCCCGACGGTTCGCACACCGTACGGGCCGACCCGATGGCGCGGCGTACCGAGGTGCCGCCCGCCACCGCCTCCATCGTGACCGAGTCGCACCATGTGTGGCGCGACGAGGAGTGGCTCGCCCACCGTGCCGACCGCCCGGTGCACGAGGCGCCGTTCTCGGTCTACGAGGTCCATCTCGCCTCCTGGCGGCCGGGGTTGACGTACCGTCAGCTCGCCGCGCAGCTCCCCGCCTATGTCAAGGACCTCGGCTTCACCCATGTCGAGCTGATGCCGGTCGCCGAGCATCCCTTCGGCGGGTCCTGGGGCTACCAGGTCACCGGCTTCTACGCGCCCACCTCCCGCATGGGCACCCCGGACGACTTCCGGTACCTCGTCGACGCCCTGCACCGCGCGGGTATCGGGGTGATCGTCGACTGGGTGCCGGCGCACTTCCCCAAGGACGACTGGGCGCTGGCCCGGTTCGACGGCCGGCCGCTGTACGAGCACGCCGACCCCCGGCGGGCCGAGCACCCCGACTGGGGAACGCTGGAGTTCGACTACGGCCGCACCGAGGTCCGCAACTTCCTGGTCGCGAACGCGGTGTACTGGTGCGAGGAGTTCCATGTCGACGGACTGCGTGTCGACGCGGTGGCCTCGATGCTCTACCTCGACTACTCGCGCGAGGAGGGCCAGTGGACCCCGAACGAGCACGGCGGCCGGGAGAATCTGGACGCGGTGGCCTTCCTCCAGGAGATGAACGCCACCGTCTACCGCCGCTGTCCCGGTGTGGTGACCATCGCCGAGGAGTCCACCGCCTGGAACGGTGTCACCCGTGCCACCCACCACAGGGGCCCCGACGGGTTCGGCGGTCTCGGCTTCGGGCTGAAGTGGAACATGGGCTGGATGCACGACTCGCTGGACTACGTCTCCAAGGAGCCGGTCCACCGCAAGTACCACCACGGCGAGATGACCTTCTCGATGGTGTACGCGTACAGCGAGAACTATGTGCTGCCGATCTCGCACGACGAGGTCGTGCACGGCAAGCGGTCGCTGGTCTCCAAGATGCCCGGCGACTGGTGGCAGCAGCGCGCCGACGAACGCGCCTATCTGGGCTTCATGTGGGCCCATCCCGGCAAGCAGCTCCTCTTCATGGGGCAGGAGTTCGCCCAGGGCGCGGAGTGGTCGGAGAGCCATGGCCCTGACTGGTGGCTGCTCGACCCGTCGTACGAGGCGGAGGCCGACCACCGGGGTGTGCGCGACCTGGTGCGCGACCTGAACAGGGTGTACGGCGCGACGCCCGCGCTCTGGCAGCGCGACACCGTGCCCGAGGGCTTCTCCTGGGTGGACGGGGACGCGGCCGACGACAATGTCTTCGCCTTCCTCCGCTTCGACGCGGAGGGCTCGCCGCTGCTCGCGGTCTCCCACTTCTCGCCGGTGGTCCGCCGGCAGTACCGGTTCGGTGTCCCCGAGGAGTTCACGGCCTGGACCGAGGTGCTCAACACGGACGCGGCGCGCTACGGCGGCAGTGATGTGCTCAATCCTGAGCCGCTGAAGACGGAGTCGGTGGGCTCGCACGGGCGCCCGGCCAGCATCCAGCTCACCCTGCCCCCGCTGGCGACGGTCTGGCTGCGGCCCGTCTGAGGCCCGTCTGAGGCCCGTCTGAGGCCCGTCTGCGGCCTGTCCTGGGTGCCGTCCCCGCCGGGAAGACCGTCCCGGCGGGGGCCGGAGGGGGCCGGGGGGCGGCACCCGGACCCTTCAGGTGCGTACGATCCCCAGCCGCTGGGTCGCCCGGGTCAGTGCCACATACAGGTCGTTGGTGCCGCGCGGTGAGCCCTTCAGGATGCCGTCCGGGTCGACGACGATCACCGTGTCGAATTCCAGGCCCTTCGCCTGACGGGCGCTGAGCAGGACCACGGGCCGGGTCAGATCGGGCGCGGCTCCCCAGGAGGCGTCCGGGAGTTCGGCGGCCAGGGCGGGGAGCAGGGTGGCCGGGGCGAGCACCGCGACCCGGCCCTCGCCCGGATGCGCCAGCTCGGGTCCGGCCGTCAGCGCGGCGGCCGTACGGACCAGGTCCGCCGGCTCCACGGTACGGACGAGCGGGGCGCGGCCGGTCGACCGTACCGACGTCGGGGGTTCGAAGAGCGGGTCGGCCGTCCGCCGTACCTCGGCCGCGATCTCCATGATCTCCGTGGGGGTGCGGTAGTTGACCCCGAGCGTGGCGAGCTTCCAGCGCTCGCCGACATACGGCCCGAGGATCTGCTGCCAGGAGTCGCAGCCCGCCGCGTCCCCGGTCTGGGCGGGGTCGCCGACCAGGGTCATGGAGCGGGTGGGGCAGCGGCGCATCAGCAGACGCCAGGCCATCGCGGAGAGTTCCTGGGCCTCGTCCACGACGATATGACCGAAGGCCCAGGTGCGGTCGGCGGCGGCCCGTTCGGCGGCGCTGCGGGTGTCGCTCTCCTCCTGCCGGTCCGCGAACCGCTCGGCGTCGATGATGTCGTGCGCGGCGAGCACCTCGGACTCCTGGTCCTCGAACTCGAAGGTCTTCGAGCCCTCCGAGAGGTCGAGCACGCCCTGCGCGTAGGCGATCCGGTCCTGGCGTTCGGCCTCCGCCGCGGCGCGGGCGGCGCTGTCGTCCTCCCCGAGCAGTTCGGCGGCCTCGTCCAGCAGCGGTACGTCGGCCGGGGTCCACGGGCCGTCGGCCCTGCGGATCAGCGCGGCCTCGTCGTCCGGCAGCCGGGACGGGGCGGCGAGGAAGTCCGCGACGAACCGCTGCGGGGTGAGCAGCGGCCAGAGCTCCTCGATCGCCGCGTGCACCTCACGGCTGGTGGCGATCTCCTTGCCGAGCTGGGCGATGTCGTCGGCGCCGAGCAGATTGGGACCGTCGAGCGGATCGGCGCCGATCCGCTCCGCGAGCTGTGCGGTCAGGGCGTCGATGACATGGAAGGCGAAGTGCGGACGGGCCAGATTGTGCGGAAGGCCGGTCCCCCGGGCGTGCCAGCGGGCGTCCTCGGCCATCGCGCGGTCGAGGAGGAGCGTCCCGTAGCCCTCGTGGGCGATCTCGGTGGCGCGGTGGGGCACGGTCTGCCGGTCGCGCAGGACGGCGGCCAGCACCTCGGCCATCGCCGCCCTGCCCTTGATCTCGGCCACCGCCGGGGTGTCCGTACCGGTGGCCTCGACGCCGGGGAACAGCTCGCCGGTGGTGGCCAGCAGCACCCCGGTCTCACCGAGCGAGGGCAGTACCTCGCCGATATAGCCGAGGAAGGCGGGGTTGGGGCCGACGATCAGCACGGCCCGGCGGGCGAGCTGCTCCCGGTGCGCGTAGAGCAGATAGGCCGCGCGGTGCAGCGCGACAGCGGTCTTGCCGGTGCCGGGACCGCCCTCGACGACCAGGACACCGCGGTGCGGCGCGCGGATGATGCGGTCCTGTTCGGCCTGGATGGTCTGGACGATGTCGCTCATCCGGCCCGTACGCGCCGAGTTGAGCGCGGAGAGCAGTACGGCGTCACCGTCCGGGTCCTCGTATCCGGTGCGGGTGGTGTCGGTGAGATCCATGATCTCGTCGTGCAGCGCGGTGACCCGGCGCCCCTGGGTGGTGAGGTGGCGGCGCCTGCGCAGCCCCATGGGGGAATAGCCGGTGGCGAGATAGAAAGGGCGTGCCACGGGAGCCCGCCAGTCGATCAGCAGCGGGGTGTGTTCCTCGTCGTCCGCGCGCATTCCGATACGACCGATGTGGTGGGTGGCGCCGGCCCCGGCGGTGTTATCGCCCTCGGCCTCGCTCTCAGTCCCGTTCTCGGCCCCGGGATCGCTCTCACGGAGGTCGATCCGCCCGAAACACAGCCCCGTCTCGACGGCGTTCAGCGAGGAGAGCCGGTCGGACTGCTCCGCCACGCTGATGTCCCGTTCCACCCGGGCCTGGCGCACGGTGGTGACCTGGCCGGCCGACGCCTCCACGGCGGCCCCGGCCTGCTCCCTGAGGGCATCGAGACGCTCGTAGAGGACAGAGATGAATTGCTGCTCATTCCGCAATTCGTCGATGGATTCCCTGGTTGACAATTCAGCCCCTGTCCGATACGCTTCATTCCAGCGAGTGGCCCGCATCCTCAAAGGAAATCAGGACACGGAAACACTCAATATACGCAGACGAATACCCCGGCCGTCAATTCGGACCGGGGATTTTTTGTGCGCACCGCCGGACGGATTCCGGGAGCGGACCGGCCGGCGCAGGCGTCGTCCGTGGGCCGGTCCTCTCATGCCGAAGGGGCCGGCGGCGTACGGCCACCGGCCCCTTCCGTACGCGTCAGAGCACGTCGGCCAGCTCCCGCAACAGCGTGCGCTTCGGCCGGGCGCCGACCATCGACTTCACCGGCTCGCCCTCGCGGAACACGAGGAGGGTCGGCAGCGCGAGCACGGCGTACCGCGCCGCGGTCCGCGGGTTGGTGTCCACATCGATCTGTACGACCTTGAGACGGGCGGCCTCCTCCTCGGCCACGGCGCTCAGGACCGGTGCGAGCTGGCGGCACGGAGGGCACCAGTCCGCGGTGAACTCCACCAGGACCGGCTGCCCGGAGTTCAGTACCTCGTCGTCGAAGTCGGCGTCCGTCACCGCGTCGACGCCCGCTGCCTTGATCATTCCTCTTCCCCTCCATGAGTGGGCCCGCCATGTGTGAGGCCCTGTGCTGTGAGCTCGCACCGGGGCTCGGGGCCGGCGCCGAAGACGGGTCCGCGGCCGGGACCGCGACCGGTGCCGATGCCGATGCCTGCGCCTGTGCCTGTGCCTGTGCCGGAGCCGGAGCGGAGGGCCGGCCCGGACCCCGGGCCGGGACCCGCGCTCTCCGCCCCCGCGCCCGCTGCCCGAGCGCCCTCCGCCTGGGCGAGTTGTGCCCCGACCTGGGCCCGGACCGACTGGAGCTGGTCGATCAGACCGTCCAGTTCCATGAGCTTGCGCCGGTACACGGCGAGCGAGGCGGGACACGCGTCCCCGGCCGGATGCCCGGCGCGCAGACACTCCACGAACGGCCGCGTCTCCTCAAGATCGAACCCGAAGTCCTGAAGGGTCCTGATCTGCTGGAGGAGCCGCAGATCGCTCTCGTCGTACGTGCGGTACCCGTTCACCGCGCGCCGTGCGGGCAGCAGCCCGCGGGACTCGTAGTACCGCAGAGTCCGGGCGGTGGTGCCGGCCCGCTCCGCAAGCTCGCCGATGCGCATGTCCCCGACCGTAATCCTTGACGCCGACGTCAGGGCAAGGAGCCGGTTCCTTCAGGAAATGGACGGGGCGGGAGCCATTGACGAGTCACCCGGCAGGTCGTACAAGACGTACTGAGAGCGCTCTCAGATCTCCCTCGGCACCATCCTCACCGGAGGTGTTTCCTTGAGAACGAGCCGCATCAGCACGACGATCCACTCCCTCGGCGGCCGTACCGGACGAAGGGCCCCGGCCCGTCCCCGTACGCCCCGCACGCCCCGCACCCCCCTGGTCGCCGCGGCCCTGGCGCTGGCCGTCGCGCTGGCGGGCTTCATCGGTCTGACCGGCGCGGGCAGCGCGCAGGGCGCCATCCCGCCCGCTCCCGGCTGGAACCTCCAGTGGAGCGACGACTTCAACGGCGCCGACCGCACCCCGCCCTCGTCCGCCAACTGGCAGACCGACACCGGTCACGGCTACCCCGGCGGGCCCGGCAACTGGGGCACCGGCGAGATCCAGAACTACACCGCGAGCCCCGACAATCTGAGCCTCGACGGCAACGGCAACCTCCGGATCACCCCGCTCAGGGACGGCGCGGGCAACTGGACCTCCGCCCGGATCGAGACCCATCGCGCCGACTTCAAGGCTCCGACGGGCGGCACCCTCCGTATCGAGGGCCGTATCCAGATGCCGAACGTGACCGGGAACGCCGCGCTCGGCTACTGGCCCGCCTTCTGGGCGCTCGGTTCGCCGTACCGCGGCAACTACTGGAACTGGCCGGGCACCGGTGAGTTCGACATCATGGAGAACGTCAACGGGATCAACTCCGTCTGGGGCGTGCTGCACTGCGGCGTGAACCCGGGCGGCCCCTGCAACGAGACCACCGGCCTCGGCGCCAGCCGCGCCTGCCCCGGCGCGAGCTGCCAGTCCGCCTTCCACACCTACCGCTTCGAGTGGGACCGCTCGGTGGCACCGAACGAGCTGCGCTGGTACGTGGACGACCAGCTCTTCCACTCCGTACGGCAGGACCGGGTCGACGCGGGGACCTGGGCCAACATGACCGACCACGCCGGATACTTCCTGCTGCTCAACGTGGCGATCGGCGGCGCGTTCCCGGACGCGCTCGGCGGTCCGACCCCCACCGCGGCGACCGTACCCGGCCGTCCCATGCTCGTGGACTATGTGGCCGTCTGGACGCGCGGCGGCGGCTCGACCCCGAGCGACCCGCCCACCGATCCGCCGCCTTCCGGCTCCTCCACGCTGTACGCGCGTACGGGCGCCGGCCTCGGCGACTCCACCGGCTCGGCCACGACGGCCGCCCTTCCCACGGCGGGCGGCGCCAACCACGACGGCACACCGCACAATCCGCAGGTCTTCACCTCCAGCGGTATCACCCGCACGTACAACGGCGGCTCGACGCAGTTCGACCTCTTCGTCGACGCGGGCGCGGCGGTCGGCAACGGGCAGCAGGTCAGGGTGAGTTACGACCGCACGGGCGACGGCACCTGGGACCGCACGGAGACGTATCTGTACTTCGCGACCGACCCCGTCGCCGGCTACGAGCACTACACCCAGGCGCGCGGGCTGAAGTCGGCCACCGGTACCCATGGCAACCTCACCAACGGGAAGGTGCGCATAGAGGTCTGGAACGCCATCGGCAACGGCCCCAGCACCCTCGGCATCGGCAACCAGTCCGTGGTCCGCATCCCCTTCGCCTGACCCACCCCCGCCCACACCCCGGCCGGCTCGTACGATTCCCCCCGTACGAGCCGGCCCCGCCGACCCGGCCGCGTCGATATACGACGGCCACAGGGAATCACCGGCCGCTGTTCCTCTTGCAAGATGATGGTGCGGAGTTACGCGTCGTCCAGGTCCTCACCGAAGGTGATGTCCAACTCGTCCGCGAGCGCCTCGGCGAGTTGAAGCGTCTGGGACCGATCGACGACGATCTGCTTGAGCGCGCTGATGCCACGTACGCGGGAAAGATCATTGCCACGCAGGTCGCAGCCGCGGTACTTACCTCCGTCGAACTCCGTCAACCGCAGGTCACAGCCATCGAAGAGGACACCGCCGAGGTCGGCCGAGGTGAATGCGGCCTCCCTCAGTGAGCACTTCGAGAAGATCACCGGTCCAGCGGCCCGCATGCGCTCGAAGGTGGTGTAGTCGAACTTGCAGTTCTCGAAAAAAACGCTGTCGAGCGTCAGATCCTCGACAGTCGCGCCCATGAACTTGCAGTCGGTGAAAGCGACGCGCGAGATCTTGCTTTCCGTCCAGCGCAGTGACGACAGCTCGCAGTGGGAGAACTCCACGGAGTCGATGCGGAGCTTGTCGAACCGGGCGCGCCGCGCCTTCATACCGGTGACGCGCCCGTCCAGCAAATGGATGTCCGCCAGGTCGATCTGGCGCAGATCCGCATCGGCGTAATGGAAATCCGCGACCCGGCCACGACCGCCTTCGAGCGAGGTGACGTGGGACAGATACCGGCCCGGCTCGTCCAGGGCAGGGAGAGTGACGCTCGTACGGCGGATCGCGCGGCTGTCCATCAGGTGCCTTCCAGCGAGGAGTCTGTCCCCGTACCGCCGGGGTACCCGCGGGCAGGGGGACCGACGACGGCAGAGCTACTTTTTCTTGTTCCAATTGTCCCAGGTGGGCCGGTTGTCGAACCGAGCCGGACTCTTGGCCCAGTTGTCCCAGGTAGGCCGGTTGTCCCACGTTCCTTCAGAACCCTCGTGCCGTTGGGCCCCGTGATTGGATATCAGCTCCACCACGACAGCGGCCTCGGACGCGGCCAATAGCTCCAGAATCGTCATGAGGCTTCCTTCTCCTTTGCCGCCATGGAAGACAAGGCGGTGACCAGGGCCTGCCGGGTAACACGGCAGTACTGGGTCTCGGTCGTCGCGAGGCTGCCGTTCTCGAAGTAGCGGTTGGCTGCTTGGGCGCCTCGACAGAAATCGAAGAAATCACACCCGGCTGAGCAGCCCTCCAGCCCGGTAAGGAAATCGCGGACGTATCCCAATCGGTGCGCGCCGTCGAGGATGTCCCCCAGAGGGCGATCGAGGACGCTGCCGGCCAGAAAGTTGCCGTACCCGGCATCGGTGGTGTCCGCCAGCTCAGGGGAAAGCAGCACCACATCACCGTTCCAGGACACGGTCGGGATGGGGTCCAGCCTGCGGAGGTCCCAATCGGCTCGCTGTCCCGCGCGGATCATCCGCAGATATTCACCCAGGCGCTCCAGCTCCCGCACCTCCAGCTCACCAGGGTGGCGCCGGGACCACGCCAGAGTCCGCAGCCAGAAGGCCTCGGCCTGCCTGCAGGTGGGCTGCTGCCGGTCGGTGTTGATTCCTTCGGCCTCTTCGATATTGAAGCCCACCGACCGGCAGCCCAGACCGGCCACAAAGTCCAGAAGCTCCTCGGGATGATCGATGCCATCGGTCCCGACCACCATGATCACCGAGAAGGGGAGGCCATGCGCACGCAGCCGCTCGATGCCTCGGCTGATCCTGTCGAAGGCGGGACGGCCGCGGAGGTCGACGCGCTGGGAGTTGAGAGCCGCCGGGCCGTCGATACTCACGCCGACGCGGAACTCGTACCTGGCCAGCAGCTCGCACCAGGCCTCGGTGATCAGGGTGGCATTCGTCTGCACATAGTGATGGACACGGCCCGCGCGGCGCAGCTCTTCGAACGGTGTGAGAAGCGCCGCGAGCTTCCTCGGCCCCAGCGCCAGCGGCTCCCCGCCGTGCCAGACGACGCCGATGGGAGGAGAACCGTCCGTGAACTCGGCGACCGACTCCGCCAGGGCATCGGCGACCTCTGTGGACATCTCGTGTTTGAGCCTCCGGAAAGGCAGATAACAGTAGGTGCAATCCAGGTTGCACCAGGTCGTGGGCTGAACCACCACGGTCTGCGGTCGAGCCGCGAACCACTTGGAGTAACGCGGACGCCGGATGACTGAGTGATGGGGCATGGCCTTCCTCACTGATCGGGCCGACCGAGTACGGACGGGCTGGGCAGCCGGTCCCGGGGCATCCCTGGCTGACGGGGATAGCAAACCCCGGGCAGGCGAGATGAGGGGATGATGAACTGAGGTCACTCACGGTTCATTCATTCTCAACAACTAGTGATCGGTTCGGGGGCGTCTGATGAACGGCGAGCAGGCTACGGCTGTGCCAGTGGAACAAGCTGCCGAGGCGTTCGCTGCCGAGGTCTCCTACTGGCGCGAAGTACGTGGATTGTCCAAGCGAGCGCTCGCCACGGCGATGCGCTTCGATCCCTCATACGTAAGTCATGTGGAATCCGGCAGGCACAAACCGAGCGAGGACTTCGCCCGCCGAGCAGACGAGGCCATGAACGCGGGCAAGGCCATCTGGCGCCGGTGGTGCGACTACGAGGCCGCCAAAACCCGTATCGGCACCCCGGTATCGCCCGCACCACACCGGATCGAGCAGCCGTACGCCACCGGATCGGCGCTCATCGTCGAGCACGACGCCGCCCGCCTGGACTACGACGGCAGCCACTACCGGCTCACCATGCGCCGCCACTTACGCAACACCGGTACGGAGCCGGTGACCCGGTATTTGATCCGCATCAGCGTCGACCGCTACCCGGGCGATCCCGAACGATCCAACGCTCACTACCGCGAACACCCCCTGACATGGGATGAGCTGGATTTGATCGCCAACTGCGCCACCGACAGGATGCGGTGTGAAGCCAAACACGACCGGGATGCCTTCAAGGAGGTATGGCTGCTGTTCGAGAACGAGTACGGCCGCTTCCCTCTCTATCCAGGCGAGTCCGTGTGGATCGAGTACGCCTACTCGGTGAGTGACAGTAAGTGGGGACGCTGGTTCCAGCGCGCTGTACGGCTGCCTACCGAACATCTCGAAGTCCAACTGGCCTTTCCCAGCGTCCTCGATCCGGCGGTGTGGGGTACGGAAACGTCGATGACGGCCGAGGCGAGGCCTCTGCGAAGCGCTGCGACCCGCCACGACGACGGCGTGATGTGCGTCTTCACCTGGTCGACGCCCGCCCCGGCGCTGCATGCCCGGTACCGTCTCGAATGGCGTTTCCGGGCCGAGCCCGAACAGGTCGTTGATTCAGGGGAGTTCAGGTGACTCAGGTGCGGCCCAGTGGACAGATGCGTGAGCTCGGAGTCGTACAGTACGGCTCCCCGATCCTCACCGAGCCTGCCCGCCGCTTCGGTCTGCCGGGCGAACGAGGTGAAGCCGAGCGCGTCACCGCCGAACTCCTCGCCTCGATGGAGCGCATCGGTCAGGTGCACCCCTTCGCCAAAGGCATGGGCGTCGCGGCACCGCAAATCGGCACCGCGCGCGCGGCGGCCGTCGTCCGGCCCTCCGGCCCCGACCCACAGCCGGTCATCCTGCTCAACCCACGCATCACCACGTCCTCCGACGAGACGGACGAGCAGTACGAGGGTTGCCTGAGCTTCTTCGATGTCCGTGGCCTCGTACCTCGGCCTCTGCGCATCACCGTCGAGACCACCACGCTGGATGGAACCACGGTGAGCACCGTGTACGAGCGCGGCCTCGCCCGGCTGATCCACCATGAGATCGATCACCTCTACGGCCGCCTCTACACGGCCCGGATGCGGCCCGGTGTCGAGCCCATCCCCATCGAGGAGTACCGCCAGACCGGACGGGCGTGGGCGTACGAGTAACGCCGTGGCCGTCTACCGTCTGCGGGCTGCTTCCGAGAAGGAAGCGGCCCACAGTGCAGTGGTTGTACGGAGCCGGGCCGTGCCCCGAGCGCGGGAGTCGGCTTCGCGGCACTGGGGAGGCGGATGACCTCGGTGCGGTCGCGGGCGCGGCGAGATGGGGGACACGTCTGCGGTCATGGTGCGGTGAACTCCCCGTCGCCGAGGGCATGGACGAACGTGACCCACGCGCCACCGGTCGGAACAGACGCGGGGCCACCGGTCAGCGCGTCGGCCGCGACCGGCATCGGGATCAATGCTCCCTCGTTGTTCACCGCTGGGCGAACGGCAGGGTGTTCGAGGGGGCGTCGAGCCAGGGGTGTGTGCTCCCGTCTCGGTCCACCGTGAGTCCGAAGCGGGCGTGGTCCGGCCTGCCGTGGTCGATCCACCAGGTCAGGGCGCGTTCCACCTCGTCCCAGAGGCGACGGGCCCCGGACTGGTGGACCGTGGCGTCGGGGGAGCCGGGGGTGAAGAGGACGGCCGCCCATGACCGGCTGCGGAAGTCGAAGAACCATGCCTTCGCCTCGCCGTCGTCACCGGCGTTGACGACATGGGCGCAATCGGGGACGCAGAGCCCCGTCACGAAGTAGGGCGTCTCGTAACGGTCCCCCAGGTCCGCCAGCGGCATGGACGTCCTGGAGACATCGGCGTCACCGGGGAAGTCCTTGACGTGTCCGTGGAACCGGTCCCAGTGGAGACGCTGGTCCCGGAGTTTCATGAACTCGACCATGCGGAGGAAGGGACCGACGGCGCGGCCGTCCTCGCCCACGGTCAACCGGACGAGCGCGTCCTGGTTGCTGTAGTGGGTGCCCCAGGGGGCGAGGATGGTGCCGCCCGGCCGCGTCTGTGCGAGCCAGCTCGGCGGGAGCACCCGTACGCCTGCCGTCACGATCACCCGGTCGTAGGGCGCGCCCGGCGCCCAGCCGTCCCGGCCGTCTCCTTCGACCAGTCGCGGACCGAGTCCGGCTCGCGTCAGTGTGTCCGCGGCACGCCCCGCCACCGCCGGGTCGATCTCGACACTGACCACGTTCTCGCCGCCCAGGCGGTGGGCGAGCAGCCCGGCGTTCCAGCCGGTGCCTGTGCCCACTTCCAGGACCCGCATACCGTCACTCACGTCCAGATCACGCAGCATGGACGCGACAACGGACGGCATGCTCGCCGAACTGGTGCCCGTGGACCCCGGCTCGATGCCCGTGTGCCGGCCGTCGTCCCACTGGGTCACCAACGGAATGTCCCGGTACGCGGCCCGCTCCCAGCCGGCCGGGTCGTCGCCCCTGACCACGGCCTCACTGCGGCCGGTCGCCGTGTCGAACGCCCAGAAGAGATCCGGCAGGAACAGTGACCGGGGCACGGCCCTGAACGCCTTCGCCCACTCCGCTGTCAGAACTCCGCGTGCGAGGAGATGACGCGTCAGCTCATCGCCTGCGCGGCCCTCCCGCTCGGACACGAGAGTCACTTGCGGTGCTTTCCGTCCCCTTCGGGGGCTCCACCGTCCGGCGGTGGTGGCGGAAGAGGCTTCCACGGCTCACCAGGAAGCTTGTCCTTCTTCTCCTCGTCCCGGCCGTCGGCGGTCCCGCACATCGGTCCGACCGTCATCCGACCCACCTCCCTCGGCTTCGCACACAAAGGCGCAGTGATGACTTGATTTGTCACCTTCCCACCAAGTGAAGCATCCGACGGCCGCCGTCCTACCGCCGTGGCACCTTCTCGCCGCAGCACGGGGGCGTGCCCGGGGGCTCGTGCGGGACCGGGCGCGCCGTCGTGGGCGCGGGCACTCCAACGGGTGGGGTGGCTACCCATTTGCCGCGCCCGGGGCATATACGCGAAATGGGGGAGGTAATTATGCATCGCTGACAACCGCACTGTTCCTACCGAACGCGCCCGTTCTGGAGTAAGCGATGACTGAAATCGGCGAAACGACCACCTGTCCGTTCGACTTCAGCGAAGGCCTTGAATTCGATCCCCTGTTCACGGAACTGATGTCGAGGAGTCCCGTGACCAAGATCCGGCTGCCCTACGGGGACGCGGACGCGTGGCTGGTCACCGGGTTCGAAGGGGTACGGCAGGTGACCACGGACAGCCGGTTCAGCCGGGCGGCGATCACCGGCCGGAACTATCCGCGGCTCACGCCGGAACCGATCGTCTCGCCGGAATCGATCAATGTGATCGACCCGCCCCGGAGCACCCGGCTGCGCCGGCTGGCCTCGCAGGCGTTCACCATGCGGCATGTGGACCGGATGCGGCCCGCCGTCGAGAGCATCACCGCCGGGCTCCTCGACGAGATGGCCGAGCACGGCACGCCCGCCGATCTGGTGCGCCATCTCTCGGACCGGCTGCCCCAGCACACCATCTGCGAGTTGCTGGGCATCGCGCCCGAGGACCGGCCCCTGATGCAGGAGTACGCGCACCAACTGCTGTCCACGGGACCGCAGACGCGACAGGCCGCGGCGGACGCGAAGACCGCCCTGCGCGGGTACTTCGGCAAGCTGGTCGCCGAGCGAAGGCGCGACCCCGGGGACGATCTGATCAGCACGCTGGCCGCCGCGAAGGAGGGCGACGACGCCTTCGACGACCAGGACCTGGCGGTCATGGCGCTCACGCTCATGCTGAGCGGGCACGACACCGCGACCTGCGAGATCAGCAATATCGCGTACATCCTGCTGGACCGGCCCGATCTGATGGAGCGGGTCAGGGACCAGCCGGAGGAGCTGACGCGGGTACTGGACGAACTCCTGCGGTTCATTCCGTTCCGCAAGGGCGTCGGCATCCCGCGGATCGCCACCGAGGACGTGGAGATCGAGGGGGTGACGATCCGGGCGGGCGACTTCGTCCATGTCTCGTATCTGACCGCGAACCGCGACCCGAAGCGGTTCACCGACCCGGATGTCATCGACCCGGACCGTCCGCCCACCCCGCACATGACCTTCGGCTGGGGCGGCCACCGCTGTATCGCCGCGCCGCTGGCGATGGTGGAGCTGGAGGCCGCGATCGGGGGGCTGGTGAACCGCTTCCCGCGGCTGCGGCTCGCGGTGCCGGTCGAGGACATCCGCTGGGACACGGAGACGATCCGGCGGTTCCCGATCGAACTGCCGGTGGCCTGGTAGGGACGGAGTGGGGACGGACAGGGGGCTGTGTGAGGACGGACAGGAGCGGGAGCGGGGCCCCGGGTGTCACCCCGGGGCCCCGCCCTCATGACCGCCCGGACCGGGCGGACCTGTCGACCCGGCCGGACCGGCCGGATCAGCCGGATCAGCCGGATCGCGGGTTCCGGCCCCCGGAGGTCACCACCGCGGGACGGCGGGGGTGGTCCACCCCGGGTGGGCGACCCGCATCGCGGCCGCGTCGTCACGGTCGCGCAGAGTGCCGTCGTCGTCCAGCCAGCGCCGGTGCAGCACGGCGAGCCGGTCCCGGTCGAGTTCGACCCCGAGGCCGGGTGCGTCCGGGACGACGAGGTGACCGTCGGTGAAGGTGAGCCGCTCCTTCGAGGCATCGGTGATGACGTCCTCGGTCTGCCAGGGGTAGTGGCTGTCGCAGGCGTGGTCGAGATGGGGGACGGTGGCGGCGACATGCGTCATCGCGGCCAGGCTGATCCCGAGATGCGTGTTGGAGTGCATGGACAGGCCGACACCGAAGGTGCGGCAGACGGCGGCCAGTTCACGGGTGGCGCGCAGACCGCCCCAGTAGTGGTGGTCGCTCAGCACCACCTGGACCGCGTCCGTCGTGAAGGCCTCGGGGATCTCGGCGAACGTGGTGACGCACATATTGGTGGCGAGCGGGACACGGGCGCGTGCGGCGACCTCGGCCATGTTCTTCGTACCGCTGGTGGGGTCCTCCAGATATTCGAGGATCTCGCGCAGTTCGTCGGCGACCTGGAGCGAGGTCTCCACGGACCAGGCGCCGTTGGGGTCCAGGCGCAGCGGCTGCCCGGGGAAGCGCTCGGCCAGGGCGCGGATCGCGGCGACCTCCTCGGCCGGTTCGTACACCCCGCCCTTGAGCTTGAAGGAGGTGAAACCGTAGTCGCGGGCGAAGCGTTCGGCCTGGGCGACCACCCCGGCCGGGTCCACGGCGGCGCCCCAGTCGTCGGTCTCCCCCGCGCCGCCCGGGTGCTCGGCCCAGCGGTAGAAGAGATACGCGCCGTACTCGACCCGGTCGCGGACCTTGCCGCCGAGCAGTCCGTGCACGGGCAGGCCGGCGGACTTGCCCCAGGCGTCCAGACACGCCACCTCGAAGGCGGAGACGACCGACAGCCGCAGCTTGTCGGCGGTCTGTACGCCCCGCAGCCCGCCGACGTCGACGGAGTTGTCCACCCGGGAGGAGTCGACGGCCACCCCGCCGGCCAGCGCGAACAGGCCGTTGAGGTCGGTGACCCGGTGGCCGGGGAGACGGTCGGCCAACGGCCGTGCCAGCTCCAGGTACTTGGTGTCGCCGTAGGTCTCGCCGACACCCGTCACCCCGTCGGCCGTGACCACCTCCACGATCAGCCGGGGGGTGTACGGCTGGTGCACGCCCTGGGTGTTGAGCAGCGGCGGGTCGGTCACCAGGATCGGCGTGAGACGGACCTCGGTGATGATCGGATCAGCCATGGAGCACTCCGTCGGTCTCGGGTCCCGACGATCGGCGGCGCGGCGGGACCGCGGTGGCTGCCGCCCCCTGATCGTCTCCCTATGTGGATGCCATCTACGTACAGGAATGGAGGCTAGGGAGACGGACGTCGCGCGTCAACGCCCCCGCGCGGGCGCGTGCCACTGGCGCGCGTGCCACCGGTGTGCGTCCACCGGCGTGCGTACCACTGGCCCCGGTATCCGCGGCCGCGGTCGAGCCGCGCCGGGGGCCCTCTTCCGCCCCGCCCCGCCCGCCGCGCCGGAGGGGGTGAAAAAGGGAGACCGGCCCGTACGGAAGCGTCTCCGTACGGGCCGGTCTCGGGAGGGGCCGGGGTGGAGGGGGGTGGCCCCGGCCGGGGTCATGGTGGGGGGACGGTTCGGACCGCGGTGGGGGGACGGGGTCGGACCGGGACGAGGGGAAAGGTCAGACCGCGGCGGTGGTCTTCTCCGTCTTCTCCGTACGGGGTTCCGGCTCCGACGCCGGGGCCTCGCCGTGGCCGTCGTCGACCAGGGTCTTCTCGTCGAACGGGATCCGGCCCGCCAGCACCTCGTCCACCCGGCCCCGGTCGATCTCCTTGGTCCAGGTGCCGACCAGAACCGTCGCCACCGCGTTGCCCGCGAAGTTCGTCATCGCGCGGGCCTCACTCATGAAGCGGTCGATACCGACGATCAGGCCCACGCCGTCGACCAGTTCGGGCCGGTGCGACTGGAGACCGCCCGCGAGGGTCGCCAGACCCGCGCCGGTGACACCCGCCGCGCCCTTGGACGCGATGATCATGAACAGCAGCAGCGAGATCTGCTCACCGATGGAAAGCGGGTTGCCCATGCCCTCGGCGATGAAGAGCGAGGCCATCGTCAGATAGATCGCCGTACCGTCCAGGTTGAACGAGTAGCCGGTCGGCACGGTGATGCCGACGACGGGCTTGCTGACACCCAGGTGCTCCATCTTCGCGATGAGCCGCGGCAGCGCCGACTCCGAGGAGGACGTCGAGAGGATCAGCAGGAACTCGCGGCCGAGGTACTTCAGCAACGAGAGGATGTTCACACCCGCGACCAGCCGCAGCAGCAGGCCCAGGATGACGAAGACGAAAATCACACAGGTGATGTAGAAGCCGATCATGATGATCGCCAGCGACTTCAGCGCGTCGATACCCGTCTCGCCGACGACCGCCGCGATCGCGCCGAACGCGCCGACGGGCGCGGCCCACATGATCATCGCGAGCATCCGGAAGACCAGCCGCTGGATGTGACCGATGCCACGCAGGACCGGCTCGCCCGCCGAGCCCATCGCCTGGAGCGCGAAGCCCGCCAGCAGGGCGACCAGCAGCGTCTGGAGCACCTGGCCCTCGGTGAAGGCGGAGACCAGCGTCGTCGGGATGATGCCGAGGAGGAAGTCCGCGGTGGACTCGCTCGCGCCGTCCGCCTGGGCCGCGCCCGCGTCACGGGCGGCCTCGGTGAGGTGCAGACCGGAGCCGGGCTCCAGGATGTTGCCGACGACCAGACCGATGGCCAGGGCGACGGTCGACATCACCAGGAAGTAGCCGAGGGCGAGTCCGCCGACGGCGCCGACCTTCGCGGCCTTCCTCACCGATCCGACGCCCAGCACGATGGTGCAGAAGATGATGGGCGAGATCATCATCTTGATGAGATTGACGAAGCCGGTACCGATCGGCTTCAGCTCGACGGCCACACCGGGAGCCGCGAAGCCCACCAGAATGCCGAGTGCGACGGCGACGATCACCGCTATGTACAGATAATGGGTGCGGTCCCGGCGTGCGGCCACGGGTCCTCCTTGACTCGTTCCGTGCGATTCCCCCGTCCCTGTCCCGAGGGGGTCCCGGCGACTATCCACCAGCATGTGACCCTGGTCACGGTTACGTTCATTTCGTTCATGTGAATGCGGCGATGCAGACTTGCCCCATGCATCTGCCCCGTCCTCGCAGCCTCGCGGCCCAGCTCTTCGCCATGCAGGTCGTGCTGGTCGCCGCGGTCGTGGCGGGGTGCGCGCTCTTCGCGTACATCACGGGTCGTGCCCACGCGGCCGAGACCGCACGCAAGCAAGTTCTGGCCACCGCGTACGCACTGGCCGATTCGCCCTCTGTACGGGAGGCGATCCGTACGTCCGATCCCTCGGCGCTGCTCCAGCCGTACGCGGAGCGGGTGCGGCGCGACACCGGGATCGACTTCATCACGATCATGACCCCGGAGGGGATCCGCTGGACGCACCCCGATCCGGCGCAGATCGGTATGCCCTTTCTGGGCCGTACGGCTCCGGCGCTGCGCGGTGAGACGTTCACCGAGACCTACACCGGCACGCTCGGGCCCTCGATCCGGGCGGTCACACCGGTAAGGGACAACGGGAGGATCACCGGGCTGGTGAGCGTGGGCATCACCGTGGACCGGATCTCCTCCGAGGTGACCCAGCAGGTCAAGGTGCTGGCGCTGGTGGCGGGCGCGGCGCTGGTGCTCGGCGGGGTGGGCACCTATGTCGTCAACGCCCGGCTGCGCAGGCACACCCACAACATGAACGCGGCCGAGCTGAGCCGGATGCACGACTACCACCAGGCCGCGCTGCACGCCGTGCGCGAGGGCCTGCTGATGCTCGACGGCGGCCGCAGGATCGCCCTGATGAACGACGCCGGCCGGGAGTTGCTCGGTCTGGACGACTCCGCGGTGGGCCGTCCGGTCGCCGAGCTGGGGCTGCCCGCACCGCTCACCGGCGCGCTGCTCGCCTCCGGGCCCCGGGTGGACGAGGTCCATATGACCGCCGAACGGATCGTGGTCGTCAACACCCAGCCGGTGGTGGGCGGGGAGCAGCGCGGCACGGTCATCACCCTGCGGGACCACACCGAACTCCAGGCATTGTCGGGCGAGTTGGACTCGGAGCGCGGGTTCACCCAGGCGCTGCGCTCCCAGGCGCACGAGGCCGCCAACCGGCTCCACACGGTCGTCTCGCTGATCGAGCTGGGCCGGGTGGAGGAGGCGGTGGAGTTCGCCACGGCGGAGCTGGAGCTGGCCCAGGCGCTCACGGACCGGGTGGTGGGCTCGGTCGCCGAGCCGGTGCTCGCGGCGCTGCTGCTGGGGAAGGCGGCCCAGGCGAACGAGCGCGGTGTGGAGCTGGTGCTCGCGGAGGACAGCCGGATCGACGACGGTGTGCTGCCGACGACGCTCGCGCCGCGCGATCTGGTGACGATCCTGGGCAATCTGATCGACAACGCCGTGGACGCGGCGCAGGGCGGCGAGGGTGCGCGGGTGACGGTGACGGCACGGGTCGACGACACCGCGAACGGCACGGACGGCACGACCGGCGGTGAACTGCTGCTCGGCGTACGGGACACCGGGGACGGCGTCGACCCGGGGGACATGGAAGAGGTGTTCCTGCGCGGCTGGTCGACCCGCGGCCCGGGACGCGGGCTCGGGCTGGCGCTGGTGCGCCAGGCCGTGCACCGCGCGCACGGGACGGTGTCGCTGACCCGGGGCGCGGAGGGCGGCGCGGAGTTCACCGTACGGCTGCCGCTCGGACCCCGGCCGGCCGCGTCGGCCCGGCCGGCCGCGACCGGTGCGGGGCCGGTGCCGTCGCCCCTCGGCGCGGGCGTCCTGCCGTCCCCCCGTTCGGAGGCCGCCGGGGCCCCCGGCAACGCCGGGAACGCCGGGACCGCCGGGACCGCCGGGGCCCCCGGCAGCGCCGGGTCCGCCGGGACGCCCGGGAACGCCGCGTCCGCGCCGCCCGCACCGTCCGCCGCCGCCGCCGCCGGGAAGGCCGTACCGTCCCCCGGGACGGACACCGCGCCGCCCGCCGGTACGGAGGCCGTCCGGTGACCGCCGGGGCGGGCGGGCCGAGGCACCCCGGGCCGGGCGGGCCCCCGGCGCGGGGGCCGATCCGGGTGCTGGTGGTCGAGGACGATCCGGTCGCCGCCGACGCCCATGAGCTGTATGTCGCGCGGGTGACCGGCTTCACCGTCGCGGGGGTCGCGCACTCCCGCGCGGAGGCCGCCCGGCTGCTGGAGCGTACGGACATCGATCTGATCCTGCTCGATCTCTATCTCCCCGACGGACACGGACTCCAGCTTCTGCGCGCCCTGCGGGCCGGCGGACACCACGCGGATGTCATCGCCGTGACCTCGGCGCGCGATCTCGCGGTGGTGCGGGAGGGGGTCTCGCTCGGTGTCGTCCAGTACGTCCTGAAGCCCTTCACCTTCGCCACCCTGCGCGACCGGCTCACCCGCTACGCGGAGTTCCGGGCGGCGGCCGGGGAGGCCAGCGGCCAGGAGGAGGTGGACCGGGCGCTCGGCGCGCTGCGGGCGCCGCAGCCCTCCTCGCTGCCCAAGGGGCTGAGCGCGCCCACGCTGGAGGCCGTGACCCGTACGCTCCGCGCGTCGCCCACGGGACTGACCGCCGCGGAGGCCGGTGTCAGGGCGGGGATCTCCCGTATCACCGCGCGCCGCTATCTGGAACACCTCGTCACCCACGGACGCGCGGTGCGCAGTCCGCAGTACGGGCAGGTCGGGCGCCCCGAGTTGCAGTACCGCTGGATCTCCGCGACCCACTGAGCCGGGGGGCGCCGACCACCGGTCGCCGCAAGGGGATTGACCATGATATGGGCCCGGTCCTACGGTCGCCGGGCAGCCCCCCGTGGCTCAGAGGAGGTCGTGCCCGTGCGCCCCACCGCCCCGCTCATCCTCGTCGCCGCCCTCGCCGCCGGTTCCCTCACCGCCTGCGGCAGCGGTTCAGGCAGTGATCCGGACACCGTCAAGGTCGTGTACAACCGCTCCACCGACAACAAGATCCGCTTCAAGGACACCTATCTGGAGTCGGTGAAGCGGCAGTTCGAGAAGGAGCATCCGGGCAAGAAGGTCGAGCTCATCCCCGTCCAGGCGCCGGACAACGACTACGCCACCAAGGCGCAGCAGATGATGCGCTCCCCCAAGACCGCCCCGGATCTGGTCTACGAGGACACCTTCCGGATCAACGCGGACATCAAGGCGGGGTATCTGCGCCCCCTCGACGACTATCTGGCGAAGTGGGACACCTGGGACCGGTTCGTCGACAGCGCGAAGTCGGCCGCGAAGGCGGAGGACGGGAAGACGTACGGCGTCCCGGACGGCACCGACACCCGTGGGCTCTGGTTCAACAAGAAGATCTTCGCCAGGGCCGGTCTGCCCGCCGACTGGCGGCCCCGCGACTGGGACGAGGTGCTGGACGCGGCCCGTACGGTCAAGAAGAAGGTCCCCGGGGTCATCCCGCTGAACGTCTACACCGGCAAGGGCCCCGGCGAGGCCGCGGTGATGCAGGGCTTCGAGATGCTCCTCTACGGGACGGGCGAGGACCCCCTCTACGATCCGGCCGCCCAGAAGTGGGTGACGGGCGGTCAGGGCTTCCGCGACGCGCTGGAGTTCGTGGGGACGGTGTACGGGGAGAAGCTCGGGCCCGAGGTCCCGGACGCGCTCGACCCGAATGTCGGCACCCGGGTCGCCACCGAGTGGTTCCCCGAGGGGAGGCTGGCGATCTCCCTGGACGGCTCCTGGATGGGCCAGAACTGGATCAACGAGGGGCCCAAGGAGTGGCCGGGGTGGGCGACGGATCTCGCCCAGGCGCCGATGCCGACGCGGGACGGGCAGGCCCCGGGCGCGGTGTCGATGTCGGGCGGCTGGGCGTGGGCGATCCCGCAGAAGGCCGGGAACCCTGATCTGGCCTGGGAGTTCATCAAGACACAGCAGACCACCGAGAACGCGGTGAAGTGGGATGTCGTGGGCGCCCAGATCGCCGTGCGCGAGGATGTGGCGGCCGATCCGCGCTATCTGGCGTCCATGCCGGGCATCGAGTTCTTCACCGGGCTGGTCCGGCACACGCACTACCGGCCCGCGCTGCCGGTCTATCCCCAGGTGTCGTCCGCGATCGGCGAGGCGATGGAGAAGGTCACGACGGGTGACGCGTCCGCGGCGGAGGCGGCTCGGGAGTACGACGAGCAGCTCAGGACCATCACCGACGGCGCGGTCGTCGACAAGTGAGCGCGCGGGACGGCGTGGTCGCGGCCGGCGGCCGGCGCCGGGGGCCCCGGCTGTGGCGCTGGCTGCCGCTCGCCCCCGCCACCCTTCTGCTGCTGCTCTTCCTGGCGGGTCCCATCGGCTACTGCGTCTGGATCGCCTTCACCAACACCCAGTTGACGGGCTCGTCCTCCTCGGACTTCGTCGGTCTGGCGAACTTCCGCCGGGCCTTCGCCGACGAGGACTTCCGTAACGCGGTCTGGCTGACGCTCGTGTTCACCGTCGTCTCCTCGATCGTCGGCCAGAACAGTCTGGGGCTTGCGCTGGCCGGGCTGATGCGGGCCGCGTCCCGGCCCGTCCGGACGCTCACCGGCTCACTGGTGATCGCCGCCTGGGTGCTGCCGGAGATCGTCGCGGCGTTTCTCCTCTACGCGTTCTTCCGCCGCGAGGGCACGCTCAACGCGATCCTGGACTGGCTCCATCTGCCGTCCCAGAACTGGCTGTTCACCCTGCCGATCCTGGCGGTGTCGTTCGCCAATGTCTGGCGCGGCACGGCGTTCTCCATGCTGATCTACTCGGCGGCGCTCTCCGAGATACCCCGGGACATCACCGAGGCGGCCCAGGTCGACGGCGCGGGCGGGGTGCGCCGTCTGCGGCACATCACCCTGCCGATGATCCGCCGCTCCATCGGTACGAATCTGATGCTCAACACCCTCTCCACGCTCTCGGTCTTCGGACTGATCTGGGCGATGACCCGGGGCGGGCCCGGCAACCGCAGTCAGACACTGCCGGTGTTCATGTACGACCAGGCGTTCCTGAAGAGCCTCATCGGCTACGGGACGGCCGTCGCGCTGCTTCTGCTGCTGGTCGGGGCGTTGTTCTCGCTCGTCTATCTGCGGCTGATGAGGGTGGAGGTCTGATGGCGCCGCTCCCCGGTCCCGGCAGCCGCGCGCGGGGCCGCCGCATACAGGGCCGCCGCACGTGGGGCCGCCGCATACAGGGCCGCCACACGTGGGGCCGCCCCATACAGGGCCGCCGGGTACGGGGCCGTCTCGCGGCCGACGCCTCGCTGCTGGTGACCGCGGCGGCCTTCGCGCTGCCGCTGGTCTGGCTGGTGCTGGCGTCGGTGGACGCGGACGCCGATATGCGGGTACGGGCCCCCTCGTCGGTCACCGGGGAGAACTTCGACGCGGTCCTCACCGACGAGATCACCTTCACACCGATGCTCAACAGCCTGCTGCTGTGCGGGGGCGCCACACTGCTGGCGGTGGTGTGCGCGGCGCTGGCGGCGTATCCGCTCTCCCGCTACCGGTCGCGGTTCAACCGGCCGTATCTGCTGACGATCCTGTTCACGACGTGTCTGCCGATCACGGCGATCATGGTGCCGGTGTACGGACTGTTCGTACAGGTGGACCTCGTGGACACCATGTACGGCACGTCGCTCTTTCTCGCCACCTCCCAACTGCCGTTCTGCATCTGGCTGATGAAGAACTTCATGGACGGGGTGCCGGCGGTGCTGGAGGAGGCGGCGTGGACGGACGGGGCCTCGCACCTCCAGACACTGACCCGGGTGGTGCTCCCGCTGATGGGGCCGGGCCTGACGGTGGTGACGATCTACACGTTCATCCAGCTCTGGGGAAACTTTTTCGTACCGTTCATGCTGCTCCTCACGCCCGACCAGTTGCCGGCCTCGGTGTCGATCTTCACCTTCTTCGGCAACTACGGATCGGTGATCTACGGACAGCTCGCGGCGTTCTCGATCCTCTACTCGGCGCCGGTGCTGGTCCTCTATCTCCTGATCTCCCGCCGACTGGGCGGGGGCTTCGCGCTGGGCGGCGCGGTGAAGGGCTGAGCACCGGGCCGGGGCGATCCCCCGGGAGGGGCCGGATCAGAAGCCCGGGAGGCGCCGGGTCAGGGGCCCGGGAGGCGCCGGGTCAGGGGCCCGGGAGGCGCCGGGTCAGAAGACGCTCTCCGCCTCGAACATACGGTTCTCCGGCACGGTCTTGAGCTGCGTCACGGCCTCCGCCAGCGGCACCATCTCCACCGCCGTCCCCTTGAGCGCCGTCATTCCCCCGAACTCGCCCCGGTGCACGGCCTCCACCGCGTGCCAGCCGAACCGGGTCGCGAGCACCCTGTCGTACGCGGTCGGCGTACCGCCCCGCTGGACATGGCCGAGGATCACCGGCCTGGCCTCCTTGCCCATCCGGCGCTCCAGCTCGGCCGCGAGCCGGTTGCCGATGCCCTGGAAGCGCTCGTGGCCGAACTGGTCGATCTCGCCCTTGCCGTACTCCATCGAGCCCGCGGCCGGGTGCGCGCCCTCGGCGACACAGATGACCGCGAACTTCTTGCCGCGCGAGAACCTCGCCTCGACCATCTTCACCAGGCTGTCGACCTCGAAGGGCCGCTCGGGCAGACAGATGCCGTGCGCGCCGCCCGCCATCCCGGACTCCAGCGCGATCCAGCCCGCGTGCCGCCCCATGACCTCCACGACCATCACCCGCTGATGGGACTCGGCGGTGGTCTTGAGCCGGTCGATCGCCTCCGTGGCGACCGTGACGGCGGTGTCGAAACCGAAGGTGCGGTCGGTCGAGTAGATGTCGTTGTCGATGGTCTTGGGGACGCCGACGACGGGCATCCCGGCGTCCGAGAGCAGCCGGGCCGCGGTCAGCGTGCCCTCGCCGCCGATCGGGATGAGCGCGTCGATCCCGTAGCGCTGCGCCAACTCCGCGCAGTTCTCGGCGGCTTCGCGCAGCCGGCCGCGCTCCAGCCTGGCCGAGCCCAGGATCGTG
This sequence comes from Streptomyces sp. NPDC002018, assembly GCF_042890865.1. Lineage (NCBI taxonomy): Bacteria > Bacillati > Actinomycetota > Actinomycetes > Kitasatosporales > Streptomycetaceae > Streptomyces > Streptomyces sp. NPDC002018. The sequence goes on from NZ_JBIASO010000005.1 coordinate 353,395, forward strand.
CCGCCGCGGGCCAGGATGCCGCTGACCGCGTTGAGGTCGAGCGGACGGAAGTGGCCGTCGAGCAGCCCCTTGAACCCGTCCTCGAATCCGATGACTTCGTCGCCGTACCCGGTCAGGGCCCGGTGCACGACCGACCGGATCACTGCGTTGAGGCCGGGACAGTCGCCGCCTGCGGTGAGAACTCCGATACGCATCGTGCTGTGTCTCCTGCTCGCTAGTGCCGTACTTCTCCGGAGGACCGATCTTCGGCCCACCACATATGAGCCTGTTCCGATCCTCCCACGGGTGATCGGCGTCACGCGCCGGGCGGTCCCGCTGTCGGCGGTGCTGTCGACCGCGCCGCCGACCGTTTCGTACACCATGCCGTGTACGTCCGTACACCTCGTTGTACGCCGTGTGCGCCCCCGCTGCCTAACCACCCCCGGAGGTATTGTCAAGAGGCATTGCCACCCTAACGGGCTGTTCATCTCACGAGCAGGGACGGGAGAGCACGCGTGACACGCAGCGTGTACGTGACCGGGATCGACCGAGGGGACGGCCGTCAGGTCGTGGAGCTGGGGGTCATGGAGCTGCTGACCCGCCAGGTGGACCGGGTGGGGGTCTTCCGGCCCCTGGTCCATGACGGCCCCGACCGTCTCTTCGAACTGCTGCGGGCCCGCTACCGGCTGTCACAGGACCCGGCGACGGTCTACGGCCTCGACTACCACGAGGCGTCCGCGCTCCAGGCCGAGCGGGGCACCGACGAGCTGGTCTCCCGGCTGGTCGACCGCTTCCACCGGGTGGCGCGGGAGTACGAGGTCGTGCTCGTGCTGGGCACCGACTTCGCGGCCACCCAGCTTCCGGACGAGCTGTCGCTGAACGCGCGGCTCGCCAACGAGTTCGGCGCGTCCGTGATCGCGGTGGTGGGCGGCAAGGGCCAGAGCGCCGAGTCCGTACGGGCCGAGGCGCGCAACGCCCATCGCGCCTACGAGGTCCTGGGCTGTGACGTACTGACCATGGTGGTCAACCGGGTCGCCCCGGAGGACCGCGCGGCGATCGCCGAGCGGCTGGCCGCGCGGCTGCCGGTGCCCTGTTACGTGCTGCCGGACGAGCCGGCGCTCGCCGCCCCGACCGTCGCCCAGATCACCCAGGCCCTGGGGGGCACGGTGCTGCTCGGGGACGATTCGGGCCTGGCCAGGGACGCGCTGGACTTCGTCTTCGGCGGCGCGATGCTGCCGAACTTCCTGCGCGCGCTGACCCCCGGCTGCATGGTGGTCACCCCTGGTGACCGGGCCGATCTGGTGGTGGGCGCCCTCGCCGCGCACTCCGCCGGCACCCCGCCGATAGCGGGTGTGCTGCTCACCCTCGACGAACGGCCGGACGACGCGGTACTGACCCTGGCCGCACGGCTCGCGCCCGGCACCCCGGTGATCTCGGTGCCGGGCCGTTCCTTTCCCACCGCGACCGAACTCTTCGGCCTGGAAGGGAAGCTGAACGCCGACACACCGCGCAAGGCGGAGACCGCGCTCGGCCTGTTCGAGCGCCATGTGGACACCGCGGATCTGCGGGACCGGCTCTCGGTGGCCCGCAGCGGGCGGGTCACACCGATGATGTTCGAGCACGAACTGCTGGAGCAGGCCCGCGCCCACCGTCGCCGGGTGGTCCTGCCGGAGGGCACCGAGGAACGCGTCCTGCGCGCCGCCGACATCCTGCTGCGGCGCGATGTGTGCGAGCTGACCCTCCTCGGCAACACCGGTCTCGTCCGGAAGAAGGCGGCCGATCTCGGTATCGATCTCGGCGGGGCCCAGCTCATCGATCCGGCCACCTCGGAGCTGCGGCAGCGGTTCGCCGAGCGGTACGCGGAGCTGCGCGCCCACAAGGGCGTGACGGCGGAGCTGGCGCACGACGTCGTGGCCGACGCCAACTACTTCGGCACGCTGATGGTGCGCGAGGGGCTGGCCGACGGCATGGTGTCGGGTTCGGTGCACTCCACGGCCGCCACGATCCGGCCCGCCTTCGAGATCATCAAGACCGTGGGGAACGCGTCGATCGTCTCGTCGGTCTTCTTCATGTGCCTCGCCGACAAGGTGCTGGTGTACGGGGACTGCGCGGTCAATCCCGATCCGGACGCGGAGCAGCTCGCCGACATCGCCGTCCAGTCCGCGGTCACCGCCGCCCGGTTCGGGGTCGAGCCGCGGATCGCGATGCTCTCGTACTCCACCGGCACCTCGGGCTCCGGGGCGGATGTCGACAAGGTGCGCGAGGCGACCAAGCTGGTGCGCGCGGCCCGCCCGGATCTGCTGATCGAGGGCCCGGTCCAGTACGACGCGGCGGTCGAGCCGTCCGTCGCGGCGACCAAGCTGCCGGAGTCGGAGGTGGCCGGCCGGGCGACCGTGCTGATCTTCCCCGATCTGAACACCGGCAACAACACGTACAAGGCGGTGCAGCGCTCGGCGGGCGCCGTGGCCGTGGGCCCGGTGCTCCAGGGGCTGCGCAAGCCGGTCAACGACCTGTCGCGCGGCGCGCTGGTGCAGGACATCGTCAACACGGTGGCGATCACGGCGATCCAGGCCCAGGACGAGCACGCGTGAGCGGCGCCGCCCCGGCCGGTCCCTCCCGCGTCCCCTCCCGCGTCCCTTCCCGTGTCCCCTCGCCCGGTCCCGGTCCCGATCCCGACCCGAGCACCGGTCCCGGTCCCGGTCCCGTCCCGAGCACCGGTCCCGGCACCGGCTCCGGCTCCGGCCCTGATGACACGCCCTCTCCCGCACCCGCACCCTCTCCTACCGAAGGCCCTCAGCCCGTGACCGAGCACGCCACCCGTGTCCTTGTCCTCAACTCCGGTTCCTCGTCGCTGAAGTACCAGCTCCTGGACATGCGGGACAGCTCGCGGCTCGCGGTCGGTCTGGTCGAGCGGATCGGTGAGCGGACCTCCCGGCTCGTGCACACCCCGCGGGCCTCCGGCGGCGGGGACAGGCGCGAACGTACGGGCAGGATCGCGGACCACGCGGCGGCGCTGGAGGCGGTCGCGGACGAACTGGCCCAGGACGGTCTCGGTCTCGACTCCCCCGAACTGGCGGCGATCGGCCACCGGGTGGTCCACGGCGGGCTGGAGTTCAGCGCGCCGGCCGTCGTCGACGACCGCGTACTGGCGGAGATCGAGCGGCTGGTGCCGGTGGCACCGCTGCACAACCCGGCGAATCTCAGCGGTATCCGTACGGCGCGGGCGCTGCGCCCGGACCTGCCGCAGGTCGCGGTCTTCGACACCGCGTTCCACACGACGATGCCGGAGTACGCCGCCCGCTACGCGATCGACACGGCGACGGCCGACGCGCACCGCATCCGCCGCTACGGCTTCCACGGCACCTCGCACGCGTATGTCTCCCGCAGGACCGCCGAACTGCTCGGCAAGGACCCGTCGGAGGTGAACGTGATCGTGCTGCACCTGGGCAACGGCGCCTCGGCGTCGGCCGTGGCGGGCGGCCGGTGCGTGGACACCTCGATGGGACTGACCCCCTTGGAGGGGCTGGTGATGGGTACGCGCTCCGGTGACATCGATCCGGCGGTCACGTTCCATCTCCGGCGGGTGGCCGGAATGTCCGTCGATGAGATCGATGAACTTCTCAACAAGAAAAGCGGTCTGGCCGGCCTCTGCGGGGACAACGATATGCGGGAGATCCTGCGCCGTATCGAGGAGGGGGACGAGCGGGCGCGGCTCGCGTTCGACATTTACATCCACCGGCTGAAGAAGTACATCGGTGCTTACAGCGCGGTCCTCGGACGGGTGGACGCGGTGGCCTTCACGGCGGGCGTCGGGGAGAACGCGGCGGCGGTACGGGAGGCCGCGGTCGCCGGTCTGGAAATGTTCGGGCTGGCCGTGGACACGGGGCGCAACGCCGTACGTTCCGGGGAGCCTCGGATCATCTCTCCCGACGGAGCGCGGACCGTGGTGGCCGTCGTCCCGACCGACGAGGAGCTGGAGATCGCGCGGCAGACCTTCGCCCTCGTCGGCACGGACCGGACGCTTATCGCCTGAGCGGCCGGCCGCCCATTTGTATCTTCCACCAGACGGAATATTCCGCAGGGAAACAAACCGATAGGATCCGCCTTATGCGCCGTTCCAAAATCGTCTGCACACTGGGCCCCGCCGTCGACTCGTACGAGCAACTGAAGTCGCTCATCGAGGCCGGAATGAATGTGGCCCGTCTGAATATGAGCCACGGGAGCCACCCGGAGCACGAGGAGCGGTACCACCGCGTCCGGAAGGCCTCGGCGGACACCGGCCAGGCGGTGGGCGTGCTCGTCGACCTCCAGGGCCCCAAGATCCGTCTGGAGACCTTCGCCGAGGGCCCGGTCGAGCTGGTCCGCGGTGACGAGTTCACCATCACCACCGAGGACGTCCCGGGCGACAAGTCCATCTGCGGCACCACCTACAAGGGTCTGCCCGGCGATGTCTCCAAGGGCGACCAGATCCTGATCAACGACGGCAACGTCGAGCTGCGGGTGGTCGAGGTCGTCGGCCCCGAGGTCAAGTCCATCGTGATCGAGGGCGGGGTGATCTCCGACCACAAGGGCATCAACCTGCCCGGCGCGGCCGTCAACGTCCCCGCCCTCTCCGAGAAGGACATCGAGGACCTGCGCTTCGGTCTGCGCATGGGGTGCGACATGATCGCGCTCTCGTTCGTCAGGGACGCGCAGGACGTGCTCGACGTGCACAAGATCATGGACGAGGAGGGCCGCCGGGTCCCGATCATCGCCAAGGTCGAGAAGCCGCAGGCGGTCGCCAATATGGAGGCCGTCGTCGCGGCGTTCGACGCGATCATGGTGGCCCGTGGTGACCTGGCCGTCGAGTATCCGCTCGAAAAGGTCCCGCTGGTGCAGAAGCGGCTCATCGAGCTGTGCCGCCGCAACGCCAAGCCGGTGATCGTGGCGACCCAGATGATGGAGTCGATGATCACCAACTCCCGCCCCACCCGCGCCGAGGCGTCCGATGTCGCCAACGCGATCCTGGACGGCGCGGACGCGGTCATGCTCTCCGCCGAGTCCTCGGTGGGCGCGTACCCGATCGAGACGGTCAAGACGATGTCGAAGATCGTCGTCGCCGCCGAGCAGGAGCTGCTCTCCAAGGGCCTCCAGCCGCTGGTGCCGGGCAAGAAGCCCCGCACGCAGGGCGGTTCGGTGGCCCGCGCGGCCTGTGAGATCGCGGACTTCCTGGGCGGCAAGGCGCTGATCGCCTTCACCCAGTCCGGCGACACGGCCCGCCGGCTCTCCCGTTACCGCGCGGCCCAGCCGATCCTGGCGTTCACGACGGACGAGTCGACGCGCAACCAGCTCGCCCTGAGCTGGGGCGTGGAGTCCTTCATCGTGCCCTGGGTGAGCAGCACGGACGAGATGGTCGACCTGGTCGACGAGGAGGTCCTGAAGCTCCAGCGCTACAACGAGGGCGACGCCATGATCATCACGGCCGGCTCCCCTCCCGGTGTCCCCGGCACCACGAACATGGTCCGTGTCCACCACCTGGGCGGCCCCGACAGCGTCTGACCCGGCCGCCTGTTCCACACCCGTCCCGACCCCTCCCGCTTCTCGGCCCGCCGGCTTCCGGCGGGCCGTTCCGCTGGGTAGGTCCGGCGGTCCGCTCTCACGGATTCACGGCCTCACGGTCGGACGAGCCGGCCGGTGACGGCGGCGAGATGGTGGAGCTTCTCCTCGCTCTCGCTGCCGGGCACGGCGGTGAAGACCATCAGCGTCTGGGAGCGCTCGGGGTCCAGCAGGCTCTGGCCGTGCAGCTCCAGGGTGCCCACCTGGGGGTGCTCGATGCGTTTGGGCGGGCAGGAGGGGCTCATGACGGGGTGCTCCCGCCAGATCGCGGCGAACTCCTCGCTGGCCGAGAGCAGGGCGTCGACCAGGACGGCGGTGCGCGGGTCGCCGCTCCCCCGGGTGGCGGCCTCACGGAGCCGGGCCGCGAGGGCGTGGCCGTGCGCGGCGTGGTCGGCCTCGGGGTGGCGCAGCCGGGCGGCCGGGTCGGTGAACCAGCGGTAGGCCAGGCTGCGGGCCAGTCCCGTACGGCCCATGTCGTCACCGAGGAGCGAGACCGCGAGCCGGTTCTGTCCGAGCGTCTCGCCGAGGTGGTTCATCACCTGGGCGGGGCTGTCGTCGAGGCGGTCGAGGATCCGCAGCATGCCGGAGGCGATCCGGTCGTGGGTCACCCGTGGTGGTACGGCGTACCCGGCCAGCCGGAAGAGATGATCGCGTTCGTCCGGGGACAGCCGCAGGCCCCGGGCGATGGCGGTGAGCATCTGCTCGGACGGGTGGGGGCCGCGCTGCTGCTCGATCCGGCTGTAGTAGTCGGCCGACATGCTGGCCAGCGTGGCGACCTCCTCACGGCGCAGCCCGCCGGTGCGCCGCCGGCGCCCTCGGGGAAAGCCGACGTCCTCGGGTTGCAGCGCCTCCCGGCGGGTGCGCAGGAAGTCGGCGAGTGCGGCCCGGTTCATACGGCCACGCTCCTCTCGGTGCGGTCGGACGGCTCGGCTCTCCGTGCGGCCGGACCGCTCGGTGCGGCCGGACGGCGGATACGGGCGTGACAGCGGCGCCGCGCCTCGGCCGGGGCCCGTGACATCTCGGCCGGGGCCCGTGACATCAAGCGTCGCAGACGCGCGCGGCACCGTGAGGTCCGCGTCGGGACCGCCCGGGTGTGGCCTGGATCACCGGACCGGTTGTCCCTGGTTGCGGCCGTACGGTCTTGCCACGCTGGCGCCATGAACAGCATCAACGGCACGGACAGCGCGACCGCCTTCACCTACCCCTCCCCCGCCCACTGGATCGACGGCCGGTCCGTCCCCGGCACCGGCGCCACGATCGAGGTGGTGAACCCGGCCACCGGCGCGGTCGTCGCCTCCGTGGCGGCCGGCACCGCCGCCGACGTGGACCGGGCCGTCGCCGCCGCGACGGCCGCCCTCCCCGCCTGGGCCGCGACCACCCCCGCCGAGCGGGCGGCGGTCCTGTGGCGGGTCTCCGAGGGGCTGAAGAGCCGTACGGAAGAGATCGCGGCCACCATCACCGCCGAGATGGGCGCGCCGATCCAGCTCTCCCGCTTCGCCCAGGCCGGCCTGCCGATCGCGGTGACCGAGGCCGTCGCCGGGCTCGCCGCGGACTTCCCCTGGACGGAGGAGATCGGCAATTCGCTGATCGTGCGCGAGCCGGTCGGTGTCGTCGGCGCGATCACGCCCTGGAACTTCCCGCTCCAGCAGACCGTCACCAAGGTGGTGCCCGCCCTGCTGGCCGGCAACACCGTGGTCCTCAAGCCGTCCGAGGTGGCGCCGCTGAGCGCGCGCGTCCTGGCCGAGGTGGCCGCCGAGGCGGGGCTTCCGGCCGGTGTGTTCAATGTCGTCAACGGCACCGGCCCGGTCGTCGGTGAGGCGATCGCCGCGCATCCCGGTGTCGACATGGTGTCCTTCACCGGCTCGACCCGGGCCGGCCGGCGCGTCTCGGCCGTGGCCTCGGAGACGGTCAAGCGGGTCGCCCTGGAGCTGGGCGGCAAGTCCGCCAATGTGATCCTCGGTGACGCCGATCTCGTCCAGGCCGTCACGCTCGGGGTGTCCCACGCCTGGATCAACAGCGGCCAGGTCTGCGGCGCGTGGAGCCGGATGCTGGTCCCGGCCTCCCGGCACGACGAGATCGTCGAGATGGCCCTCGCCGCCGCCGCGGAGTACACCGTCGGTGATCCGACGGACGAGAGCACCCGGCTCGGCCCGCTGGTCTCCGAGGCCCAGCGGCTGCGGGTCACCGGCTATGTCGAGCGGGGGATCGCGGACGGCGCCACGCTGGTGACCGGCGGGCCCGGGAAGCCCGAGGGGCTGGAGTCCGGCGCCTATGCACGGCCGACGATCTTCGCGAACGTCGATCCCGGGGCCGTGATCGCGCAGGAGGAGATCTTCGGTCCGGTGCTGTCGGTGATCCCGTACGCCGACGAGGACCAGGCCGTCGAGATCGCCAACAGCACGGTGTACGGGCTGAACGGCGCGGTGTTCGGTGAGCGGGAGCACGCGCTCGCTGTCGCCGGACGGCTGCGGGCGGGCCAGATCGATGTGAACGGGGCCCAGTTCAACCCGCTCGCCCCCTTCGGCGGGTACAAGCAGTCCGGCAACGGCCGGGAGATGGGGGCCTTCGGCGTGGCGGAGTTCCTGGAGGTCAAGTCCATCCAGCGGTGACCGTCCCCCGCGCGCCGGACACCCGCGCCCGCACACGCGGGTCCAGGCACCCGCGTACGGACCCCCGGGCCGGACACATGGCGGTGGCCCGCACCCCCGTCGAGGGGTGCGGGCCACCGTTCTTCCCGCGGCTCCCGGGAGTTCGGGGTCAGTCCGTGAGGTAGTTCTGGAGGCCCGGGACGGTGAGCGTGCCGCCGAACTGGCCCGCCTGGGTCACCTCGGCCTCCGTGAAGAAGGCGAAGGGGACATTCAGCGGGGGCGGCGTCTGCGGGCTGAAGGTGATGGGGATGAGACCGAAGAGGTTGCCCGTCAGCTTCTCGGTGTACATCGTCACCTCGCCGTCGCGGATCGTGGACGTGGAGCCCTGGCGGGCCTTCACATGGGCCGTCCTGCCCTCGGGGTAGACCACGGTCTGGTGCAGGTTCCCGATGTCCACCGACGACGCGGTGAACTTGAGCGCCTTCTTGACCTTGCCGCTGCCGGTCCTCACCTCCACGATGCCGTGGTAGTCGAGCCCGCGCAGCGTCAGCAGGGAACTGTGCAGTGTCCAGGGGTCGTCCGGGAGCAGCGGGATGCCCGGCTCCTCCTCGGCCGCGGCGAGGGCCTCGGGGTCGGCGGTCGGGCAGGGGAAGGGTTCCTTGCCGTCCGCGCCCGCCGGGATGTCCCCGTCCTCGCGGGTGCCGAGCCCCTTGGCGTCGTCGTCCAGCTCCTCGACCGTGACGCCCGCCCGGCCGGCCGCCTCCCTGATGGCGTCCTCGGCGCCGGCCGCGGCGCCGCTCCCCGGGCCGTCCGGCCGCTGTGTCTTCTCCGGTTCCGGTTCCGGCTTCGGCGTGGGCTCGGAGGACGGTCCGGCGCCCGGCTTCTGCGGGGTGGCCGAGGGGCTCGGCGCCGGGGTGGCCGGTGCCTCCTTGCCGGGGATGCCGAGGAGGTCGCCGAGCGCGTCCCCCAGTCCCAGCGGGTCCAGCGGGTTCCTGGGCTTCGCCGGGTCCTGTGCCGTCCCGGACCCGGGAGCCGAGGGAGCCTTCGGCGCGGTGGCGTCCCCGGACTCCGGGGCCTTCGTGCCCTGTCCGCCCGCGGCCGGGGTCTTCGACGATCCCGGCTCCGGTGCCAACGGGGCCGACGGTGACTCGCCGGGAGACGGCGACTCGCCGGGGGACGGTGCCTGCGAGGGCGACCCCGAGGCCGATTCCGACGGCGAGGGCGACGGCGAACCGGACGGGTCCGGATCGTCCGAGCGCGTCACGCACGGCCCCGGCGCGAAGGGGATGTCCTTGCTGTCGTCGGCCAGCGCGAGCCGGGGCGTGAGCCCCATCCCCACGAAGACCGCCGTCGGCATGGCCGCGAGCGCCATCGCCTTGCCGGCGGGTATGTGCAGCTTGGTCAGGAGCGATTTCCTCGGGGCCGCGTGGCGCGGCCCTCTCTTCACCCGGGATTCATCGCCTCCGGCCGCGATCCGCTGCGTTTCCTCACCCCGCACTGTTCCTCCCGCCGTTGGCCTGGGCAGTCGTTTCCGTCACGTTCGGGTCCTCCCCGTCGCGCGGTACGGGGAAGGGGTCACCGGCCCTGTCGGGTTCCGGTGCCTGGTGGGGGATGTCGTAATCGGCGGCCGGCCGGGGCGGTTTGCCGGGTACCCAGGAGATGGAGAGCGCGCCGCCGAGCAGGGCGAGAAGGAAGCCCAGAAGAAAGCCGCCGATGTTGGAGACCGGAATCGACACCAGCGCCAGCAGAATGGCGGCGACACCGGCGAAGACCCTGACGATGCTGTGGAACCACATGGTCAGGCCCAGGGTCACCAGCAGTACGCCGATGATCAGCGAACCCGCCCCGGCCGTGGTGGACATGGCCAGCGTGAGATTGCCGAGATGAAGCTGGGCGTAGGGGAAGTAGGCGATCGGCAGACCACCGAGAAGAGTGAACAGGCCCGCCCAGAACGGCCGGCTGCCCCGCCAGGCGCGGAACCGGGACCGCCAGTAGGTGAATCCGCGGGAACCTGTGGACTCGGCGCTCATGGAAAACAGCTCCCTGGAATGCGGTATTGCGAAAGAAGACAGGGGGCCGGACGGACCGGACAGTCCGGGGACCGTACGGCCCGTCCGAGGTGAGTGCCCAGGCCGTGTCTCAGAAGTCCCGTCCACCCCGCGGTGCGCGGTACGCACGCCCACCGCGCCGCCGGGAGCCGCCCGAGTACGTGCGGTACGCGGGCGGCCCTCCGCCGTGCGGTGCGCGCGCCGCGGTGACCTCAGCCGCCGCGCGGCGGCCACGGGGCCCGCCCTGCGGGCGGACGACGCTCCTTCCGGAACACGACCTAGTAGCACTCGTACTTCTTGGGGTCACCGACCTTGAGCCGCAGGCTCAGGTCCGGGAGCTTGAACGTGCCCGCGGTGGTGGCCCAGGCCGTCTGCTCCACGCCGGTCAGCGTGGCGGTCTCGGCCTGCTGGGCGAAGCCGAACGGGTTCGCCTTCGTTCCCTTCTGAATACCGGGCGACTTGTTCTGACCGGCCGCGACACCGATGTCGATGTTCTCGAACACCGCGTCCGCGTCGAGCGACTCGACATCGAGGTAGAGGTTCTGCGCCTCGATGTCCGTGCCCTTGTTGCCGGCGTTCAGCACCAGCGTCACGCTCGTGTTGAGCAGAGGCAGCGGGGTGACCACGGACTGGCACATGTTCGTGATCTCGGCCGACTTGAACCCGGAGACGGCCACCGGGTGGACGGCCTTGTTGCCTTCGAGATCGGTTCCCTCGGCGACACCGCCGTACTGGACGAAGTCGTGACCGACCAGCTTGTCGGCCCTTACCTTGAAGCTCTGGCCGGACACGCTGAACGAGGCCGCCAGCGCCCCCTGTGCCAGAGCGACACCTATCGCTGCCGTCGCGGCCACGCTCGGCACCATGACGACCGCGAACCGCTTCCATCTGGTCCCGCCACGCACTTGGGACTCCATGAATTTCCTCCTTCTCGGACGTACATCTCCGGATCGGGTGGGAGCCCGTCCTGGGATGGGAGAAGTGCTACGTCCTCGGGAAGGAGAGCGCCTGTCCCAAAGGCGCGAACCGCGCCCGGAACCACCGGCGATCACCCCCGAGCGACAACCACTGGCCACGCCTTCGCGCAACCTCTGGACAGGCCCTGCCGGTAGGCAGGAACCCCCCTGTCCGGCCCGGCGGCGCTGCCGCCGGTCCGCCCGGTGGGGACCCAGTCCCGACGGCGCGACTGGTTGCCGTGCTGGTGCGGAACTGGACCGAGCGTCGCCGATCGTGGTCCATTCACGGCCGTCACACAAGGGGGTTCGTTACTGGCTAGTAACGGCCCGATAACCGGCCGTCGACCCGGCGGTGCCGGGCGGCCACACAGGGTGCCTCCCCCAGGTGCGGCAGAACCGGCGAAGGCCCCCCATAGCCGGACAGAACAAGGGGGGCGATTTACTGCGAGTAACAGCGGCCGCTTTTACCAAGATTTGGTAAAGCGCGGCCGTTGTCGCCGTACTGCCGCCGCGTCCGCGCGGTGCGGCACCAGGGGCCGCGCCTCAGGTGCCGCGCCCCGGACGGAGACCGGGGGAACCGTCAGAAGAGCACTCTCGCAAGCGCCGAACGCGCCGCCGTCACACGGGGATCGTCCCCGCCGATCACCTCGAAGAGATGGAGCAGCCGGACCCGCGCCGTCTCGCGGTCGTCGCCGAACGTACGGCGCACGGTCTCGACGAGCCGCCCGAAGGCGTCCTCCACATGGCCGCCGACCAGATCGAGATCGGCCGCGTCGAGCTGCGCCCGGACGTCCTCGGGCCGCTCCGCCGCGTCCTTGCGCACCGCCGCCTGGTCCATGTCCCGCACCCGGCCGAGCAGTTCGGCCTGGGCGAGGCCCAGCTTGGCCTCCGTATTGCCGGGGTCGTCGGAGAGCACATTGCGGTACGCCTGCGCCGCGCCGGCGAAGTCATTGGCGTCCAGCGCCTGTACGGCCGCCTCCAGCAGCGCGTCGTCGGGCCCGGCCGGGACGACGGTCTCCGCCGGGGCCTCCCCGTCCGCGCCCGGGTCGACCGCGATGCCGGTCAGCCCGAAGCGCTCCTCCCCGACCTGGATCAACTGGTCGAGCGTCCCGCGGATCTGGGCTTCCGGGGCCGCGCCCTGGAAGAGCGGCAGCGCCTGGCCGGCCACCACCGCGAAGACCGCGGGGATGCCCTGGATCCCGAACTGCTGCATCAGCATCTGATTGGCGTCGACATCGATCTTGGCGAGGACGAACCGGCCGTTGTACTCCCGGGCCAGCCGCTCCAGCACCGGACTGAGCTGCTTGCACGGCTCGCACCACTCGGCCCAGAAGTCGATGACGACCGGGACCTCCGTGGAACGCTGGAGGACATCGCGCTCGAAGCCCGCCTCATCGACGTCGATCACCAGACTGGACGGGGCTACGGCGCCGACGCCCCCATGGCGGGCCGCCTCGGCGCGGGCCTGCTCCGCCTTCGCCTTGGCCTCGTTGGCCGCCTTCACCGCGGCGAGGTCGACGACGCCGCTCATGGACATGTTCCTAGGCTGCATGAGTACATCCTCCCCCCTCCGCGCGTACTTCAGAAAAGCGGTGCGTACACCGCGGTTCGGCAGGGGGTCCCCACCCCGTGCCGTGTGGTTGCCGTCGCGGGCCTGTCACCGGCTTTCGCTACGGCTCGTAGCGTAACTCCGCCGCCCGGGACCCAGGGGAGATCTGTCCGGTGAACTGGCTCACAACACCTCCTCCACCGGCCGGTATGGTCGCCGCCATGTGCAGCCACAGCCGTCCCGCCGGCGCGCGTACCCCCCGGACGGGCCGCCCCCGCAGCGCCCAGGCCGACGCGGCGATCCTGGAGGCGACCAGGGCCGCCCTGGTGGAGCGGGGCTGGCCCGGACTGACGATGGGCGATGTGGCGAGCCGGGCGGGCGTCGCCAAGACCACGCTCTACCGGCGCTGGCCGGGCAAGAGCGAGCTGGTGGTGGACGCGGTCGCGGCCCTCTTCGACGAGCTCGAACTCCCCGAGTCGGACAGTCTGGCCACCGACATCGAGGGCGTCGTGCTCCAGTTCGCCGCGCTGCTGGAGCGGCCGGAGGCCAGGACCGCGCTGATGGCGGTGGTCGCCGAGTCCACCAGGGACGAGGCGCTGCGGCGGCGCATCCGGACCTCGATCGTCGACCGCCAGAAACGGCTGGTGCTCCTGGGACGCGAGCGCGCCCAGGCCCGGGGCGAACTCCCCCGTGAACCGGACACCGCGACGGCCGCCAGGACCGCGGACCTGATCTTCGACGTGATCGCCGGCGCGGTGGTCCACCGCGCCCTGGTCAGCGCGGAACCGGTCGACCGGCAGTGGGCGCGCGCCTTCACGGCCCTGCTGCTGGGCGGTCTGTCCGCCGTCGGCGCCTCACCCTGACGGGTGCGTGCCCAGGGGCACTCAGGGTGACGACGGTGACCAGGGCGCGCGGGCGGGGGTCACCGGGCCAGACGGCCCAGCAGGGACGAGGCGGCCGTGATGCCCACGAGCGCCGCGAACGCCAGCACGCCGAAGTCGAGCAGAAGATGGGACGGCGAACCGAGCAGCAGCCCGCGCAGGGCGTCCACCTGGTAGGTCAGTGGATTGATCTTGCTGATCACCTGGAGCCAGCCGGGCATGATCGCCACCGGGTAGAGCGCGTTCGACGCGAAGAACAGCGGCATGGTGATGGCCTGCCCGATGCCCATCAGCCGGTCACGGGTCAGCACGATCCCCGCGATCGTCATCGACAGACACGAGAAGAAGGCCGAGCCGAGCACCACCGCGACCGCGACGCCGAGCAGCTTCAGCGGGTTCCAGGTCAGCCCCACCCCGAGGGCCGCCGCGATGACGATCACCACGACGGCCTGGACCAGCGCCTTCACCCCGGAGGCGAAGGCCTTGCCGCTGATCAGGGCGGCTCTCGGGGTGGGGGTGACCAGGAGCTTGGTCAGGATGCCCGCGTCCCGCTCCCAGATGATCATGATCCCGTAGAAGATCGCGATGAACATCGCGGACTGGGCGATGATGCCGGGCGCGAGAAAGTCGATGTACGGGATGCCTCCGGTCGGGATGGCCTTGATCCGGGTGAAGGTCTCACCGAAGATCAGCAGCCACAGCGCGGGCTGTACGGCCCGGGTGTACAGCTCGGTCCTGTCGTGGCGCAGCTTCTGGAGCTCCACCACACACATCGCCATGACCCTGGCGGGCAGCACCCGCCAGCCGGTACGGGCGCGCGGCGGCTGGAGCAGCAGATCCAGCGGGCCGGGTCCCGCGCCCTCAGCCGACCCGGGACGCCGTACGGCGCGTGCTCCTGACATCGCGGAAGTCGCCTCCCTCCTCGTCCAGGCCCCGGCCCGCCACATCGCGGAAGACGTCCTCCAGCGTCGGCACGGCGTCCTCGCGCGCGGGATCCTTCCCCGCCGCGTCCTTCGCCGCCGGGCCTTTCCCCGCCGCGCCTTTCCCCGCCGCTTCCTTCCCCGCCGCTTCCTTCCCTGCCGGGCTTTTCCCCTTCGGGTCCTTCTCCGTCGCGCCGCCCGAGGCCGTCGCGCCGCCCGAGGCCGCCCGGCGCTCGCGCAGCTCGTTCCTCAGCTCGTCGGCGGTGCCGAGCGCGTGGATCCGGCCGCGGTGCATCAGCCCGACCCGGTCGCAGTACTGCTCGGCCTCGTCCATGTAGTGCGTGGTCACCAGCACGGTCATGCCCGTGGCCCGCCGTACGGCGTTGATGTGGTCCCAGACGCTGGTACGGGCGATCGGGTCCAGACCGATCGTCGGCTCGTCCAGCATCAGCAGCCGGGGCGCGCTGACCAGCGCCTGCGCGAGTTCGAGGCGGCGGATCATGCCACCGGAGTAGGTCTTGGCCAGCCGGTCGGCCGCGCCGGTCAGATCGACGGCCGTCAGCGCCTGCTCGACACGTTCGGCACGCTCGCGGCGCGGGACGTCGAAGACGCGGGCGAACAGCGTCACGTTCTCGCGGCCCGTGAGCGCGGCGTCGGCGGAGAGCTGCTGCGGTACGTATCCGAGCAGACGGCGTACCGCCATCTTCTCCCTGGCCGCGTCGTGCCCGAACACCCGCACCATGCCGGCGGGCACGGGCAGCAGGGTGGTGATGCAGCGGATCGCGGTCGTCTTGCCCGCGCCGTTGGGGCCGAGCAGACCGAAGACCTCACCCGCGCGTACGGAGAGATCGAGGTCGGAGACGGCCTTGGTGTCGCCGAACGCGTAGTCCAGTCCGCGGCAGCTCACGGCCTCGGTGTCGTCACCGGCCGGACCGGTGGTCGTAGCGGGTGTGCCGGTCATGCGCCCTCCACTTCCTCGTGCAGGTTCCTGGCGAGGGTGTGCAGCGCCGGAAGGGCCGCGGCCAGGGCGGCGCGCTCCTCGTCCGTCAGCCGGGCCACCTGCTCGCGCACCAGCGCGGAGCGGCGTGCCTCCCAGTCCGCCAGGCGCGAGGTGGCCGCCTGGGTGGGCAGCAGCAGCGCGGACCGGCGGTCGGACGGATCGGTCTCCCGGCGCAGATATCCGGCCCGGCTGAGCTGGTTGACCAGGGTGG
The DNA here is from genome assembly GCF_042890865.1 of Streptomyces sp. NPDC002018. Lineage (NCBI taxonomy): Bacteria > Bacillati > Actinomycetota > Actinomycetes > Kitasatosporales > Streptomycetaceae > Streptomyces > Streptomyces sp. NPDC002018. The sequence goes on from NZ_JBIASO010000005.1 coordinate 369,122, forward strand.
AGACGGAGTTCCCGGCGAGATACAGCTCCCGGGCCGCCGCCGACACCCGGATCCCCGGCCGGGCCGCGACCAGCCGCAGCAGATCGACCTGCGCGCCGCGCAGCGGCGGGGCCGTCATGCCGTCACGCAGCCGCCTGCGGATCATGCGCTGGACTCCCGCCAGCACATCGGCGAGCGACTCGGGGGACTCAAATGTGGTCATATCGCCAGCTTAGCTCTGACTGAGAGGTATCCGCGAAGAGAGGCGCCGGACAGGAGGAGACGCCCCGGACGCGGCGACGGCCGCCCACCCCGCACACGGACGGACGGCCGCCCCCTCACCGGGAGCGGCCGTCCGCGGCCGTCTGCGGCCGTCTGCTTTCTCCGTTCGACAATCTCCGTTCGACAAGCCCTAGAAGCCGGGCGGCTCCGTGTAGGTGCCCCACTCGTCCCGCAGGACGCCGCAGATCTCGCCGAGCGTCGCCTCCGCCCGTACCGCCTCCAGCATCGGGCCGATCATGTTCGAGCCGTCGCGGGCGGCGGCGAGCATGGCCTCCAGGGCCGTACGCACCCGGGCGTCGTCGCGGGCGGCCTTGCGCTCCCCGAGCACCTGGACCTGGTCGCGCTCGACCTCGTGGCTGACCCGCAGGATCTCCAGATCACCGGTCACCGAGCCGTGGTGCACATTGACGCCGACGACCCGCTTGTCGCCCTTCTCCAGCGAGCGCTGGTACTGGAACGCCGACTCGGCGATCTCACCCGTGAACCAGCCGTCCTCGATCCCGCGCAGAATGCCCGAGGTGATGGGACCGATCGGGTGACGTCCGTCCGGGTGGGCACGCAGTCCGCGCTCCTTTATCCGGTCGAAGATCTTCTCGGCGTCCGCCTCGATACGGTCGGTGAGCTGCTCCACGTACCAGGAGCCGCCGAGCGGGTCGGCCACATTGGCCACGCCCGTCTCCTCCATCAGCACCTGCTGCGTACGGAGCGCGATCTCCGCGGCCTGTTCGCTCGGCAGGGCGAGGGTCTCGTCCAGCGCGTTGGTGTGCAGGGAGTTCGTACCGCCGAGCACGGCCGACAGCGCCTCCACCGCCGTCCGTACGACGTTGTTGTACGGCTGCTGCGCGGTGAGCGAGACACCCGCCGTCTGGGTGTGGAAGCGGAGCCACTGCGCCTTGTCGGTCCTCGCCCCGTAGACCTCCTTCATCCAGCGCGCCCAGATCCGGCGGGCCGCGCGGAACTTGGCGATCTCCTCGAAGAAGTCGAGGTGGGCGTCGAAGAAGAAGGAGAGCCCGGGGGCGAAGGTGTCCACGTCCAGACCGCGACTGAGCCCCAGCTCCACATAGCCGAAGCCGTCGGCGAGGGTGTACGCCAGCTCCTGCGCGGCCGTCGCGCCCGCCTCACGGATGTGGTAGCCGGAGACCGAGAGGGGCTTGTACGCGGGGATCGAGCGGGCGCAGTGCTCCATCAGATCACCGATCAGCCGCAGATGCGGCTCCGGCTGGAAGAGCCACTCCTTCTGGGCGATGTACTCCTTGAAGATGTCGGTCTGAAGCGTGCCGTTCAGGACGGCGGGGTCGACGCCCTGGCGCTCCGCCGCGACGAGGTACATGCAGAAGACCGGGACGGCGGGGCCGCTGATCGTCATCGACGTGGTGACATCACCGAGCGGGATGTCACCGAAGAGGATCTCCATGTCGGCGGCCGAGTCGATGGCGACACCGCAGTGGCCGACCTCGCCGAGCGCGCGCGGGTCGTCGGAGTCACGGCCCATGAGCGTGGGCATGTCGAAGGCGACGGAGAGCCCGCCGCCGCCGGCGGCCAGGATCATCTTGTAGCGCTCGTTCGTCTGCTGGGCGTTGCCGAAGCCGGCGAACTGGCGGATGGTCCACGTCCGGCCCCGGTAGCCGGTCGGGTGGAGCCCCCGGGTGAAGGGGTACTCGCCGGGCCAGCCGATCCGCTCGAAGCCCTCGTAGGTGTCACCGGGCCGGGGCCCGTAGACCGGCTCCACCGGGTCACCGGAGAGCGTGGTGAAGTCCGCGTCGCGCTTGCGGGCCTTGTCGTAACGGGCCTGCCAGCGCTGGCGGCCCTCCTCGATCGCGTCGGCGTCCATACGCTCAAATTTACTAGGACGTCCAAGTAAATGTCGATGGCAGCCGCCCGCGCGTTCCTCCACGCGGGCGGAAAGGCGGCCCGGGGTTTACGGGGCCTCGGCGAAGGCGGCGTCCTGCTCCGCGAACTGCGCCTTGACCTCGCGGGTGATCCTCGGCTCGACAAGGAAGGACGCCACCGGGATACAGCCCGCCGCCAGCACCCAGAGCAGCTTGCCGAACGGCCACTTCATCTTGGAGCCCAGGTCGAAGGCGAAGACCACGTACACGATGAAGAGCACACCGTGGATCTGGGAGATGAGCATCGTGTCGCCGGTGTCGAACCCGTACTTCATGACGATCGCCACGGTGAAGACCAGCAGCCATACGGCGGTGACATACGCCATCACCCGGTAGCGGGACAGCACGCTTTGTTTCATGGCGACGAGCGTAACGGGGCGCGACCGGCGATCTTCCGGCGGCCCGCACCCGGCCTCCCCGGCGGCCCGCGCCCCGCCTCCCCGGCCCGGCGGCCCGTACTCCACCGCGGTCCGGCCCCCGACTTCCGGCGGGCCGCCGCCCTCGGCGGGCGGGCTACTCCTCGAAGTCCCGGGCCGCCACGCGCAGCGGGCGCAGCATCGCGAAGATCTCCGCGCACTCCTCCGCGTCGTACGCCCCGAGTCCGAACTCCATCTCCATCAGATCGCGGGTGGCGGCCTCCACCACCTCGCGGCCCTTCTCCGTGATGGAGGCGAGCGTGCCGCGGCCGTCGTTGGGGTTGGGCCGCTTGTCGACCAGCCCCGAGGTCACCAGCCGGTCCACGGTGTTGGTGACGGAGGTCGGATGGACCATGAGCCGCTCGCCGATCTTGGACATGGGCAGCTCCCCCTCCTTGGAGAAGGTGAGCAGCACCAGCGCCTCGTAGCGGGCGAACGTCAGCCCGTACGGCTTGACCACCGCGTCGACCCCGGCCAGCAGGATCTGGTGCGCGCGCATGATCGAGGTGATGGCGCCCATGGCGGGAACGGGACCCCAGCGCCGCTGCCAGTGCTCGTCGGCGCGGGCGATGGGGTCGAAGGGAAGGTTGAGCGGCTTCGGCACGGCATCGACCTTACCCACTGGTCATATAGCGGTCAGCCCCGTCTCGCCCTTCGGTCTCACCGGTCCCGCCGAGGGGGCCCGCGGTGTCGCAGCCCGGCGGAGATGTACCGCTATGTCACGATGAGCCAGCCTTTTCCCTGCCGTTGCAGTCACGCGGCCCGCCACCGTCACGCATCCGCGTCACCGCCACACCCCGTCACCACCGCCGCAACCGTCACCACCTGCCAGCCACCACTCCCCAGTGGTCAGTCGTCGTCCGAGGGGCTGTATGTCCGGCCGCAGACCGCACCGTTCGTACTCACTCACCGCCGCCTTCACCGCCGCCGTCACGACGGTGCTCGCGCTGACGGCCGCCGCCTGCGGCTCGTCCTCCACCGACTCCCGGCGGGACTCCGCCGAGGGACCGGCCGACGGGCAGACCCCCGCGGTCCGCGACGAGGACACGCCGGGCGCCGGGGCGCCGTTCTGGATCGACCCGGAGAGCGACGCCGCCCGCCAGGTCAGACAGTGGGAGAAGGAGGGCCGTAAGGACGACGCGAAGGCCCTCCGGCGGATCTCGGAGCGCGCGGTGGCCGAGTGGCCGGCCGGGGACAACCCCGTTCCCCGGATCAGCAGGGCCGTACGGGGCGCCGCCGCCGGCAGACGGACGGCGGTCTTCGTCGCGTACAACATCCCGCACCGCGACTGCGGCATGTACTCCGCGGGCGGCGCCCCCGACGCCGGGTTCTACCGGGAGTGGATCAACGCCTTCGCGGAGGCCATCGGCGACGCCCCGGCCATCGTGATCCTGGAGCCGGACGCCGTACCGCATCTCGCGGACGGCTGCACCCCGGCGCAGTACCACGACGAGCGGTACGAACTGCTCGCCCAGGCGATCAGCCGGCTGAAGCGGCAGCCGAGGACCACGGTCTATCTCGACGCCGGCAACCCGGCCTGGATCTCCGACCCGGCCAGGATCGCCGAGCCGCTCAAACGGGCCGGGGTCGAGGCGGCCGACGGCTTCTCGCTCAATGTGTCCAACTTCCAGACGAACGACACGGTCAAGGCGTTCGGCACCCGGCTCTCCGGACTGCTGGGCGACGCCCACTTCACCGTCGACACCAGCAGGAACGGCCTCGGACCGCTGTCGGGCGACCGGAACGAGGCCTGGTGCAACCCGCCGGGACGCGCGCTCGGCACCCCGCCCACCACCAACACCGGCAACGAGCTGCTGGACGCGTATCTCTGGATCAAGCGTCCCGGCGAATCCGACGGCCCCTGCCGCGGCGGCCCGGCCGCCGGCACCTGGTGGCCCGACTACGCCCTGGGCCTGGCCCGCAAAGCCAAAGCCTGACGGCCCCCCTTATTTTTGGGGCTCGGTTCGCCTCCGGGGCGCCTCATGTCGATGCCGACAGTCGACCGTGCTCGACCGCTCGTACCTCACGGCCTCCGCGCGCTCTCCCTTTCGGCACCGACGCGCCCCTTCGGCTCACTCGCCGGCGGCCGACAGCAGCCGGAACAGGTCCGCACCCGGGTGCGGTTACTCCACCAGGAGCCACTTGGCTCGGGACGGGGTGCCCGCGCTGTCGGTGACGAAGAGCATGTACCAGCCGGGGGGCACCAGCGCGCGGTCCTTCGGCACCTCCACCGTCACCGTGTTCCCCGTCCTGGTGAGGCCCAGTTCGACCGAGCGCTGCTCGACGTCCGTCGTGTGGGTCACGGCGCTCGGCCGCATCAGCCGCGCCTTGGTGATCCGTTCCGGCTTCGCCGCGCGGAAGGTCGCCCGGCCCTCGCGGTCCGTCCGCCGCGGGCCCTCCCCGAGCGCCGGCCGGTTCTTCTCCGAGGCCCGGTCGCCCTGGAGATAGGGCGGGGTGTAGATCTCCACGCGCTGCTCGAACGTCCCGAGCCTGGTGTTGTCCGCGTCGTCGAAGAGCGGGTCGGAGCCGAAGGTGACCACCCGCCCGTCCGGCAGCAGCAGCGCCTCCGAGTGGTAGTTGCGGCCCACCGTGGGGTCGGCGGCGCGCCGGAAGGAGTTGCTCGCCGGGTCGTAGAACTGCGCCTTGAGGATGTCGCTGGCGCTGCGCCCGCGGTAGTCCGACGAGCCGCCGGTGGTGAACACCGAGTCGTCCGGGAGCAGCACACTGCTGAGATAGCGCGTGCCCTGCGGCAGCCGGGGCCCCTCCACGAAGGCCGGGCTGTCCTTGCTCAGATCGATGATCGCCGTGCGCGGCGTGGACAGGGACGACTCGCCGACGCCCCCGCCGCCCAGGAGCATCACCCGCTGGTCCTGGACCGGCGGCAGCATCAGCGACGCCGAGGTCTCGGTCCTGTCGCTGTCGGTCAGTCCGTCGACCGTGGTGAAGGTGTTCGTCCTGGGGTCCCACAGGCCCGGTTCCCGGCCCTTGTCGGCGGGCCCGTACCCCGCGTTGGAGCCGGAGTAGAAGAGCTTTCCGCCCTTGGTCAGAAAGAGCGCGGGGTAGGTCGGGAAGTACCGGCTGGGGCCCTTGGACCACTTCTTGGTCTTCGGGTCGTACAGCTCGTTGTCGCCGGTGAGCACCGCGCCCACATCGTCCAGCCCGGAGACGGCGAGCACCCGGCCGTCGTCCAGGGTCACCAGCGTGGGATACCAGCGGGCCTGCTTCATCGGGTCGACGGGTACGTACTTCTCGGCCGTCGGGTCGAACTCGTACGCGGATCTGATGCCCTGAAAGTCCTGCTTCTCCGTGGTGAGTTTCTGCGCCAGACCGTAGAGGTTGTCCGCGTCCTTGCCCCGGAGGCCGACGATCTCGTACTGCGCGGCCTGGGTGGTGAGCGCCCGCGGGCCCTCCTCGACCGCCTCCACGAAGACCCGTGCCTCACCGGCCGTGACCTTCGTCTTCCAGGGCAGCATCCGGTCGCCCTCGCCGTATCCGACCTTGAGCTGCTTCGTCGCCCTCGGCACGGTGACATCGGTGGTGCTGACGTACTCGACGCCCGAGGGGGAACGGAAGCGCGTGCCCTTCCTGAACGTGTAGGAGCGGTCCGGGTTCTCGTTCTTGACCCGCATACCGCCGCCCGCCCGGCGTATCTTCCCGTCGAGCACCTCGTACCGCGCCGTACCGCCCGCCACCAGCAGCCGTCCGTCGGGGAGCTGGGCGTGGCCCGAGCAGAAGAAGTCCTCGGGCGTGGGGATCTTCCGGAAGCTGTCGTCGGCCGGGTTCCAGAGGATCGTGTCGAACGATCCCTCGTCGAACTTCTTCTGGTTGTTGCCGGAGCCCGCGATGATCAGCACCTTGCCGGTGTGCAGCAGGGCCGCGTGGATCGCGTTCGTACGGAACTCCTCGGGGACGTCGAGCATCGCCCAGGAGCCGTACTGCCGCTTGTAGCCCGGCTGCGCGATCTTGTACGCGTGGTACTTCTCCTGGGCGAAGGAGAAGGCCGCGGGGGCGTTGAGCCCGACGAGCACGACCAGCGCCCCGCCGCCCATCAGCGTCTTCTTGAACTTCTTCGACGGTCTGTCCCCGTAGGAGGCCATGGTTCAGTTCCCTCCGGTCGTCGTCGCGAGCGCGGGCTCAGGCTCCTCTCCCGTTCCTGGGGCGGTCACGGTGACGGCTCCGCCCTCCGCGGCCCGGCGCCCGGCGCTCTCGCGCCAGGTCGTCCAGGCCCAGACACCGACCGGCGCGAGGGCGATGGCCAGGGCCAGCAGGGCCCAGGTGCGCATCGCCGCGTGGGTGTGGTCCAGGAACACCGAGGCGATCAGCGAGACGATCAGGACACCGGCCCAGAAGAGATGGAGCCGGAAGGTCAGCAGCCGGTCGGGGCTGGCGCTGCCGCCCTTGGGGGTGACGACGAAGCCGCCCCGGGTGCGCAGCACGGCCGAGCCGAGCGAGCGGAGGTAGACCGGCGCGGAGAGCGCGGACATCGCCATCCCGGCCAGACCGCCCGAGCCCTCGGGCTCGTGGGGCGAGACATTGTGCCGTCGGTTCCAGAGGTAGAGGCCGATCTGGAGGGCGGCGGCGTCGCTGTAGAGCATCAGCAGCACCGAGGAGGAGACCTGGGTGCCCGAGGCGCCGAGCCAGAGGAAGAGAACGCAGCTCAGGATGCCGAGGAACCAGTTGACCGCGGTCATCGGGTAGTAGACGAGCATCAGCGTGTAGCTGAGCAGCCGGCCGCGCGGCATCCGCAGGGGCGCCTTCCAGTACTGCGTGAAGAGCGTCTCGTACGTGCCCCGGGACCAGCGGAGCTGCTGGGTGAAGAAGTCGGTCCAGGAGGCGGGGCCCTCACCGACGGCGAGGACGTCGGGGGTGTAGACGGAGCGCCAGAACCGGCCGGTACGGGGGTTGAGCCTGCGGTGCAGTTCGAAGCCGGTGGCCATGTCCTCGGTGATCGAGTCGTACAGCCCGCCGATCTGCTTCACCGCCGCGATCCGTACGACATTGTTGGTGCCGACGAACATGGGGGCGTGGTAGCGGTTGCCGGCCCGCTGGATCAGCGCGTGGAAGAGGAACTGCTGCGACTCGGCGGCCTTGGTGACCGGTGAGGTGTAGTTGCCGTAAACCTGGGGGCCGACGACGAAGGCGATGTCCGGATCCCGGAAGTAACCCATCATCCGCTCCAGGAAGTTGGGGAGCGGTACATGGTCGGTGTCGACGGAGGCGAAGAAGTCGTACTCCTCGCCGTGCATCGCGATCCAGGCGTTGTAGTTGCCGTGCTTGGTGCGTGTCCGGTGGGCGCCCTTCCCCTGGTTCCACTCGGGCACCCCGCGACGGGTGAAGTGGCGGACCCCCAGCTCCTCGCAGAGGGCCCTGGCCTCGGAGTCGTCGCCCTCGTCGAGCAGCCAGATGTCGAGCGGGCCGCTGTGGCGCAGCCGTACCGCCCCTTCGAGCGTGGCCCTCGCCATGGAGAGCGGCTCCTTGCCCGGCACGTATGTGGTGAGGAACGCGACCCGGGTGCCCGCCTCGGCGGGCACGGGTATGGGGTCCCTCGCGACCAGGGTGGCATGGGCCACCGAGACGACATTGACCAGCATGAAGAGGGAGATCAGCCCGATCGCGCCGAGCATCACAGCGTCGAAGACGACCAGCCAGTGGTCGCCGCCCTCGCGTTCGGTCCGGTGCGTGGGCCAGACCAGATAGACCAGCAGGACGCCGGAGAGGACCGGGGCCAGGGTCATCAGCAGGACCGCGCGTATGCGGTGCGGTTCCCGGGCGAGAAGACTGTGGTAGCCCACCCGGTACACACCGCTCCTGTCCGGCTCCGTCAGGGGACCGGCCAGGCAACTGAACGTCTCGTAGTCATAGCCGTCGGGCCGCACGGGTGCCTCCAGCGATCGCACGAGGTCGATGTCCCCACAGAACGGGACATTGACCTGCGTGTCGACCGGGGGGCGTCCGTGCGAGCGGTTTTCCGCGCGGGAGGTACCACTGACGGACGCGGGCGGTGGCGCGCGTCCGCCCTTGGGTCCGACACTTCCCTGTTGGGCGGGTGGAGCCGGCGCTCAGGAGGAGAGATGCCGTTCGACGGTCTCGACCTTCGAGGTCAGACCGTCCGTGACGCCCGGTCTGATGTCGGCCTTGAGGACGAGCGAGACGCGCGGCGCGCGTGCCTCGACGGCGGCGACGGCCCGCTTGACCACGTCCATCACCTCGTCCCACTCCCCCTCGACGGAGGTGAACATGGCGTCGGTACGGTTCGGCAGCCCGGATTCGCGGACCACCCGGACGGCGTCGGCCACGTACTCACCGACGTCCTCCCCCACACCCAGGGGGGAGACGGAGAAGGCGACGATCATGCGCTCACCGTACCCTCGCGGCGGGCGCGGGAGGCGATGACCTCGTCCTCGGCGGCGCGCTTGAGCTTGCGCTCGGCGAAGAAGCCGCCGGCCGGCAGGACGGAGAGGACGAAGTAGAGGGCCGCGGTCCCGAAGGACCACTTCGTGCGGTTCCAGGCGTCCAGCCAGAAGACGACGTACACGACGAAGAGCAGACCGTGGACCGCGCCCATCACGGGGACGGCGTTGAAGTCCGTGGTGCGCTTGAGCACCGAGCAGACGAGCAGCAGCAGGAAGGACACGGCCTCGGGCGCGGAGACCAGGCGGAGGCGGTGGAGGGAGGAGGCGGTCTTGATGTCCACGAGGCGGGCACCTTCGTCGTCGGGGGCAACGGGCGGCGCGATCTTGTGAACGCGCGCACAAGCGCCCCCATTGTGGCAGCCCGGTTTTGCCCGACCGTTACCAGGGTGGGACGCGGCCGGGACGGAAAGCCCTGTTCGTCCCCGCCCCGGCCCATTACCTTCGATCCGTGGCTCAGTTCCGACTGCAAGGCAGCAAGGTGCTCGCCGTGGACATGTCCGGCGACGCCGTCAAGGCGAAGAACGGCTCGATGGTCGCCTACGACGGCCATATGGCGTTCAAGAAGATGTCCGGCGGCGGTGAGGGCCTGCGCGGGATGGTGACCCGCCGGCTCACCGGCGAACAGATGACCGTCATGGAGGTGAAGGGCCAGGGCACCTGCTATTTCGCCGACCGCGCGAGTGAGATCAACCTTGTCTCGCTGCACGGCGACAAGCTCTATGTCGAGGCCAGCAATCTGCTCTGCACGGACGCCGGGCTGCGGACCGGCACCACCTTCACCGGGCTGCGCGGCGGGGCGACCGGCAACGGCCTGTTCACCACCACCGTCGAGGGCACGGGCCAGGCGGCGATCGTGTCGGACGGCCCGGCGGTGATCCTGCGGGTGACGCCGCAGTACCCGCTCTCGGTGGACCCCGGCGCCTATATCGCGCACCAGGGCAGCCTCCAGCAGCACTTCCAGGCGGGGGTGACGTTCCGCACGCTCATCGGCGAGGGCGGGGGCGAGGCCTTCCAGATCCGTTTCGAGGGCGACGGGCTCGTCTACGTCCAGCCGAGCGAGCGCAACACGATCGGGGGTGACGTCTGATGCCGTTCCGTGAGATCAACTCGAAGATGGTCGAGGCCACGGTGGTCCCCGGCCAGAAGATGTTCAGCCAGCGCGGCGCGATGCTGGCGTACCGGGGCGAGGTCAGCTTCACCCCCAACACCCAGGGCGGCCAGGGCGGTCTGATGTCGATGATCGGCCGGCGGGTCGCCAACGAGGCGACACCGCTGATGACCGTCGAGGGCAGCGGCACGGTGCTGTTCGGCCACGGCGGCCACCACATCCAGGTCATCGGCCTGTCCGGCGACACCCTCTATGTCGAGGCGGACCGGCTGCTCGCCTTCGACGGGACGCTCCAGCAGGGCACGATGTTCCTGGGCTCGCAGGGCGGGGTCATGGGCATGGTGCGCGGCCAGGTGAGCGGCCAGGGTCTGTTCACCACGACGCTCAAGGGCCATGGCGCGGTCGCCGTCATGGCGCACGGCGGGGTGATCGAGGTGCCGATCTCCCCGGGCAGGAACGTCCATGTGGACCCGCAGGCGTATGTCGCGCACCACGGCGACGTACGGAACAAGCTCTCCACCGCGCTCGGCTGGCGCGACATGGTGGGGCGCGGCTCGGGGGAGGCCTTCCAGCTCGAACTGAGCGGCAGCGGTGCGGTGTACGTCCAGGCGTCGGAGGAGAAGCTGTGAGCGCGCCCGTGATCTTCGACCCGATGACGCTGCCGAGCGACGACAACGTCAACGCGTACACCTTCTGTGTGGAGCTGAAGGGGAGTCAGTGGTTCCTCCAGAAGGGGAAGATGATCGCCTACTACGGGCGGATCGACTTCAACGGGATCGGCCACGGCCGGTTCGAGCGGCTGCTGCGCACGAGCTTCCACTCGCCGCTGCACGCCAGTGACTGGGTGGTGGCGGAGGGCAGCGGGAAGATGCTGCTCGCGGACCGCGCCTTCGACGTCAACTCGTACGACCTGGAGAACGGCAATCTGACGATCCGCTCCGGGAACCTGCTGGCGTACCAGCCCTCGCTGGCGCTGAAGCAGTCGATCGTGCCGGGCTTTCTGACCCTGATCGGTACGGGGAAGTTCGTCGCGGCGTCCAACGGTCCCGTCGTCTTCATGGAACCGCCCATCCGGGTGGATCCGCAGGCCCTGGTGGGGTGGGCGGACTGCCCCTCCCCGTGCCACCACTACGACCACGCCTATATGACCGGGGTGCTGGGCGGACTGCGCGCGATGACGGGTCTCGGGGGCACCTCGGGCGAGGAGCACCAGTTCGAGTTCGTCGGAGCGGGTACGGTGCTGCTCCAGTCGACCGAGACGCTGATGGCCGAGCAGGCGACCGGCGCGGTGCCGCACGAGCCCGGCGTACCGGGCGGCGGCGCTCCCGCGCCCGGGCACTCCGGCCGGCAGGGCGCGACGCCCAGGATGCCGGGGCAGTTCGGAGACCTCCAGCGTCGCTTCGGGCTGTGAGCGGTAGTCTGCGGAGGGTGACGTCGAACGCCTGCGCCCTTCCGCGAGGGCCGGGTGCGCGGCGTCACACCCGGGGGCATCCGTACAGAATTCAACTTCTTAGGTAGAATCCATATATGGAGACCGAGACCGCCACCCGCTGGCTGACCGACGCGGAGCAGTGCGCCTGGCGCACCCATCTCGATGTCAACAAGCTTCTCACGCACCAGTTGGAGAAGGACCTTCAGCCCTTCGGACTGACCATGAACGACTACGAGATCCTGGTGAATCTCTCGGAGTCGGCGGAGCGGCGCATGCGGATGAGTGATCTCGCGGCCACCACGCTCCAGTCCAAGAGCAGGCTCTCCCACCAGATCACCCGGATGGAAGCGGCGGAGCTGGTGCGCAGGGAGCACTGCGAGTCCGACCGGCGCGGGCTCTTCGCCGTACTGACCGACCACGGCATGGAGACCATGCAGAAGGTCGCGCCCCACCATGTGGCGTCCGTGCGCAAGCACTTCATCGATCTGCTGTCGCCCGAGGCGCTGGCGGAGCTGCGGAACTCGCTCACACCCGTCGCGGAACACCTCCGAGGACGCCGCGGCAAACTGTAGGGAAGCTGTAGGGCCGCGGGGCCGACCGCACGGGGGGGGCGGGCGCCTCAGTACCCGGCCGCCGCGGCGTCGTGCGCCGGGGGCATCGCGGTGTCGTGCGCCGGGGGCAGCCGCAGCTCGAACCGGGCCCCGCCCGACGGGGCCCGGCCGACCGTGAGTGTGCCGCCGTGGCGCCGCGCCACATCGCGGGCGATGGCGAGTCCGAGCCCCGCGCCGCCGTCGTCACGGCTGCGGGCGTCGTCGAGACGCACGAACCGTTCGAAGATCCGCTCGCGTTGCGCCTCCGGCACCCCGGAGCCGTCGTCGGCGACCGCGAACACCACCTGACCGTCCGCCCGGTGCACCGAGGCCTCCACCGAACCGCGCGCGTGGCGCTGGGCGTTGTCGAGCAGATTGCCGATCACCCGGGCCAACTGGCCGCGCGAACCGGCGACTTCGATGCCCTGGCCCTGGTCGGCCCCGTCCCCCCGCCGGACGTCGACCGACACCGGGACACGGTCCTGGGTCCGCTGGGAGACCTCCTCGCGCACCAGCGCCGCCAGATCGAGCCGGGTCCGTCCGGGCCGTTCCCCCGCGTCGAGCCGGGCCAGCAGCAGCAGATCGGCGGCGAGCTGCTGAAGCCGTACGGTGTCCGCGACCGCGCCCGGCACATCCAGCAACTCCGGGTGCGCCTCGCCCACTTCGAGCTGGGTGCGCAGGGAGGCGATGGGGCTGCGCAGTTCGTGCGAGGCGTCCGCGACGAAGCGGCGCTGGCGGTCGACGGCCGCCTCCAGCGCGGCGAGCGTCTCGTTGGTCGTACGGGCCAGCCGGGCCACCTCGTCGTGCGCCGCCGGTTCAGGCACCCGCCTGGACAGGTCCTCGGACGCGGTGATGGCCGCCATCTCCCGCCGGATGCCCTCCACGGGCCTGAGCGCCCGCCGGGTCACCAGCCAGGTCACTCCCCCGACGACCAGCAGCAGGACGGGCAGTCCCACCAGCATCGCCACGGCGGCCGTGCCGACCGCGCTCTGCCGGGCGGCCAGTGACGCGCCCGCGTGGACGACGACCGTCACGCCGGAGCCGTCGGTCACCGGCAGGGCGGTGAAACGGTAGTCGCCCGTGCTGCCGTCGACGGTGGCGCTTCCCGAGCCGTGCGCGATGAAGTCGCCGATCTCCCCGACGGCGGGATCGTCGGCGTCACCGGTGTCACCGGCGTCGTCACCGCCGTGGCCGTCCGCGCCGTCGTCGTCCCCGCTGCCGGCCCCCGCGTCGTCGGCGCCGCCGGCCCCCGTCTCGTCGGCGGGCTCGCCGGCCGGCCGCGGGGCAGCGCTCCGTACGGCCCGCACGGCGGACACCCCGGTGCCGCTGATCCGTTCCAGGTCCTCGCCCGCCACGAGCAGCCGGCCGTCCTCGGTGACCACCTGCACCGGATGCTCCTCGGCGTCCGGCAGATCGAGACCCGCGTACGAGGTACGGGCGGGCACCTGGGACGCGATGTCCAGGGCGACCTCGCGCGCCGTGGCGTCGGCCTCCCGGCCCGCCTGGTCCGTGAGGTTCGCGTGGAGCGAGAGGAGGACCGCGATCCCGGCGGCCACGAGCGCGACCGCCACGACGGCCGTCGCCCCGAGGGAGGTCTTGGCCCGTACGGAGCCGAACGGGCGGCCCCGGGCGGGGCCCGGGGCGCTCATGACGCCACCAGCCGGTACCCGGCGCCGCGCACCGTCTGGATGACCGCCGCGCCCAGCTTGCGCCGCAGGGCGCTGATGTAGACCTCGATGATGTTGGGATCGCCGTCGTAGGCGAAGTCCCAGACGTGTTCCAGGATCTGCGGTTTGCCGACCACCTCGCCCGCCCGGACCGCGAGCTGCTCCAGTACGGCGAACTCCTTGGCGGTCAGCGCCACTTCGGTCCCCTCCCGGAAGACCCGCCGGGCCGCCGTGTCGACGGTGAGGCTCCCGGCCCGCAGCACGGGCGAGGCCCCCGCCGCACCGCGCCGCCGCAGCAGCGCCTTGACCCGGGCGACGAGCACGACATACGAGAACGGCTTGGTCAGATAGTCGTCGGCGCCCGTGTCGAGCCCCTCCGCCTCGTCGTACTCGCCGTCCTTCGCCGTGAGCATCAGGATCGGTACCTCGTTGCCGGCGGCGCGCAGGGCGGCGCAGACCCGGTAGCCGTTCATCCCCGGCAGCATGATGTCGAGCACGACCAGGTCGTAGACACCCTCCCCGGCCCGGTGCAGCCCTTCGAGGCCGTCGTGGACGACATCCACGGCGAAGCCCTCGGCGGTGAGGCCCCGGGCCAGTGACACCGCGAGCCGCTTCTCGTCCTCCACGATCAGCAAGCGCATGCCCCCACCTTGCCAAACGGAACCTGAAGATCTCTTCAGGCGGCTTCAGGCTGCCTTCAGCTTCCTTCGGGGACATTGAGGTCGTTCGCAGACGGACCGACCGGGGAGGACCCCATGAAGCGCAATCTCGTCATCGCCGCCATCACCGCGGCGGCTCTGATCGGCGGCGGCACCTACACCGCGGTCGCCGTGGGCGGCGACGACAGCACCGCCGGTTCCGGCACGGCCACGGGGACGTCCGTGCTGCCGGCGCCGGTGTCGCGGCTCGGGGCGCCGGACGACTCCCCGCGGGTGAGCCGCGCCGGTGTGACGGCGGGGCAGGCGGCCGACGCGGCCCTGAAGAAGGTCCCCGGGACGGTGGTCTCCGTCGAGCGGGACGACGACGGCGACGACCGGGACCGCCGCGACGGGCGCTGGGAGGTCGATGTCCTCGGCAAGGACGACCGCCGGCACGAGCTGAAGGTCGACGCGGGCGGAACCGTACGCGCCGACGGCCGTGCCGACGACGATGGCGATGACGACGACGACCGCGACGACCGGGCCGCGCTGCGGGGCGCCACGGTGGACGCCCGGCAGGCGGCGGACGCCGCGCTCGCCGCCGTACCGGGGACCGCGACGTCCGTCGAGATCGACGACGACCGTACGGGCCACTGGGAGGTCGGCGTACGCGGCGAGGACGGCCGCGCGCACGAACTGAAGGTCCACGCGCGCACGGGCAAGGTCACGGCGGACCGCGCCGACGACCGGGACGACGACCGCGGCGGCGACGACCGTGCCGACGACGCCGGCGGCCGGCACGGTGACGACCGGGACGACGACGGCCGGGACGACTGACCGGCGGGCGCCCTCCTGCCGCCCGGCCACCACGACGGCCGGGCGGCACCCCTTCCGGCGCGGCCTCAAATAGCCTGCGTGATTCCCGCCACCAGTTCGTCCGCCGCCGCGTACGGGTCCAGGGTGCCCGCGACGATGCGTTCCGCCAGGGCGTCCAGTCTGCGGTCGCCGTGCAGGTCGCCGATGCGGGCGCGCAGGGCCGTCATGGCGATGGCCTCCACCTCGTGGGCCGCCCGCCGGGTCCGGCGGGCGGCGAGGACGCCGTGCTCCTCCATCCAGGCCCGGTGTTTCTCCAGCGCCTCCACGACCTCGTCGATGCCCTCGCCGCGCGCCGCCACCGTCTTGACGATCGGCGGGCGCCAGTCGCCGGGGCCCCGGGATTCGCCGAGGCCGAGCATGTGGTTCAGCTCGCGGGCCGTCGCGTCGGCGCCGTCGCGGTCCGCCTTGTTGACCACGTAGACATCGCCGATCTCCAGGATTCCGGCCTTCGCGGCCTGGATGCCGTCGCCCATGCCCGGTGCCAGCAGCACCACCGAGGTGTCGGCCTGGGAGGCGATCTCGACCTCCGACTGGCCGACCCCGACGGTCTCCACCACGATCACGTCGCAGCCCGCCGCGTCCAGCACCCGGATCGCCTGCGGCGCCGACCGGGCCAGACCGCCGAGATGGCCCCGGGTGGCCATCGAGCGGATGTAGACGCCCGGGTCGGAGGCGTGTTCCGACATCCGCACACGGTCGCCGAGCAGCGCGCCGCCGGAGAAGGGGGACGAGGGGTCGACGGCCAGGACCGCGACCCGTCTGCCCGCCCGCCGGTACGCGGTGACCAGCGCGGAGGTGGAGGTCGACTTGCCGACACCGGGCGATCCGGTGAGCCCGACCACATAGGCCCGGCCCGCCAGCGGTGCCAGCGCCGCCATCACCTCCCGTAGCTGCGGGGACGCCCCCTCGACCAGTGAGATCAGCCGGGCCACGGCCCGCGGCCGGCCCTCACGCGCCTGAGCCACCAGTTCGGGGACGTCTTGCATCACAGCTCCAGTTCCGTTGCTCGGCGGTGTACGGACCGCTCGGGACGCACGCACCCGTGGGTACTGCTCGATGGACCCGATGGAAGGGGGGACGTACGGCGGTCTGCCCGATGGAAGGGGGGACGTACGGTCTAACCGGCCACGCGCAGGATCAGCGCGTCGCCCTGGCCGCCGCCGCCGCAGAGCGCCGCCGCGCCGACACCGCCGCCGCGCCGCTTCAGCTCCAGCGCCAGATGCAGGACGAGCCGGGCGCCGGACATCCCGATCGGGTGACCGAGGGCGATCGCGCCGCCGTTCACGTTCACCTTTTCCGGGGACACCCCGAGGTCCTTCATCGACTGCACGGCGACCGCCGCGAAGGCCTCGTTGATCTCGATGAGATCGAGGTCCTCGACGCCCAGGCCCTCCTTCTTCAGCGCGTGCCGGATGGCGTTGGACGGCTGCGACTGGAGCGAGTTGTCCGGGCCCGCCACATTGCCGTGGGCGCCGATCTCGGCGATCCACTCCAGGCCCAGCTCCTCCGCCTTGGCCCTGCTCATCACCACGACCGCCGCGGCGCCGTCGGAGATCTGGGAGGAGGTGCCCGCCGTGATGGTGCCGTCCTTGTCGAACGCCGGACGCAGCCGGGCCAGGGTCTCCACGGTGGTCTCGGGGCGGATGCCCTCGTCCTGCGCGAAGATCACCGGGTCGCCCTTGCGCTGCGGGATCTCCACGGGGACGATCTCGGACTCGAAGACGCCGTTCTTCTGCGCGGCGGCGGCCCGCTGGTGGGAGAGCGCGCCGAACTCGTCCTGCGGGGCGCGCGCGATACCGAGCCGGGTGTTGTGCTTCTCCGTCGAGGCGCCCATGGCGATCTCCTCGAATGAGTCGGTCAGCCCGTCGTACGCCATCGCGTCGAGCAACTCGATCGCGCCGTACTTGTAGCCCTCCCGGGACTTGGGGAGCAGATGGGGGGCGTTGGTCATGGACTCCTGGCCACCGGCCACCACGACCTCGAACTCACCGGCCCTGATGAGCTGGTCGGCGAGCGCGATCGCGTCGAGGCCGGAGAGACAGACCTTGTTGACGCTGAGTGCCGGAACGTCCATAGGGATGCCGCCCTTGACGGCCGCCTGGCGTGCCGGGATCTGCCCCGTCCCGGCCTGGAGCACCTGGCCCATGATCACGTACTGCACCTGGTCGCCGCTGATCCCGGCCCGCTCCAGCGCGGCCTTGATGGCGAAGCCGCCCAGCTCCGCGCCGGAGAAGGACTTCAGCGAACCGAGCAGCCGTCCCATGGGGGTACGGGCGCCCGCGACGATCACGGAGGTGGTGGTGTTCGTATCCGACATGAGACGCGATCCCCTTTGCGTGGAGCGTGAGGAGTGAACGAGGGTTTACTCCAATGTACTGAGCGGTACGCGCCGGGGTCACCCGGCCGTGCGTGTGATCGCGCGCACGTTGCGTAACCGCCGCCGTGGCGCTCCACTGTTTCCATGCTGACGCGAATCGACCACATCGGAATCGCCTGCTTCGATCTCGACGCCACCGTCGAGTTCTACCGGGCCACCTACGGATTCGAGGTCTTCCACACCGAGGTCAACGAGGAGCAGGGCGTCCGTGAGGCCATGCTCAAGATCAACGAGACGTCCGACGGCGGGGCTTCGTACCTCCAGCTCCTCGAACCCGTCCGGGAGGACTCCCCCGTGGGCAAGTGGCTCGCGAAGAACGGCGAGGGCGTGCACCACATCGCCTTCGGCACCGCGGATGTCGACGGGGACGCCCAGGCGGCCCGTGACAAGGGCGTACGGGTGCTCTACGACGAGCCGCGCAGGGGTTCCATGGGCTCGCGCATCACTTTCCTGCACCCGAAGGACTGTCACGGAGTCCTCACAGAACTCGTCACCTCCGCCCAGGAGCACTGACCTTAAGGATTCCCGGCCCGGTAGAGTGGGGCGCTCCGGGCCGGGGCCGGGCCGGGGCCGCGCCCCTGCCGTTGATCTGACACCATTCCCCGGGGGGCCGTTCGCCGCGAACGGTGCTCGATTGGGCAGTTGCGACCAGGGGACGGATGGGACCGCGCAGTGCGGGGCTACGAACGCCAGGAGAGCCACCGAGCTGACGACGACCACCTCTCGCGGTTCGAAGCCGAGATGGAACGGCTGAAGACCGCGCGGGAGAAGGCCGTCCAGCACGCCGAGGACCTCGGTTACCAGGTCGAGGTATTGCGCGCCAAGCTCCACGAGGCACGCCGCACACTGGCCACGCGCCCGTCGTCCTACGACAACGGCGACCTCGGCTATCAGGCCGAGCAGCTCCTCCGTAATGCCCAGATCCAGGCCGAGCAGATGCGCGCCGACGCGGAGCGCGAACTGCGTGAGGCCCGCGCCCAGACGCAGCGCATCCTCCAGGAGCACGCCGAGCACCAGGCCAGGCTCCAGGCCGAGCTGCACGCGGAGGCCGTCCAGCGCCGCCAGCGGCTCGACCAGGAGCTGGCGGAGCGCCGGCAGACCGTCGAGTCGCACGTCAACGAGAACGTCGCCTGGGCCGAGCAGCTCCGCGCCCGTACGGAGTCACAGGCCCGCCGGCTGCTCGACGAGTCCCGCGCCGAGGCGGAGCAGTCCCTCGCCGCTGCGCGCGCGGAGGCCGCCCGGGTCACCGAGGAGGCCCGCCGCCGGCTCGGCTCGGAGTCCGAGGCGGCCAGGTCGGAAGCCGAAGCGATCCTGCTGCGGGCCCGCCGGGACGCCGAGCGGCTGCTGAACGCCGCGTCCGCGCAGGCGCAGGAGGCCTCCGGCCACGCCGAGCAGTTGCGCGCGTCCACGGCGGCCGAGGCCGAGCAGGCCCGCCAGCAGGCCGCCGAGCTGAACCGCGCCGCCGAGCAGCGGATGCAGGAGGCCCAGGAGCGGCTGCGCGAGGCCCGCGCGGAGGCCGAGAAGGTCGTCGCGGAGGCCAAGGAGAGCGCGGTCAAGCGGCTGGCCGGGGTCGAGTCGCAGAACGAACAGCGCACCCGTACGGCCAAGTCGGAGATCGCCCGGCTGGTCGGTGAGGCCACCAAGGACGCCGAGGCCACCAGGGCCGAGGCCGAGGAGGCGCTCGCCGACGCCCGCGCCGAGGCCGAGAAGCTGGTCGCCGAGGCCGCCGAGAAGGCCCGTACGGCCGCCGCGGAGGACACCGCGGCCCAGCTCGCCAAGGCGGCCCGGACCGCCGAGGAGGTCCTGACCAAGGCCTCGGACGACGCCAAGGCCACCACCAGGTCGGCGAGTGAGGAGGCCGACCGGATCCGCCGCGAGGCGGAGGCCGAGGCGGACCGGCTGCGCGGCGAGGCCGCCGAGCAGGCCGACCAGCTCAAGGGCGCGGCCAAGGACGACACCAAGGAGTACCGGGCCAAGACGGTCGAGCTCCAGGAGGAGGCCCGCAGGCTGCGCGGCGAGGCCGAGCAGCTCAGGTCCGAGGCGGTCGCCGAGGGCGAGCGGATCCGCGGCGAGGCCCGCCGGGAGGCCGTCCAGCAGATCGAGGAGGCGGCCAGGTCCGCCGAGGAGCTGCTGACCAAGGCCAAGGCGGACGCCGACGAGCTGCGCTCCGGCGCCACCGCCGAGAGCGAGCGGGTCCGTACGGAGGCCATCGAGCGCGCCACGACGCTGCGCCGGCAGGCCGAGGAGACGCTGGAGCGCACCCGGGCCGAGGCCGAGCGGCTGCGCGCCGAGGGCGAGGAGCAGGGCGAGGCCACCAGGGCCGCCGCCGAGCAGGCCGCGGCCGAGCTGCGCGAGGAGACCGAGCGCGGTGTCGAGGCCCGCAAGGCCGAGGCGGCCGACGAGCTGACCCGGCTGCACACCGAGGCGGAGCAGCGGCTGGCCGCCGCCGAGGCGGCGCTCACCGACGCGCGCGCCGAGTCCGAGCGGATCCGCCGTGAGGCCTCGGAGGAGGCGGAGCGGCTGCGCGCCGAGTCCGCCGAGCGGGTGCGTACGCTGCGGGCGCAGGCCGAGCGGGAGGCCGAGCGGCTCCGTGACGAGGCGGCGTCCGACGCCTCGGAGTACCGCGCCGAGGCGGAGACCGTCGCGGTACGGCTGCGTACCGAGGCCGCCACGGAGGCCGAGCGGCTCAAGACCGAGGCGCAGGAGACCGCCGACCGGGTCAGGGCGGAGGCCGCCGCCGCCGCGGAGCGGGTCGGCACGGAGGCCGCCGAGGCGCTGGCCGCCGCGCAGGACGAGGCGATCCGCCGCCGCCGCGAGGCCGAGGAGACCCTGACGGCCGCCCGCGCCGAGGCGGACCAGGAGCGCGAGCGGGCGCGCGAGCAGAGCGAGGAGCTGCTCGCCTCGGCCCGTAAGCGGGTCGAGGAGGCGCAGGCCGAGGCGCACCGGCTGGTCTCGGAGGCGGACTACCGCGCCACGGAGCTGGTGGCGGCGGCCGAGCAGACCGCCCAGCAGGTACGGGACGCGGTCGCCGGTCTCCAGGACCAGGCCGAACAGGAGATCGCCGGGCTGCGCTCCGCCGCCGAGCACGCGGCCGGGCGGACGAGGTCCGAGGCACAGGAGGAGGCCGACCGGGTACGCGCGGACGCGTACGCGGAGCGGGAGCGCGCGTCGGAGGACGCCGGCCGGATCCGTGCCAGGGCCCAGGAGGAGGCCGACGCCGCGCAGTCCCTGGCCGAGCGCACCGTGGGCGACGCGATCGCGGAGGCGGAGCGGATGCGCGCCGACACCGCGGAGTACGCGCAGCGGGTGCGGACCGAGGCGTCCGACGCGCTGGCGGCGGCCGAGCGGGACGCGGCCCGTGCCCGTGCCGAGGCCCGGGAGGACGCGAACCGCATCCGGGGCGACGCCGCCGCGCAGGCCGACCGGCTCATCGCGGAGGCCACCGGCGAGTCCGAGCGGATGCGCGCCGAGGCCGCCGAGACGGTGGGCGCCGCGCAGCGGTCCGCCGAGCGGCTGCGTGCCGACGCCGAGCAGTTCAAGGCCGACACCGAGGCCGCCGCGGAGCGGCTCAGGAACGAGGCCCAGGAGGAGACGGACTGGCTCCTGGACGAGGCGCGCAAGGACGCGGCCAAGCGCCGTGCCGACGCCGCCGAGCAGGCCGACCAGCTCATCAACAAGGCCCAGGAGGAGGCGCTGCGCGCCGCCACCGAGGCGGAGACGCAGGCCGACGCGATGGTGGGCGCGGCCCGCAAGGAGGCCGGCCGTATCACCGCGGACGCCACCGTCGAGGGCAACTCCCTGGTGGAGAAGGCCCGTACGGACGCGGACGAGCTGCTCGTCGGCGCGCGGCGGGACGCGACGGCCATCCGGGACCGGGCCGAGGAGCTGCGGGTCCGGGTCGAGAGCGAGATCGAGCAGCTCCACGAACGGGCCCGCCGGGAGACGTCCGAGCAGCTCAAGACCGTCGGCGAGCGCGTCGACAATCTGATGAAGGCCGCCAAGGAGCAGCGGGCCGAGGCCGACCACAAGGCCAAGGAGCTGGTCGCCGAGGCCGGTTCCGAGGCGAGCAGAGTGCGGATCGCGGCCGTGAAGAAGGCCGAGGCCCTGCTCAAGGAGGCCGAGCAGAAGAAGGCCGAACTCATCAGAGAGGCCCAGGAGTTGCGCGCCGACGCGGCCCGCGAGGCCAAGAAGACGGTCGAGGACGGCAAGCGCGAGCTCGATGTCCTGGTGCGCAGACGCGAGGACATCCAGGCGGAGATCTCCCGCGTCCAGGATGTACTCGAAGCTTTGGAGTCGTTTGAGGCACCCGCCGGTCCTACGAAGGACACCCAGGTCAAGGCGGGCGCCGCTGCGGGAACCACCCGATCGAGTGGCAAGTCGTCCGACAGCTAGCCACTCAAAAGGCTGGACATTCTCCAGATCAAACCGGCATCCGCTCGATGACACGCCGCTTAGGCCCCTAGGATTCCCCCTATCACCTCACCGGTCTCATTCGACAGGAACCCCATGAGCGACACATCCTCCCCATTCGGCTTCGAGCTCGTGCGGCGTGGTTACGACCGCGGTCAGGTGGACGACCGCATTACCAAACTCGTCGCCGACCGTGACAGTGCTCTGGCCCGTATCACCGCACTGGAGAAGCGCATCGAGGAGCTCCACCTCGAAACGCAGAACGCCCAGGCCCAGGTAACCGACGCGGAGCCGTCCTACGCCGGACTCGGCGCCCGCGTCGAGAAGATCCTCCGCCTCGCCGAGGAAGAGGCGAAGGACCTGCGCGAGGAGGCCAGGCGCGCGGCGGAGCAGCACCGCGAGCTGGCCGAGTCGGCGGCCCAGCAGGTGCGCAACGACGCGGAGGCGTTCGCGTCGGAGCGCAAGGCGAAGGCCGAGGACGAGGGCGTCCGTATCGTCGAGAAGGCGAAGGGTGACGCCTCGACCCTGCGGTCGGAGGCGCAGAAGGACGCGCAGTCCAAGCGCGAGGAGGCCGACGCGCTCTTCGAGGAGACCCGCGCCAAGGCCGCCCAGGCCGCCGCGGACTTCGAGACGAACCTCGCCAAGCGGCGTGATCAGTCGGAGCGCGACCTGGCCTCGCGCCAGGCCAAGGCCGAGAAGCGTCTGGCGGAGATCGAGCACCGCGCCGAGCAGCTCCGGCTGGAGGCCGAGAAGCTGCGTACGGACGCGGAGCGCCGGGCCCGGCAGACCGTCGAGACGGCCCAGCGCCAGGCCGAGGACATCGTGGCCGACGCGAACGCCAAGGCCGACCGGATCCGCAGCGAATCGGAGCGCGAGCTGGCGGCGCTCACCAACCGCCGCGACTCGATCAACGCCCAGCTCACCAACGTCCGCGAGATGCTGGCCACGCTGACCGGTGCCGCCGTGGCCGCCGCCGGCTCCCCGGCGGACGACGAGCCGATCTCCCGTGGT
Source organism: Streptomyces sp. NPDC002018 (assembly GCF_042890865.1). NCBI lineage: Bacteria > Bacillati > Actinomycetota > Actinomycetes > Kitasatosporales > Streptomycetaceae > Streptomyces > Streptomyces sp. NPDC002018. Next base: position 392,210 of record NZ_JBIASO010000005.1, read on the forward strand.
GTGCCTGCCCAGCAGACCCGCTGAGCCGCAGGACCGTCGTCGGGGCCGGCCGCCGGGACCGGGCGGCCGGTACGGAGCGGCTGAGCCGGACCGGCTGAGCACGCAAGGCCGTTCGAGTATGTAACGATCGCGCAAGCCCCCTGTCACTCCGGTGGCGGGGGGCTTTGCGCACCCTTAGGTTGTCCGCATGATCGAGGTTGAGGGGCTCACCAAACACTTCGGCCGCAAGGTCGCCGTCGATGATCTCTCCTTCCAGGTCAGGCCCGGGGTGGTGACGGGCTTTCTGGGCCCCAACGGCGCGGGCAAGTCGACCACCATGCGGATGATGCTCGATCTGGACATCCCGACCGGTGGGTCGGTCCGGATCGACGGCAGGCACTACCGCGAACTCGCCGAGCCCCTCAAGCACATCGGGGCGCTGCTGGAGGCGAAGGCCATGCACGGCGGCCGCAGCGCCTACAACAATCTTCTCTGTCTGGCGCAGAGCAATCGCATTCCCCGGAGCCGGGTGAACGACGTGCTCGACATGGTCGGGCTGACCGCGGTGGCGGGAAAGAAGTCGAAAGGCTTCTCCCTCGGTATGGGACAGCGACTGGGAATCGCCGCCGCGCTGCTCGGTGATCCCGAGATCCTGATGTTCGACGAACCGGTCAATGGTCTGGACCCGGAGGGTATCCACTGGATCCGTAATCTGATGAAGGCGCTGGCGAACGACGGCCGCACCATCTTTGTCTCCAGCCATCTCATGAGTGAAATGGCCTTGACGGCGGATCACTTGATCGTGATCGGGCAGGGCAGACTGCTCGCGAACACATCGATGGCGGACTTCATCCGGGAGAATTCCCGCAGTTACGCCCGGGTGCGCTCGCCGCAGCGGGAGCAGCTCAAGGACGTACTGCACACCGCCGGGTTCACCGCGGCCGAGGCCGACGGCGGGGTGCTGGAGATCGACGGGGCCTCCACCGAGGAACTGGGCGAGCTGGCGGCGCGCCACGGGATCGTGCTGCACGAGCTGAGCGCCCAGCGTGCCTCGCTGGAGGAGGCGTTCATGCGGATGACGGCCGGGTCGGTCGAGTACCACGCGCACGCGGGGCCCGGCGGCGGGCAGCAGCAGCCGCCGCCACCCGCGTGGGGCCAGGTCCCGCAGGGCGGCCCGGGTGCCCCGCAGGGCGGACCGGGTGCTCAGGACGGCGGACCGGGTGCTCAGGACGGCGGGAACCACCAGGGCAGGGGAGTCTGACGATGGGATCGGTACCCGCGGTCCTCCGGTCCGAGTGGACCAAGATCCGTACGGTCGCCTCCACGACCTGGACGCTGATCAGCGCCCTGGTCGTGACCGTGGCCCTGGGCGCGGCCCTCTCGGCGCTGCTGAACTCGACGTTCGACGATCTGTCCGCACCCCAGCGGGCCACCTTCGATCCGACGTTCACCAGCTTCTCCGGGATGGTCCTGGGCCAGCTCGCGATGGTGGTCTTCGGGGTGCTGGTGGTCGGCTCCGAGTACAGCTCGGGCATGATCCGCACCTCGCTGGCCGCCGTACCGCGGCGGGGCACCTTCCTCTTCGCCAAGATCCTGGTGGCCGGGGTGCTGGCCCTGATGGTGGGGCTCGTCACCGGCTTTCTGGCGTTCTTCCTCGGCCAGGCGCTGCTCGGTGACCACGGCACCACCATCGGTGAGCCGAATGTGCTGCGCGCGGTGATCGGCAGCGGGCTCTACATGGCGCTGATCGCCGTCTTCTCGATGGGCGTGGCCACGATGCTGCGCAGTTCGATCCTCTCGCTGGGCATTCTGATGCCGTTCTTCTTCCTGGTCTCGCAAATCCTGGCGGCGGTGCCGGTCGCGAAGGAGGTCGCCCACTACTTCCCCGACCGGGCGGGCTCCAGGATCCTCCAGGTGGTGCCGGACGCCATGAATTCCGACGAGACTCCCTACGGCCCCTGGGGCGGTCTGGGGATCCTGGTCCTGTGGGTGGTGGCGGCGCTTCTGGGCGGTTACCTCGTGCTGAGGAAGCGGGACGCTTGAAGGGCTCTGGTTCGGAGACCCCGGCCCGTTCGTCACCGACTCTCCGCCGGAACGGCTTGGCCGCAACCGTCAAGGCCCGGATATCCTCCTAACTCTTACGGGGGTCTTCGGCCGGGAACGGCGACTGCCCCGACGACCTGACCTGTCGATGGGGCTGGAGAATGATCGAGGCAGTCGGCCTGACGAAGCGCTACGGCGCCAAGACGGCCGTGTACAACCTTTCCTTCCAGGTACGGCCCGGATCGGTGACCGGGTTCCTGGGCCCCAACGGTTCCGGCAAATCGACCACCATGCGGATGATCCTCGGACTCGACCGGCCGAGCGCGGGCCGGGTGACGGTCGGCGGACATCCCTTCCGTCATCTGCCGAACGCGCCGCGTCAGGTGGGCGCGCTGCTGGACGCCAAGGCGGTGCACGGCGGGCGCAGCGCGCGCAATCACCTCCTGTCCCTGGCCCAGCTCTCCGGGATACCCGCGACGCGGGTGGACGAGGTCCTCGGTGTCGTCGGCCTCCAGGATGTGGCCAGAAAGCGTTCCAAGGGCTTCTCCCTCGGTATGGGACAGCGGCTGGGGATCGCGGCGGCGCTGCTCGGGGACCCGCAGGTGCTGCTCTTCGACGAGCCCGTCAACGGCCTCGATCCCGAGGGCATCCTCTGGGTCCGCAATCTGATGAAGCAGCTCGCCTCCGAGGGCCGTACGGTCTTCGTCTCCTCGCATCTCATGAGTGAGATGGCGGTCACCGCCGACCATCTCATCGTGATCGGGCGCGGGCAGCTCCTCGCGGATATGAGCGTCAAGGACTTCATCTCGGCCAACTCGGCGGACTTCGCGCGGGTGCGGGTCGCGGGCAGCGACGCCGAGCGGCGCGAGAAGCTGATGTCCTCGCTGACCGAGGCGGGCGGCCAGGTGCTCTCGGAACCGGACGGCGCGCTGCGGGTCACCGGGCTCACGCTGCCCCGGATCAGCGATCTGGCGCACGGGGCGGACGTACGGCTCTGGGAGCTGTCCCCGCACCAGGCCTCGCTGGAGGAGGCGTACATGCGGATGACGCAGAGCGCCGTGGACTACCGCTCGACGGCCGACGCGCTGGCCGGGTTCCAGCAGCCGCAGACGCCCGGCTACGGGCCGCAGTACGGGTATGGGGCCGCCCCTCAGGGGTACGCGCCGCCGGCCGTACCGGATGTGCCGCAGCAGGGCTGGTACGCCCCGCCGCCGCCCCGGGCCAACCCGTACGCGGGTGACGCCCCGGCCACCCCGGCCACCCCCGCCGGCGTGGCTCCGGCCGGCGCGGCCTCCGTCGTACCGACCGCCACGTCCGTCACGCCCGCCCCGGCCGTAACGGCCCCCGCCCCGGACCCGACGAAGCGCGACAGCACCGAGGACGCCCGATGACGACCCCGTACCAGCAGGTCCCCCCGCAGGCCCCGCAAACGGTCCCGCAGCCGGTCCCGCGGCAGGCCTTCGGCGGACAGAACGGTCCCGTCGGCGGCTATGTCTCGCCCATCCCGGCCCGCCGGACCCATCTCGGTGACGCGCTGGCTTCGGAGTGGACCAAACTCCGGTCCGTACGTTCCACGATGTGGACGCTCGGGGTCATGATCGTGCTGGTGGTGGGCATCGGTCTGCTCGCCGCCGTGATCGTGGCCTCGGCCGACGCCGAGGTGGCCGACAGCGAGTCCGTGCTCGCCCTCGGGTTCTTCGGCGTACTGCTCGGGACCATGTGCGTGATCACGCTCGGGGTCATGACCATCGCCTCGGAGTACGGCACCGGCATGATCCGTACAACCCTGACCGCGTGCCCCAGCCGGGTCCGGGTGCTGGCCGCCAAGGCGACCGTCTTCTTCCTCCTGGTCTTCGTGATCACGGCCGTGACCACGATGATCGTGGCCGCGCTCCAGACCACGATCGTGGACACCGAGTCGCCCGACGGCGCGGCCTGGTTCCGGGCGACGGTCGGCATCAGCCTCTATCTGGCCACGCTCGGACTGCTGTCCATGGCCGTCGGCGCGCTGGTCCGGCACTCTGCGGGGGCGATCACCATCATGATCGGTGTGGTCCTGCTGCCGCTGGTGCTGGCCATGTTCATGTTCTCGAACTCGCTCGGTGATCTGCGGGACGCCCTGTTCGAGTACTCGATCCCCAACCAGCTCTCGGTGTTCTACACCGACAGCACCGGCATCTCGGGCTCGTCGGGCCCCCAGGGCTGGGAGCCGCTGTGGATCCTGCTGGGTGTGACGGCCGTCGCGATGGCCGGCGCCTGCCTCGCCCTCGACAAGCGCGACGTGTAGTCGCGGACGGCACCGGGTCCGTACCGGTCCGGCCACCGGGCCGGGGCCGGTCAGCACATGGGCGCTCAGCACATGGCCGGTCAGCACATGGGCGCTCAGTACATGGGCGCTCAGTACATGGCCGCTCAGTACTTGGGCGCGTTCCGGGACCGCTGTACCCGTGAGGTGCGGCGGTCCTTCGCGGTCCAGCAGGACCGGTGCCAGTGGCGGCGGTCGTCCACCCCGCCGTACTGGGGCCAGGCCACCACATGCGGCACGGCCGACGGGATCTCCTGGTCGCAGCCGGGGCAGCGGTACCGCTTGCCCTCGGCGCTCGCGCCGGCGACATGGCGCACCGACCAGTCCTCGCCCTGCCAGGACTCCGACCGCTGGAACCCCCCGTACCTCTCCCCCGCCTCACCGGCTCGCTCGGTCGGTTTCTCGCCGCCTCGGGGGCGGTTGCGGCGCGGGGACACAGGACACCTCACGGGGCAGACAGCACGGTTCCTGACCCAGCCTACGACCCGGACCGCCGGGTGGACGTCCCGCGCGGCTCAGGACGCCCGGACTCACAGAACAGACTTAAGGGACAATCGCATAACTTTGCTGAACGGCCGTGCCTTCGGCAGGTGTCAGACGTTGTTGCCCACAGGGGAGTCGCGTCGGCCGCAAGGAGGAAAGGCGATGCGTGTTGGAGCTTTCGTACTGTCCGCCCAGTTCCCTGGCCAGGGACAGGGAGAGGCACTGAACCGGGCGGTGCGCACCGCCGAACTGGCCGAGGAGGCCGGGCTCGACGCGGTCTGGCTGGCCGAGCACCACTTCGTGCCGTACGGGGTGTGCCCGTCGGCCGTCACCCTGGCCGCGGTGCTCCTCGGCCGCACCCGGCGACTCCGGGTGGGCACGGCGGTCAGTGTGTTGCCGAACGTGCATCCGGTGGCACTCGGCGAGCAGGCGGCACTGCTGCACCTGGTGTCCGGCGGACGGTTCACACTCGGGGTGGGCCGCGGCGGCCCCTGGGTCGATCTGGAGGTCTTCGGCACCGGTCTGGCGGCGTACGAGCGCGAGTTCCCCGAAGCACTCGCCCTGCTGCTGCGCTGGCTGCGCGAACCCCGGGTCTCGGCCACGGGCGAACGGTTCCGGTTCCGCGAGGTCCCCGTCGTACCGAGGCCGGACGAGCTGATGGACGTCGCGGAACCCGAGGTGGTCATCGCCTGCACCTCGCCCAAGACCGTACGGCTGGCCGCCGAGCACGGTCTGCCGATGCTGCTGGGGATGCACTGCGGCGACGACGAGAAGGCGGAGATGGTCGGACTGTGGCGGACGCACGCGCGCGCCACGGGGCGCAGCGCCGAGGAGATCGAGGACGCCGCGCATGTGTCGGTCGGCGTCGCGCAGATCGCGGACGGCCGGTCCGAGGCGGCCGAGACGCTCGTCAAGGCGATGCCCGGCTGGCTGCGGCAGGGCCTGGGCGCCCATGTCACGGTCGACGGCAGGCGCCGCTCGATGCGGGACCCGGTGGAGTACACCGAACTGCTCTGCGGACTGCATCCCGTGGGGCCGCCCCGGCTGGCGGTGGACCGGCTCGCGGCCACGGCGGAGCGCACCGGCATCAGCCGCTTCGCACTGCTCGTCGAGGGCTCGGGCGATCTGGCGACGACCGAGGAGAACATACAGCGCCTCGGGACGGAGGTACTGCCGGGACTCGGCTGACCGGGCCGGCGGTGCGACCGGCCGGGAGGCGGACCGACCACCGGAACTCACCACGTCAGCACCCGAACCACGCGCGTCACACGAGGAGTCCGGTTCTCGGAACTGCTGCCGCTCCTGCACCCACGACACCTCCCCGGTGCGGAGCGGCAGCAAGGGACGTCAGCAGTCCCGGAGTTCGGGAGACTGGTTGAGCAACTGGGCCCTCACCGAGGTGAAACGGGCCAGCCGCTCGTCGACCGAGGTGTCCAGTGGAAACACCGCGACGCGGTGGCAGTTCTGAAAAGCGAGACGCACTCCGAAGTGCCGCTGGAGCGCACCGCGAATCGCGTCACTCGCGAGCGCGCGCAGCAACTGACCACGTGCCTGCTCGTCCGGCGGCGGCGTCTGGTTGTCGGCGAAAGGTCCACCGTCCACCTTCAGCTCAGCCACCAGAGAACTGATCATCTCCCATGCGTAGGGCAGGGAGGTCCGGACGCAGTCGACGAAAGCCGCTTCGTCGACCTCGCCTCGCTCGGCCTGATCCAACAGCGCCGGTGAGACGTCGAGCGACATGGGTTCTCCTCTCGCGACCCCGGGAAGCGGGGCCTTACGGGCAGGGAAGGAGGCGACGACGACGCAGCGTGCACGACCGGCGACCTCCTGCTTCCACGTTAGGCGCGCAGTGGGGACGGCACCAGGAGAATGGGAACACAACCGGCCAATAACGAACGGGGGCTTCCGGGGCGAATCGCGCGGGGGCTCGCCGGTCGAGTAGCGTTGCCGACCATGCGTCTCGTCATTGCCCGCTGCTCCGTGGACTACGCGGGCCGGCTCACCGCCCACCTGCCCTCCGCTCCCCGTCTCATCCTGGTCAAGGCCGACGGCAGTGTGTCGATCCACGCCGACGACCGGGCGTACAAGCCCCTCAACTGGATGTCGCCGCCCTGCACACTCAAGGAAGGCGCCGACAACGACGCCGGCGTGTGGACGGTCGTGAACAAAGCGGGCGAGAAACTGATCATCACCATGGAGGAAGTACTCCACGACTCCTCGCACGAGCTGGGCGTCGACCCCGGTCTCATCAAGGACGGCGTGGAAGCGCACCTCCAGGAGCTGCTCGCGGACCGTATCGAGACGCTGGGCGACGGATACACCCTGATCCGCCGCGAGTACCCGACCGCGATCGGCCCGGTGGACATCCTGTGCCGGAACGCGGACGGGGTGACCGTGGCGGTGGAGATCAAGCGGCGCGGCGAGATCGACGGGGTCGAGCAGCTCACGCGGTATCTCGAACTCCTCAACCGGGATCCTCATCTCGCCCCGGTGAAGGGCGTGTTCGCGGCCCAGGAGATCAAGCCGCAGGCGCGGGTCCTGGCGACGGACCGCGGGATCGGCTGTGTCGTGCTCGACTACAACGGGCTGCGCGGCATCGAGGACGACAAGCTCCGGCTCTTCTGACCGCCGTCCGGGCGCCCGGGGGCCGGAGGAGGTCTGCGGGCCCGTGGGCCCGAGGGCCCCAAGACCGGCCAGGTGTCCGGCACCGGCATTGACACGGACGTGGGGGCCGCTCTCCGGAGCGGCCCCCACGTCGTTCACCTTCCACCGTCGGTCACGCTCCGGCGTCGGTCGTCCCCGCCGTCGTTCACGCCCCGCCGTCGTTCACGCCCCGCCGTCGTTCACGCCCCGCCGTCGTTCACGCCCCGCCGTCGTTCACGCCCCGCCGTCGTTCACGTTCCGCCGTCGGCTGTCCGTACGCGGACGACGGGCCGGCCGTGTCCCGTCCCGGGGCATCGCGTTCGCGCCGTGCCGCGTCGCCATCGCTGTCGCTGTCGCCGTCGCTGTCGCCGGAGCGTCAGGCCGGGGTGCCGGGCGAGGCGTCGCCGGACTCCGTGACGCCCGCGCTGAGGCTGGGGGACATGTCGCTCGCCGTCGCGGGCTGCGACGGTTCCGGGGCGCTCTCCGACGGCGACTCCGACGGCGAGCCGCCCGAGGGCGGCGTCGACGGTGACGAAGGAGTGTCCGAGGGCCCGGTGGGCGGCGTCGACGGCGACTTCGTCGGCGGCTTCGGCGAGGTGCCCGGCGCGGACGGGCTGCCGCCGTCCGGAGACGAACCGCCGTCGGAAGGGCCCTCCGAGGACGACGCCGTACCCGAAGGGGTGGCGCTGTCGGTCGGCTCCGCGGCGGGCGCCCCCTGCTCCGAACGGCCGGTGACGGGGCCCCGGGTCGTGTCGGCGGCGGGCTGGTCGGCCGGCCGGCCGTCGTCGCCCTCCTCCAGGTCCGAGGACGGTTCCGTGCTGACCCGGTCCGGCTGCGAGGTGCCGTTGCCGGAGGTCGCGCCCAGCGTCACCACCGTGCCCAGGACGGCCGCGAGCACCGCGCCCGCACCCGCCGCGACCAGATTGCGCCGGGCACCGCCCAGCGCGGGACGCCGGCCGTGCGCGGCGGGCCCGGGGGCGGAACGAGGACCGGGTACGGGAGTGTCGCGGCGGGTGACCAGCGGGGTACTCGCGCCGGTGGCCGGGGCGGAACCCGCCCCGGACGGCCCCGGCAGCGCGGGCAGCGACCCGCCCAGGGCCGGGGTGGACATGAGGGCCGCCGGCTCCTCGTACCGTACGACCGCCGACCCCTCCCCCACGGGCGCGCGTCCGCCGGACAGCGCGCCCTCGCGGTCCGCGACCAGGGCCAGCGCCCGGCGTCCCGCGACCGTGCCGACCTTGTCGGCGACGGCGCCCCGCATACCGATCGACGCCTCCAGCTCGGCACGGGCCCGGTCCGGATTGCCGACGCAGAGCGCGAGCACACCCAACTCATGGTGGAAGTACGCCTCTTCGGCGACCTCCCCGGCGAGCCTGGCGGCCTCGGAGCCGGCCCGCAGGGCCCGTTCCCAGGCGCCCCAGTGCAGACCCGCCAGGAACGCGGGCGCGGCGCTGCGCGCCAGCAGCACCGCGGCGCTCGGATGGCCGGACTCCCGGCCGGGCACCAGCGGGCCCAGCGCCGCGAGGATGGCGTCGGCCTCGGCGGCGGCGCGCTCGGGGGTCACCGAGGGGTGCCCGGTCCACCAGGCGTAGTGCTGTGCGGCGGTGTGCGCGTGGGCCACGGCGTCGTCGCCGTACCCCTTCGCCTCCAACTGCGCGAGGACACCGGTGGCGAGCCGGTAGCGCGAGCCGACCGGGGTGAGCAGTCCGCAGCTCATCAACTCGCCGAGCGCGGCGTCCGCGTGGGTGTCGCCCACCAGGGCCGGCAGATGCGCCTGGTGCGGCACCTCGCCGCCGAGCGCCACGGCGAAGCGCAGGGTGGCGCGGGCGGCCTCGCTGAGCCGGGAGGCGAGCAGCGCGGCGGGCGCGGCGCCCTCACCGACGCTGGGCAGGGGCAGGTCGTACCCGTCGGGCGTGCTGACCGGCGTCTCGCCGTTGGACGGTTCGAAGGGCTCGAACTCGTCGAAGGCCCCGGGGCCGCCACGGAGCTGGTCACGCTGCCTCAGCAGCGCACCGGCCTGGACGAAGCGCAGGGGCAGGCCCTCGGACTCGAACCAGAGGTCGCCCGACCAGTTCGCCTCCTCGTCGGTGAGGGGGCGCTCGACGGCACGCTCCAGCAGTTCCAGCGAGGTGCCGCGGCCGAGCCCGCCGAGGGCGATCTCCTCCAGCCGCGCCTCGGCGGAGGGCGCCTCGGCGCCGGGCACCGGGGCGAGCAGATAGGCGCACTCGGGGGTCGCGCCGAGCAGTTCGTCCAGCGCCTCGCCGCCCAGCTCCAGATCGTCGAGGACGACCACCGCGCCGATGTCATGGACGAGCGTGAGCAGCTCCGCGCGGTCGGGCCGGCGCAGGGTCGCGTCGTATACGGCGGAGTACAGCTCGTACAGCAGCTCGGTGGTGGTGCGGTGGTGGCCGGAGAGCCGGACGACGCCGTCGGGCGCGAGGTTCGCGCAGTCCGCCGCGACCGCTTCGAGCAGTGCGGTACGTCCGGACCCCGCGGGCCCGGTGAGCCGGACGGAGCGACCCCGGCCCAGCAGCCCGGTCAGCCGCGTGCGTTCCTCGGCGCGCTCCAGCAGCGGCAGCGGCGGTGCGGCAGGTCCCGGCGGTACGGGCGGCCGGCCCGCGCGCTGGAGAGCGGCGCGGTCCTGGGCGGTGCGCCGCGCGGGGGCGCCGGGCCGGCGGCCCGGCGGGCACAGCTCGATCTCGCTGCCGTCGACGGGGTTGACGGTCAGCAGGAAGTCGCCGGAGATGAGCTGGACCGTGCGGGCGGCCGGGGGCGTGGCCGGTCCGCCGCCCTTGAGATGTCCCCGGGCGGGGGTGACCGCCGGGGGAAGGACGGGGGTGCGCGCGGGCGCGGGGGCGAGGGCGGCGGTGATCGCGGGGGTGATCTCGACGCGGGCCGGGCGGCCCGAGTCGGGGCTCTCGCCGAGGCGTTCGCCCTCGTGGCGCCGGTCGTCGGCGCGTTCGTCCTCGTAGCGGCCGTCGTCGAGACGGCTGTCGTGGACACGCCTGTCGTCGGTACGGCCGTCATCGGCGCGGCTGCCGTCGTGGCGTCCGCCGCCCGGGGCTCCGGCGCCGCGACCGCCGTAGCCGTCGCCGTCGTAGCCATAGGCGTCGTAGCCGTCGCCGCCGAAGCTCCCGCCGCTGTCGCCACCGCCGTGACCGTCGCTGTCGTGGCTCCCGCCGCCGGTGGGCTCGTAGCCGTGGCGCGGGCCGTCGTACGACGCGCCGTCGACGGGCTCGTTACCGGCGTGTTCCCCGCCGGGGCGGGTGCTGCCGGTGTGCGGGCCGTCGGTGCGCCCGGCGCCGAGGTGCCGGTCGTCGAACCGCTCGTCGTCGTGGCCGTACTCTTCCGGTCCCCGGCTCATCGGGTCCATGGTGAAAAGCCCCCCAGATCGTGGCGTGCCGTTGCCCCCGGCCGCGCACGCCCATCTGTCGCTTCTGGTCCGGTATCTGCTCCATGGGTCGGTCATCGGCAGACGGCCGAACCCTAAACCTCCGGACAGTATCCGTGAACAGCCGGGGTACCGACCCGTCCAAGACATCACGGTCTCATGAGGATTGTGCGGTCCGGCCGGGTCAGACCCTTGGCAGCGACTCTGCGGCGATTCCGCCCTCGATGGCGAGAATGCGGTGCAATCGGGTGGCCACGAGCAGGCGCTGCATCTGCGGCGGGACGCCGCGCAGCACAAGTCTGCGACCGCACCGTCCCGCCCGCCGGTGGGCTCCCATGATGACGCCGAGTCCGGTGGCGTCCCAGGAGTCCAGTTCGGTCAGGTCGAGCACCAGATCGCCGGCTCCGTCGTCGACGGCCGAGTGCAGGACCGTACGGGCGTCCGCCGCGCTGCGGACGTCGAGGCGGCCCCCGACGACCAGCTCGGCGTGGTCGCCCCTGATGTGCATATGCGCTCCCCGAGAGTGCTTCTGTGCTCCGTGTCTGTTCTGTCTTCCAACAACTGACTGCCGCGTGGGCGGAGAAGTTGCCGTCTGTAAGCGAACCGATACCAAAATCACCCTGTGGGGTGATACCGAAACGGCGTGAGGCGGCTCAGTGCTTGTAGAAGCCCTGCCCGCTCTTGCGGCCGATGTCACCCGCGTCCACCATCCGGCGCATCAGCTCCGGCGGGGCGAACTTCTCGTCCTGCGACTCGGCGTAGATGTTGCCGCTCGCGTGGAGGAGGATGTCGACACCGGTCAGGTCGGCGGTGGCGAGCGGCCCCATGGCGTGACCGAACCCCAGCTTGCAGGCGGTGTCGATGTCCTCGGCGGACGCGACGCCCGACTCGTAGAGCTTGGCGGCCTCGACCACCAGCGCGGAGATCAGTCGTGTGGTCACAAAGCCTGCCACATCGCGGTTGACGACAATGCAGGTCTTCCCCACGGACTCGGCGAACTCCCGCGCGGTGGCGAGGGTTTCGTCGCTCGTCTTGTAGCCGCGCACCAGCTCGCAGAGCCGCATCATCGGCACCGGCGAGAAGAAGTGCGTGCCGACGACACGCTCCGGGCGCCCGGTCACCGCCGCGATCTTGGTGATCGGGATGGCGGAGGTGTTGGAGGCGAGGACGGCGTCGTCCCGGACGAGCTTGTCGAGCGCCCGGAAGATCTCGTGCTTGACGTCGAGCTTCTCGAAGACGGCCTCGACGACGATGTCCGCGTCGGCGACGGCGTCCAGCTCGGTGGTCGTGGTGATCCGGGCGAGGGCCGCGTCCGCGTCGGCCTCCTCCAGCTTGCCCTTGGCGACGAACCGCCCGTACGAGCTCCTGATGCCGTCGATCCCCCGGGCCAGCGCCGCGTCGGTGACATCCCGCAGCACGACGTCCCAGCCCGCCTGGGCGGAGACCTGCGCGATCCCGGACCCCATGAGTCCGGCCCCGATGACGGCGAGCTTCCTGGCCACGTCACACCCCACGATTCTTCTTCGGCTCGTCCCAGGCCTTAACGCCTGTTTACATTCGAGTGCTCTGCCGGAGGTTAGCGGTCGCGGTGGGCCGTGTGGCGATGAAGAGATGCGCGTCACGTCTCACATGACGGACATCACACCGGGGCCGCCATCACACGCCGCACACCGCGCACTTGCGCACCGGCTCCCCCACGGGCGGCTCCCCCACGGGCCAGGCTTTACATGTGACTCTTTGGTCACCTATTTTGGATCCGTGACCGACGACGACCGTGTCTTCAAGGCGCTGGCTGATCCGACGCGCCGTTTTCTGCTGGACCTGCTCTTCGCGCGTGACGGGCGGACGCTGACCGAGCTGGAGTCCGAGCTGGAGATGACGCGGTACGGAGCGATGAAGCATCTGAAGGTGCTGGAGGAGGCGGGGCTTGTCGTCACGCGCAAGTCCGGCCGGGAGAAGCTGCACTTCCTGAACCCGGTACCGATCCGGTTGGTCCACGACCGGTGGATCGACAAGTACACCGAGCGCCAGGTGACGGCGCTCGCGGAGCTCAAGAACGAGCTGGAGGGGAACACATGACAGCCACGGCCGAGACGACCAGGACCGTCCGGGTGCACCAGGTCTACATCAGGGCGACACCCCAGGCGGTCTGGGACGCGATCACCCAGCCGGAGTGGAACGCGCGCTACGGCTACCGCTGCGCGGGCGAGTTCGACCTGCGCGCGGGGGGCGCGTACCGGGTGCTGTCGAGCGACGAGATGCGTCAGCACGGCGCGCCGGAGCAGATCATCGAGGGGGAGATCGTCGAGGCCGTTCCGCCGCACCGGCTCGTCCAGACCTACCGCATGCTCTTCACGCCGGAGCTGGCGGGCGAGCCGTTCACACGGCTCACCTACGAGATCGAGGAGGAGCCGTACGGGGGCGTCACCAAGCTCACCGTGACGCACGACGTCAGCGGGGCGCCGGCCCACGCGGCCCAGGTCGCGGGTGAGATCAAGGAGGCGGGCGGCGGCTGGGCGCTGCTGCTCAGCGACCTCAAGTCCCTGCTGGAGACCGGCAGGCCGATGGTGGGCTGACGACCGGTCGCCCACTGCGCCCTGTGCGCCCTGTGCGCCCTGTGCATACCGTGCCCGGTGCCCTCCGACGGGAACCGGGCACGGCCTAGGCTGGCCGTATGGTCAATCTGACGCGCATCTACACCCGCACCGGCGACAAGGGCACGACCGCGCTCGGTGATATGAGCCGTACCGCCAAGACCGATGTGCGGATCGCGGCGTACGCCGACGCCAATGAGGCCAACGCCGTCATCGGTACGGCGATCGCGCTGGGCGCGCTCCCCGAGGAGCTGGTGAAGGTCCTGGTCCGGGTCCAGAACGACCTCTTCGACGTGGGCGCGGACCTGTCGACCCCGGTGGTGGAGGAGCCCGCGTACCCGCCGCTGCGGGTCGAGCAGTCGTACATCGACAAGCTGGAGGCGGACTGCGACCGTTTCCTGGAGCGGGTCGACAAGCTCCGCAGCTTCATCCTCCCCGGTGGCACCCCGGGCGCCGCCCTGCTGCACCAGGCCTGCACGGTCGTCCGTCGCGCCGAGCGTTCGACGTGGGCGGCGCTGGAGGTGCACGGGGAGACCATGAACGCCCTGACGGCGACCTATCTGAACCGTCTGTCCGACCTCCTCTTCATTCTCGCCCGGGTGGCGAACAGGGAGGTCGGGGACGTGCTCTGGGTGCCGGGCGGCGAACGCTGAGGCCGGCCGCCCAAACCGACCGCCGTCACCGATCCCCGTCACCGACCGCCGCACCGGGCGCCGTCACCGACCGCCGCACCGGCCGGCGGGGGCTTCCCGGCGGGCCGTTTCTCACGGGTGGGGGAGCAGGTCCGCGTCATGGGCCAGCACCGCGGCCTGTACGCGGTTGGCGCAGCCCGTGCGGGTCAGGATGCGGCTGATGTGCGCTTTGACCGTGCTCGCGCTCAGATGGAGCCGGTCGGCGATCTCGGCGTTGGACAGGCCGGTGCCCAGCAGCCGCAGGACGCTCCGCTCGGCGGGGGTCAGATGCTCGACCCTGCGCCGGGCGGCCTGCGCGTCATGGGTGGACCGTACGTGCTGTTCCATCAACTGCCTGGTGATCCGGGGCGCCAGCACCGGTTCGCCGGTCGCGGCGAGCCGTACCGCGTGGATCAGTTCGGTGGGGCCGGTGTCCTTGAGCAGGAAGCCGCTCGCGCCGGCCCGCAGGGCCCGCGTCACGCTCCGCTCCTCGCCGAACGCCGTGAGCATCACCACGTGGGTGGAGGGCGAGATACGGGCGATCTCCTCGGCGGCGGCGATACCGTCCCCGGCCGGCATCTGGATGTCGAGCAGCGCCACGTCGACGGTCCGGTCGCGGCAGGCCGCGACGGCTTGACGGCCCTCCCCCGCTTCGGCCACCACCTCGATGTCCTCGGCGTTCTCCAGGATCAGCCGGATGCCGGCGCGCATCAACGCCTCGTCGTCGGCTATGAGGACTCGGATCACCGCCTCATCCTAGGCCGGGAGCGGCCTCATTCCAGCGCGGCGGCCACCAGGAGCAGGATCAGGAAGGTCACGGTGGGCAGGACCACGAGCGTGGCCGCGCAGCCCGCGCCCAGGACCCGGGGCCAGGTGAGGATCTCGGCCGAGAGGGGAGCGCGGGTTCCCGGGTGTGCGGTGCCGTCCCGGGGCGCCCCGGATTCGCCGGTGACGACCGCGCTCGGGTCCGGTGGGGGTACGGCCGGGGTGACGCCGTCCGGACGGGACGGCAGGAGGGCGGCCAGCCGGAACCCGCCGTCCCGCAGGGGGCCCGCCGTGAACGAGCCCCCGAGCAGCGTGATCCGCTCCTCCAGCCCGGCCAGTCCGCTGCGGTTTCCGGCCCCCGGGAGGCGTTGACGTCCCTCGTGTGGGGCCTCGTTGGTGACGGAGACCTCGATCCGGCCGGAGCCGCTCCCGGCCGCGCGACCGGTGCCGCCCCCGTGACCGTCGCAGGTACCGCGATCGCCCTCGTCCCCGGTCTCGCCCCTGACCCTGCCGTCGCTCCCGGCCCCGCCGTCGCCCCTGACCTCCACCCGTGTGGGTGCCCCGGCCGCGTGCTTGAGCACGTTCGTCAGCCCCTCGCGGACCACGCGGTGCATCGACTGGCGGGTGCGCGGGCCCGGATCGGCCGAGTCGGGGAGCGACCAGTCGAGTTCGACGGTGACACCGGCCTGCCGGGACTGCGCCACCAGTGCGGTGATGTCCTCGCGTGTTCCGCGATGCCCCTCGGGATCGGTCCCCGCCGTGTCCTCGTGCCGCAACAGGCCCAGGATGCCGCGCAGTTCCTCCATCGCCGTGCCCGCGGTGGTGCGCAGCAGCTCGGCCTGTCCGGCCAGCGGCGGTGCCTGACGCGCGGCGGCCAGTTCCAGTGCCCCGGCGTGCACCGATATCAGGCTCAGCCGGTGGCCGAGGAGATCGTGCATCTCGCCGGCGATACGGGTACGTTCCTCCAGCCGCGCCGTGGCGGCGGTCAGTGAACGGGCCTGTTCCAGATAGGCGTTGCGTTCCCGCAGCAGACCGACCAGGGGCCGGCGCCGCCCCAGCAGTGTCCCGGCCAGCGCGGGGAGCAGCACGAGGAGCACCGCGGAGACACCGTTCCCGGCCAGCTCCGCCGGCCAGGCGCCCGGCCGGGCCGGGCTTCCGGCGAGCGTCAGCGCGAGGGTCACCGCGCAGGCCGCTCCTACGGCGTGCCAGGCGCGGCGCGGCGGCGCGATCCGCCGGGTGGCGGGCAGCACGATCAGCGGTACCACGGCCAGTACCCATACGTTGGGGCCGACCAGCAGGGGTCCCGTACCCAGCACCGCCAGGACCGGCCGGTGGTGCCGCAGGGGTACGAGGGACGCCGCGTACAGCGCCTCCAGCACAGCCAGGACGGGCCGGTCCGGGTGCACCAGCGGCAGCGGGACCAGTCCGAGGGCCGCCGTCAGCAGCCAGCCCACCGCCTCGGCGGCGACGGTACGGCGCGGGGCACGGCGCACGGCGGCCCAGCCTTCCACCGCCTCGCGCCGCACGGACCGCGCCATGCGCCGCACGGACCGCGCCATGCCGGCCGGCCGTGGCATACGAGCCCGCCGTGACATACGGGCCGATCGCGGCATGACGCCCGATCGGGCCGTCCGGGCCGTCCGGGCCGGTCGCGCCGCGTCCGCCGTCCCGTGTCCCGTGCGCGCCCATGCGCGCGCCCATGCCCGCGGCTTACGTCCGGGCACGCGCCTCACCCTCATCCCCGTCCTCGCCCGTAGGTCTCCTGGCGGCAACGGTAGCGTCGGCCGCAGCGGCCGGGTCCGCGCGGGGCCCGCCGGCCCGGGGCCCGGCCCCTCACGCGCTCAGCCGGAGACCCAGCTCCGTCCTCAGCGCGGTCAGGTCCACGCCGAGGGCGCGCAGTTGTGCCGGGACCGGTCCCTCGGCATCGTCGAGGAGCGCGGTCACGAGGTGCACCGTGCCCACCGAGGAAGCGCGGTGCTCGGCGCCGGTGAGCCGTGCCACGGCGATGGCCCGTTCGGCCGCGGCGGAGCGCGGCACGTGAGCGGAGGCGGTGAGCGGATCGGCGGCGAGAGCCGCCAGGAACAGCGGCGCCGGGCGCACTCCGTGGGTACGCAGCAGAGCGGCGGCCTCGTTGACGGGTGCCAGCGCCTCGGGCAGTGACCGTCCGGCGAGCGACAGTGACCTGTCCAGCGCGAGGACGGCCAGCAGCAGATCCACCGGTTCCACCGTCTCCCGTCCGCACCGTACGGCCTGGCGTCCGGCCTCCACGTTCACCGCGAACAGGATGGGCGAGCCGTCGTCGGCGCTGCCGGTCGTCCACGCCATCAGGGTGCGGGCCAGCCAGTTGCTCCGGTCCTCCAGCACCCCGGCCCGGCGCAGGACGGTCACGGCCGGGGAGAGGGGCCGGCCGGTCTCCGGCGGTTCGGTCCCGTTCCGTGCCCGGGTGTCCAGCGTGTCCAGTTCGGTGTACGCGGCGGCCGGGTCCAGCCGCCTCAGTACGCATGCCTCCCGCGCCCTGGTGCCGGGGAGGTCCAACAGGGCACGGGCCACATGCCGGGAGCACACGCCGGGGGACGCGTCCCCGCGAGCGAGCCGGTGGGCGTGGAGCAGGCAGGCGCGCAGTGCCCCGGACGGCTCGGGCCATTCCCGGTCGCTCGGCGCGACGCCCTTGCCGGAGCGCTGCGCGACCTGCCACCGCGCCAGGCGCCAGGCGGCGTCGACCTCGTGCTCGACCTCGTGCTCGTCACCGGACACGGCCGCGGTGCCGTCACCGGATACGGCCGCGGTGCCGTCGCCGCCGTCCCCATGGCCGCCGTCCCCATGGCCGCCGTCGCCGTTGTCGTCGCTCACCCAGCCGCGTCCCGCCCGGCCCGCGATCAGTCCGCTCAGCCCGCCGGCCCGCCGCATACCGGGGGCGATCGCCGCGCCCGCCGCCGAGTCACCCATGACCAGTGAGGACAGGAGATCCTCCGTGCCCAGGTGCCGGAACTCGTGGGTGAGCGCACGGCGCAGCATCTCGACGAGCAGATCGACGACGTCGGACTCGAACTCCGTGACCTCGCCGGCGGGTTCGGTCCCGTCGGCGCGTCGCGCGGCATCGGTGCGAGCCGTGAAGGGAGATCGGTTTTCCATCGGGTGTTCCCCTTGGGTCCTGAGTGCGGTGGCCTGGTCCGCGACCGACGCTAGGACTTGTCCGGTCGATCATGTGACTGCTTCGTGTGCGGGTCGTTGGTGTGGGCATGGGGCGGGGTGATCTGAGCGATGCTGAGTGGGAGCG